>JAFLUB010000009.1 GCA_022509025.1 Oscillospiraceae bacterium | reverse complement strand
CGGTAGATGGCCGCCCGTGATAGTAATGCGATGTCAAATTTTCAATACCGCCTTTAGGGGGTAAGCAAGTGCTGCCCCTTCTAGGGGCTGAGCAAACCACCAGTTCACTGGTGGTTATGATTACTTAATATGATTTTTATAATCGCCAAACGCCAATTATTTTTATTGATATACTTCTTCGCTTACAGCATGTTCAGATTTGTCACACTATATCAACCCGCTCCACCGACAGATTCACCCGTTTTTACATTAATATAATGCGCGCCACCAAGCTCATTACCTTCCTCATCTCGCAAACCCCAGTTATGCACAACATTATAAACAGTTTTTTTCAGGTAGTCCACATAACGTATATCATAAATTTCAAGGTTAAGAGCATCTATTTCCGCATCTGTGAAATCATGCCAAGTGTAACTCTTATATAGGTTCCGAACAGCTTGTATTGCATCCGCACAAGTAAAATCGTATGTGCTGATTGTGACAATATCCTGTCCATGACCAAACCACGCAACTGATGCGTCCAAAGCCTCTGATACCGCTCTTACCGGAACAAGCGTTCTGTCTCCTACCATCATAGCAGGGGCATCAAGCGCAACACTTTCACCATTTACAAACATCTCACCTCTGCTTATAGTAAGCTTAATTGTTTTACCGTCTTTCAGAGCAGTTATCGTCTTTGTATTTTCATCCCAGTCAACACTCGCTCCGATACTTTCAAATATTTTTCTCATTGGCAGCATTACTCTGTCATTGTGCATGATAGGGTTAACATCAAAATCAAGATACTTACCGTTGATATTAACGTCTATTTTTCCGTTATCCCGGCTCCAATTCGCAGCCATTACAGAACCGGAAGCTGCCGTTATTGATGCCGCAGCGCATATTACCGCGACAACTTTTTTTAGTTGGTTCATTATAATCACTCTCCTAAAAATAATTATTCATTTATTATATCCTACATATGGACCAATTGAGTCTGCCATATTGACACCAAATAACAGCTTAAATAAAGCCTCTGTATCGCTCACTTTTCTTATTCTTCCATAAAAGCCATTTCGCTGTTCAAACTTCTTCGCTGTTTCTTCCATCGAAAATTATACAAACGGATACTTATCCGAAGTATAATGTCTGGCTACAAACTCATGAGCAAATTTGTTGCTTGAAACTGTAGACTGGTCAAAATCATTTATGCATAATCAATAATCAGCAAAATCTGCTTTCATTTTATCAGTGAAGTTTACACCCGAAATAAGCTCGGCTTTTGTCGGTGTCGGCAATATGAACATTGCCAAGATAGATATTGTAGTTATAACACTTAATATTCTTCTTTTCTTTATGTCATCCTCATCTTATAATCCCAAAGCTGACTTGATATTTGCGCTGGTAAGTCCTGTTCCCGTATTATATGAAAATGTCTTATAATCTGCAGTCATGCGTTCCCATTCACCTCTGTAAGCATCCTCTGATACATAGTCACCATTCCATTTATAGCCTACCCATTTGTAGGTTACAACATTAGGCATCAAATCCATCTGCATTTCAAATTCATGCTCAATCGACGGCATTCCACCATTCCATGATAAAATATCTCTTTTTCCGTAGCCGCCGTTATAACTTCCCTCTAAAGCAAACAGTCCGGTTCTTTCCTTATATTTTAAAGAACCGCTTATTCTGATTACGGTGGAAACGTTTTCCCAGTCTATCTTCGCAATACCACTATTCGTATAGGTGTATAAGTATACAGTGCTCATATTAACAATTCCATCTGATATAGCGATTTCCGGTATGTCATCGTCATTCAAATAAATAAGCTTAAATTTTCCTTTATTAAATTCACTTTTTTTGCTGTTAAGAAAATCAGAGTACGCCGTTTTCCATGCCGGCGCATATTTATTTGTAACACTTAAATCTACAAGTCCGCTATTATCAGTAATGTTAACTGTCTTCAATGCATCGTCCCATGAAACATTGCTGCCCAACGCTTCGGAAATTGCGCGCACCGGAACAAGTGTTCTATTGTCCACCATAACAGGCGCGCTGTCAAGCGTTTTCTTGGTTCCGTTTACTGTCATAACAGTTGAACCTATCGTCAGAGATATTTTATCGCTCCCTCTTGTCGCTGTAACAGTTTGCGTGTCACCGTTCCAGTCAATGTTTGCACCCAGCACCTCAAAAATTGCCCTCATCGGAACCATGGTTCTTTCATTCATGATACACGGCTCAACGTCAAAGCTCATGCGGGTATTGTTCACGTTTACATCTATTGCAGATGCGACTGTTGTTGCCATTGCTGCCGTAGCACATATTACTGCGACAATTTTTTTGAATTTGTTCATTATACATTTCTCCTATCTATTAAAAATATATTTTATTTTATTCTATTGGAGTTATTTTGTCAAGTCCTATTAGATTATTTTTTATACTATTGGATTATACTAAAATAAATCTGATAGATGATTAAAAAGGGAGGGTTAGAATGAAAAAAGATATAAATGTTGAGATTGGAGCAAGGATAAAGGAAAAACGTAAAAGTTTTAAATATACAAGAGAAACGCTTGCGGAGCTTGTTGATATATCACCACAGTTTTTAGCTAACATCGAAAGCGGGAAAAAGGGAATGTCGTTTACAACACTGAAAAAATTATGCGAATGTCTCGGAATATCATGCGACTATGTTATTCTCGGGAAAGAACCCATCGAGCGAAAAGGACGGATTTATGAATTAATAGACAACGTGGACAAGAAATATATACCGCTCCTCGAAACACTGCTTAACGATGCTCTGCATCTTATAACTGTGGCACGAAAAGACGAAAACCAGGAAAACTAAAATTGAGTGTCAAAAGTCAAAAATCGAAACGTTAAATCTTTTTAACGTTCCGATTTTTTTCTTTTGACACTCAATTCGCAATTAAGCTTTCATCTCTGCCGAACATGCTGCCTATGTTTATATTTCCGAACATATCGACCTTTTTGCCGTCCATTAAAAATTGCACACGCTCTATATTATAAAGCTCTGTAAGAGAATCCACAATTGAGAAAATAACCATTTTTTCTTTGTCAGCCGCGCCGGAATTTTTATCGAGAAAGCTCGACTTAAAGTTGACAAAACAGATATTGTCCGATGTTTCCACGCTTAAAAGCACCGTGTCCTTACTGAGCGCCGATGTAAGCTCTTCATTATTGCTTCCTTTTATAAGCTCATTTATTATATACTGAGCTATCGGCTGCTGATCTGTGACCTTTATATTCCGCACCTCTCTTTGCAGCTTTCCCAGTCCCCTTTCAGGGAAATACAGCGTCACTTCACGATTTTCACTCGTGTATGTATCACCGGGAAGATTTATATCCTGATTACTCAGATATCCGATAATGGAACCATCACTTGTTGACAAATCTTTTCCTTCAATTACCACTTTCACACTGTCGATAATATCTGTCGCGCAAAGCGACTTTACCACTGCATATACCGCCAGAATATCCTTTGTACTGTCTCCCGTTATGAAGTTACCTGAAAAATTCACGAGAGCGCTTCTCGTATCTACGCCGCTTACAGAAAGCAAATCTGCGTTTCTTTCTATTATCCGAAGATGACGTCCGCTTTCAGGACCCTTCATCAACGCCTTTATAATTTCCTCTGCCAGGTCCTGATTATCCTTATATTTAATTTCCCTGCTTTCCGCCTCAATCGCCGTGGCAGAGTCATTAAAGAAATACAGTTCACCGTTGTATTTCTGACTGTTATAATCATCTCTGACAATAAAAAATATTATCACAGCTATAATAACGGCAATAATAGCTACCGCCGGTATAAACACCTTTCGATTATTCATATACTGACTCCCTTCTTAGCTTCTCTCTGCGCGCTTTGTCTTATACGGGAGTTTTACAGTGAATATGCTTCCAATCTCGCCCGCATTATTAATTTCAATCGTTCCGCCGTGCATATGCACTGCCTCTCTTGCTATAGCAAGACCAAGACCGGTGCCGCCAGTGTCACGCGCGCGTGAATCGTCAAGCCTGTAGAAACGTTCAAATATTCTGTCACGCTCACTATCCGGTATTCCGGGTCCGTTATCCTCAATGCGTATCGTAAGATACTTACCTTCCACGTTGACATCTATATGGACAAAACCGCCATCCGGTGAATACTTTATGGCATTATCCGAAATATTATAAATCGCCTCATAAATCTTATCGTAATCCATAATCATCGGCTCAAAATCGATATCGTGATAATCGGTATATATAACGATATCCTTAACTGTTGCAATCGGAGTAAGCTTCTTTACTACCTGGTTTATCAACGTCTTCACGTCATTTTCCTCAAGCTTGAGAGAGGACGCTCCAACGTCAAGCTTAGTGAGCACAAGAAGTCTTTCAACGATTCTCGTCAATCTGTCCACTTCATCTGACATATCCGAGAGAAATTCCTTAACCATTTCAGGGTCTGTATTCTCCGCTGCGACAAGGCTGTCACATATAAGCTTTATACCTGCCATTGGCGTTTTCAGTTCGTGAGAGGCGTCAGAAACAAACTTACGGCGTTTTTCCTCCAAAAGCTCTAATTCATCACACATATAATTAAGCGTTTCACCCATCTGCACAATCTCGCTGCGTCCTTTTATATTAACGCGTTTAGAGAAGTTACCCTTTGAAATCTCACGCGCGACAGCCGTGAATTCCTCAAACGGAGATGTTATAATATAACTCATACCAAGGCTCAGCATTCCTATAAGAATAATAATCAGTACACTGAAAACAATGAGGCTTGTGCGTGTGGAATTAATTGTATCATCAATGGTGTTCACAAGCATTGCGAGATATACGCCGCCTATGATAACACCGCTCTTTTTCACGGGCACTGCTACGCTTATAAGACGCATATCATTTTCGGTATTCGTCATCTGATCCGTCTGCTCACCGTCAAGCGCTCTTTTCAGAACATCACGCATAAAAACCTTACCCAGAAGCTGTGATTCTTCGTTTGTGTCATAAAGCACCGTATATGACGTATTCGTTACCACACCTCTTATATTCGTTCCCGCAAGGCTGTTTTCTACAACCTCGGCAAACTTTTCAGTCGCGGTTATCGAAGGATTATCACCCCAGACCTCTGAAATCGTTTCGGAAATAATATTCGCTTTGGCAAACATATTTATTGTTTCTCCCGAATACAGATTTTCACTCAGCAATCCTATTATGTAAATACACATCAAAACAAGCGTTGTTACTATAATTGCAAGATAGGTCGCAATCATCATAAAACGCATTGAGCCTGTGACATTTTTTATTTTATCCCTGAGTTTAGTCTTTTTTGTAGTAATATCCAACACCCCATTTTGTTCTTATATAAGACGGCTCCGCAGGATTTTTCTCAATCTTCTCCCGAAGCCTTCTGATATGCACGTCCACTGTTCTCACATCGCCCGGATAGTCAAATCCCCATGCTATATCAAGAAGATTTTCCCTTGTATACACCTTTCCCGGGTTACGGAGAAACAGCTCTAAAAGATCAAATTCCTTACCCGTAAGCTCAATCAGGTTATCGTTTATCGTAACACGTCTGAAATTATAATCAAGAGTTATATCTCCGGAGATAATCAATTTGTCCTTCTCGTTCCTCGGATCCGGATTCACACGGCGCAGTATCGCCTTTATCCTCGCTGTAACCTCACGGATATTAAACGGCTTGGTTATATAATCATCAGCGCCGTATTCAAGTCCCAGAATTTTATCAATATCCTCGCTTTTCGCCGTTACCATTATTATCGGCACATTAGAAAAACCGCGTACCGTTCTGCATACCGTGAATCCGTCTACCTTTGGCAGCATCAGATCAAGCAGTATAAGATCAATCGTTTCGTCATGAGCAAGACGAATTGCCTCTTCACCGTCGAATGCGGTGATAACACTGTATCCCTCCTGCTCAAGATTAAATTTTATTCCTTTTACCAAAAGCTTTTCATCATCTACAACCAATATTTTCATCTTAATCTCCATTCTGCCGCATTGCGGCACAAATCATAACATATAAATTATTCAACACATATATCTTCTTTGAATTCTTCAAATTTCTTCTCGCCGATACCCGGAACCTTCATTATCTCTTCTATTGTCCCGAACGCTCCGTGTTCCTCTCTGTAGCTTATTATTTTTTCAGCAGACGCCTCTCCTATGCCGCTGAGTTTTACAAGCTCTTCAGACCCGGCGGAATTAATATTTATTTTTCCGTTTATCTCCATCGCGCTGTCAGAAGTATATGAAACAGCATCCTCTGTCGCAACTGTTTCAACTATAAATGCATCCTTTTCAAATTTTTCAATTATATATCCGGCAGCCGCAACAGCTATAAATATTGCAGCGGCAACAATTATCTTCGATTTTTTATTTAAAACAACCATCTTTTGTACCTCATGCTTTATCTATATATATAGTATACCATATTTTTACGAATTTTCAATAATAGTTGTTAATTTCTTCATATTTTTCATGATATTATTTTACAAATTTAACGAAAATTTTATTGTATTGTAATCTTTATTTCGGTATAATAGTAAAACAGACAATATTTTTGATATTTTTTATGGAGGCAATGATTAAATAATGAATAGGAAAAAGATTATATCTTTGATTATCGCCGTATTTACGATTTTGGCACCGCTCTCATATTCGTTCGCGGCCCCGTCCCCTACTCCCGACAACCAGACATCGACCGTTACTTCTCCTGACGGGACAACGAAAACAGTAAATTCTGACGGTGAAACTGTAACTCCTGCGCCAAAAAAACAGGATAATAATAAAGACGATAACGAAGATGAGGACGATGAGGAAAACGAGGATAGTGAGTCTGATGATGAAGACAGTGAATCAGAATCCAATACAGAGAATACAACATCCAGTACCGCAAGCACACAGCTTGAAGCCGGAATGACAATGGAGGATCCTACTCTTACTCCTCCTGACGTTTCTCACGCAGAATCTGCCCTGCTCATGGATATGGGTTCAGGTCGTGTTTTATACAGCAAGAATCTGGACAAGCAGGTTTATCCTGCCAGCGTCACAAAAATCATGACAGGTATACTTGCACTTGAAATGGGAAATATGAGCGATACTGTGACAGCAACATACGATGCGCTTAAAACTATCACCCTTGAGGACAGCGCGATGGGTATATTAGTCGGCGAAGAGCTTACTATGGAACAGCTTGTTAACGGTATGCTTATACACAGCGCTAACGATGCCGCAAATGTAATAGCTGTTCATCTGGCAGGTTCAATAGAAGGTTTTGCAAATGTGATGAACCAAAAGGCTCAGGAGCTTGGAATGACCGGCACACACTTTGTAAATCCATGCGGCGCTCATGACGATAATCATTATACCACAGCGCGCGATATTGCAATTCTTGCAAAGTACGCAATGAAAAATGAACAGTTCCGTGAGATAGTAAAAACAGTAAATTATCACATCGATCCTACAAATAAATACACAACAGAGCGTATACTCACAAACACAAACCTCTTCCTGTCCACAATACGCTCAACTTACCATTATTATCCGCCCGCAATAGGCATAAAAACAGGCTCTACATCTCAGGCAGGTTATTGTCTTGTTTCTGCGGCAGCATATGACGGAACGGAACTTATGGCAGTTGTAATGAACTGTGCCAATGTTGACACTAAAGAGCAGGCATATTCATATGTCGATTCAAGACATCTGTTTGATTTCGGATTTGATAATTATGCGAACAAGACGCTTGCCACCGTTGGCGATATAGTCAACGATTCCAAGGTTTATGAGGCAAAAAATGATATGCGGGTCGCTATTACAGTCGATGCGGATGTGTCAGCGCTTATTTCCAACAAGGATGGAAATGCAGATCTGGTAAAACCCGTATTCGATATGCCCGAAAAGATTGCCGCGCCAATCACAAAGGGGGACACACTGGGCACTGTAACATATTACTACAATGACATTCCCGTAGGCTCTGCAAATCTTATAGCGACAAACGATGTTGAAAGAAATAATCTTCTTCATATTTTCCATATTATTCTCAAAGTTATAATAAGCCCATTCTTCTTTGTGCCGGTTATTATACTCATTCTTATAATGATGTTTGCGCGTCAGAGAAAAAAGAAGATTGAAAGACAAAAGAGAATACAACAGTTAAAACGTCAAAGACAGCACAACTTCCCTGATAATGAAACAGGCAAACGCACTCCGAACAGAAACGCGTCACGCACGGAACGCGTTGACAGGGAAACGAAAGGCTCAAATTCACGATACAGAAAATAATGATTAACGAAAAAACAGGGACACTAAATATTTAGTGTCCCTGTTTTTTATTTAAAAAATCATCAATCAATTTTTTTGCTTCTTCAAATGCATTATCACTGTTCAGATAATGTATCCTTTCATCACGCCGAAACCATGTGAGCTGCCGCTTTGCGTAACGGCGCGAATTCTGTTTTATCGCCTCCGCCGCCTCGTCAAGTGTAACCGAACCGTCAAGGTAGTCCATAGTTTCCTTATATCCTATCCCCTTCATGGAATTCATATCTCTTGTTAAGCCCATTTCCTGAAGACGTCTCACCTCGTCTACAAGTCCTTCCCGAAGCATTATATCAACTCTTTGGTTTATCCTGTCATACAGAACCTGTCTGTCCCAATCTATACACATCATAAGAGGATTATATCTGCTCTTCTTTTTCTTCGTTTCCTCCTGATGCTCGGAAATAGGCTTGCCTGTGGTCTTATAAAACTCAATCGCGCGGATTATCCGCCTTAAATTATTCGGATGAAGCCTGTTTGCTGATACCTCGTCAAATTCCCTGAGCATATGAAGCAAATAATCGCTTCCTTTTTCCTGCGCTTCATTCATAAGCTTTTCTCTCAGTTCATAATCTGTGTCTGTTTCTCCGAATGTTACGTCATTTACCACAGAATTTATATAGAGTCCCGTGCCTCCGACCATTACCGCCATCTTGCCACGGCGCGTTATGTCCGCTATTATATCATGCGCCAGAACGGTATAATCCGCGACACTGAAATCAGACTTAGGGTCAACAAAGTCTATCAGATGATGAACAGCTCTTGCCCTTTCCTTCTGAGTAGGCTTTGCTGAACCTATATCCATATACTTATATATCTGCATACTGTCCGCGCTGACTATTTCGCCGTCTGTGTAATTCGCGATTTCTATAGCAAGTCCTGTTTTACCTGAGGCAGTAGGACCTGCCACAACTATAAGTGGGATTTCAGACAATTCTCTTAAACTCCTTTTCGATTTCCTTTTTGCTCATTGTGATAATAATCGGTCTGCCGTGCGGACAGGTGTTGATATTTTTGAGCCTTAAGACGTTTCTCACGAGCGCTTCCATTTCCATTGTACTCATTTTCATATTAGCCTTAACTGCTGACTTACAGGCGATAGTATAAAGCAGTCTCTGATATTTATCTGTTATAAGCTCCTTCTTTAATTCCTCACTCTGCGCAATAAGCTCAAGCAGCAGCGGTTCAACCTCACCCATTTCAACCTCTCCGGGCGCGCATCTGACTATCACGGAGTCATCGCCAAACTCCTCCGCTTCAAAACCCATTTTATCAAAAAGCTGTTTATTATCACGATACGCGGACATTTCACCCGGCGCGAGATTTACAATCACAGGCTCAATAAGCATCTGGGAAAGAATAGGTCTCTCCTTAATTTCACTGAGAAGCTCCTCATATTTGAGTCTTTCATGCGCCGCGTGCTGGTCAATGAACATCATTTCATCGCCCTTCTCGGCTATTATGAATGAATTAAATACCTGGCCGACTATTTCAAAATATTCATCCGTGAATACTGTTTCGTTGCTTTCATTATATTCCTCAACCGGCGCTGTTTCCTTAATGTCCTTCACAGGGAAAATCGGCTCCTGCTTTTTTGGTGGAGTTGCCAGAGAAGCGCTTTGCCAAACAGGAATTTCATCAAATGAATCTCTCTTTTTTATTTCCGGTATCGGCTGCGGTTTTTTTGCAGCGATTTTAGTGTCCCTATTATCTTTTATATTTTCGCTTTTCTTCAGAAAATGATTTTCACGCGGGTTATATGACGGAGTCTCGGGACGTCTCATCATATTTTTAGGAAGCGCATCAGCCATATCGGACAGGGTAAGCTGTTCCTTACTCTCGTCGCGTTTAAATTCCTCTGTTTTAAACGGCTTTTCTTCCTTTGCCTCATTCCTTTCAATCTTCGGAACATTCGGTATTGCATATAGCGCGCTCTTTACTCCGTAATACACGGTGTCATATATCGCCTTTTCGTCAGAGAATTTGACTTCCAGCTTAGTTGGATGCACGTTTATATCAATTTGCGACGGTTCTATCTCAATATTCAATACCGCCATTGGGAATTTGCCTATCATTATCTGATTTTTATACGCATTTTCCAACGCCGCAATGATAGTCCTGCTGTTTATATATCTTCTGTTAACAAAAAAACTTTGATAGTTTCTCTTAGGTCTTGCAAGAGTGCCTTTTCCGATAAGTCCCGTAAGCTTTATACCGCTATTTTCATACTCCACCGGTATAGTACCGTTTGCATAGTCCTTACCGTATGCGGTGTATACCGCGTTTTTAAGTGAGCTGTCACCGGGAGAAAACAATTTTTCCTTATCATCCACTATCAGCTTGAATGAAATCTCAGGATGCGCAAAAACAAACCTCGTCATTATATCTGTTATATATCCCGTCTCAGTAGCATCCTTCTTAAGAAATTTACGTCTTGCCGGAGTATTGAAAAACAGATTTTCCACTGTAATCGAAGTTCCCTCCGGTATACCCGCCTCGTCTGAGGAAAGTATTTCACCGCCTCTGCATGTTACGCAAACACCGGTTTCATCCTCAACACGCTTTGTATAAAGCTCTACCTCCGAAACCGCTCCTATGCTGGAAAGCGCCTCGCCGCGGAAACCCAATGTATAGATAGCGTCAAGGTCATCGCTCGTTTCCACCTTGCTCGTCGCATGACGAAGAAAGCATATCTTAGCGTCATCGGCGCTCATGCCGGTTCCGTTATCACTGACGCGCATATATGTGCTGCCGCCTTTTTTTATTTCAACTGTTATAAGGCTTGCCGACGCGTCAATACTGTTTTCGACAAGCTCCTTGATAACGCTCGCGGGACGTTCAACAACCTCGCCCGCGGCTATCTTATTTGAAACCTCGGTATCTAATATATGAATTTTACCCATTGTTTTTATGTCCCTTTCATGTATCCTATCAGATTTCCTTTGCTTTTTGGGCAAGCTCATAAAGCTTATTCATGGCCTCAATAGGCGTGAATGTAGTCACATCCATATTTTTAAGCTCTTCTTTAATTTCACTTGCGGCATTATCCGCAAATCCAATCTGATTTGTAATTTCCGGAGCCTTCTTCGTATGCTCTGCAACTTCCTCATTATTTTCTATACGGCTTAAAATCTTTTTTGCGCCGTTTATAACTTCCTTAGGCACACCCGCGAGAGCAGCCACTTCAATACCGTAGCTGTCATCTGCGCCGCCGCGAACAATTTTTCGCAAAAATGTTATATCATCACCGCGTTTCTTTACGGCAATACGGTAGTTCTTCACACCCTCAAGCTCGTTTTCAAGCTCGGTCAGCTCGTGATAATGAGTAGCAAAAAGTGTCTTAGCGCCGATTTTACGCTTATTATGAACATACTCTACCACAGACCATGCTATTGAAAGTCCGTCAAAGGTACTCGTGCCGCGTCCTATTTCATCCAGTATAATAAGCGATTTTTCCGTTGCATTCTTTAAGATGTGGCTTACTTCTGTCATTTCAAGCATGAACGTGCTCTGACCTGACGCGATATCATCAGATGCGCCGACACGCGTGAAAATCTTGTCCACAACTCCTATCTGCGCCGATGCCGCGGGAACAAAGCTTCCTATCTGCGCCATAAGCGTTATCAGAGCAACCTGACGCATATATGTGGACTTACCCGCCATATTAGGTCCTGTTATGATAAGCATTCTGTCGTCATCAGTATTAAGATGCGTGTCATTAGGGACAAACATCGTCTTTCTCGACATTTTCTCAACAACAGGGTGTCTGCCGTCTGATATTTCTATTCTGCCGTTTTCAGTCACCTCAGGCATAGCATAATTATTCTTTGCCGCGGCAATAGCAAGCGATAATAAAGTGTCTGCTTTCGCTATTATAGCCGCCGCTCTTTTTAAGCGTTCAATTTTCTTTGCCACTTCAGAGCGTACCTGTTCAAACACATAGCTTTCCAGCGTCAGAACTCTCTCTGACGCGCCGAGTATTGTATTTTCAATTTCTTTAAGCTTCGGCGTTATATATCTTTCGCAGTTTGCAAGCGTCTGTTTTCTTATGTAGTAATCAGGCACATCCTTTATGTTCGACTTTGTCACCTCAATATAGTAGCCGAACACCTTGTTATATCCAACCTTCAATTTGGAAATGCCTGTTTTCTCCTTCTCCTCGTTTTCAACCGATGCAAGCCACTGTTTTCCATCGCGCATAGCACGGCGCAATTTATCAATTTCTTCGTGAAATCCTTCTTTTATGACGTTACCATCACGCAGGAAAGCCGAAGGTTCATCTGCAATCGCTCTCTCAAGCAGTGACGCGACATCCTCCAGCAGGTCAAAATTCTTACGCATTTCGCTAAGCATAGGCGACTTTACAGAGCTTAAAACATATTCCAGTTCAGGAAGCTTTAAAAGCGTCATTTTAAGCGCGATTAAATCCCTCGGCGTAACCGTTCCCAGTGACAAACGGCTTATTATTCTTGATATGTCATAGGTTCCCGAAAGAGCCGAGGTAAGGTCGTCACGGAGAATCATATTATCATGAAGCTCTTTAACGGAGTAAAGACGCTTGTTTATCTCCACCGTGTTTATAAGCGGCTTCTCCACCCATTGCTTTAAAAGACGCGCGCCCATCGAGGTCTGTGTATTGTCCAGCACCCATAAAAGCGAGCCTTTTTTTGTCTTATCGCGCATGGTTTCAGTGATTTCAAGATTACGGCGCGTGTTTATATCAATATCCATGTACTGATTCGTTTCATACGTTGTGATGGTATTAAGATATGTAAGGCTTGTTTTCTGGGTATGCTCTAAATACGTGAGCATTGCGCCCGATGCGTACAGTGCATACGGCTTATCATGAAGCTTTATATCCTGTAATGCTTCTTTTGAAAACTGGTGCAATATTTTGCTTTCATAATACGTATTTTCAAAAAATTCATCGCCGCTTTCATTGGGGCATATTCTGAAACGAAGCTCTATCTGTCCGGCAATTCTTTCCGCCGCGCCGCTGTTTATAATTATTTCTTTAGGCTCATAGCGCGCAATCTCGCTCATTATTTCATCAGCGCCCTGAATTTGTGTGGTGTACATTTCACCCGTAGAGATATCAGATACAGCAAAGCCGTATGTGTCATCCTTACCGTATATAACCGCAAGATAATTATTTGTCTTTTCATCAAGCAGCTCCTCATCAACAACCGTTCCGGGAGTTACAACGCGTATAACCTCGCGCTTTACTATCCCCTTCGCCATTTTCGGGTCTTCTACCTGCTCGCATATGGCAACCTTATAGCCCTTTTCAATCAGCTTCGCAATATAAACCGAAGCGCTATGAAAAGGCACGCCGCACATCGGCGCGCGCTCACTTAGTCCGCAGTCCTTCCCCGTCAGCGTTATTTCAAGCTCTCTTGACGCTTTTATCGCATCATCAAAAAACATCTCATAGAAATCACCCAGACGGTAAAATAAAATACTGTCCGGGTATTCCTCTTTCGTTTTCAGATATTGTACCATCATCGGAGTCATTTGCTCTTTTGGCATCTTTATTGTCTCCTTTTATCTATTTTAAAAAGCTCAGAATTCAGACCATATCGGATTTTCTCGACTGCCGCCGCGTACGTCGGTACGCAAGTGCAGGCGAAAATTCGATAGGGGCAAATTATTTCCCTATTATTTAAAAAGCTCAGAATTTAGGTCATATCGGATTTTATCGTCTGCCGCCGCGTACATCGGTACGCAAGCGCAGGCGAAAATTCGATAGGGGCAAATTATTTCCCTATTATTTAAAAAGCTCAGAATTTAGGTCATATCGGATTTTATCGTCTGCCGCCGCGTACATCGGTACGCAAGTGCAGGCGAAAAATTCGATAGGGGCAAATTATGAGTCTTTTTAATGGCAGCCGCCGCAGGTGCTGCAATCATGCGTGCAGTTCGGGTCTTGTCCCGTAATATAGAAATTAAGAATCTGATTTACCTGGTTAACGATTGCATCGAAATCTTTTTTCGCTTCAATGTAGTTCTTGATTGTCTCAGATTTTTCAAGCATAGCGTCAAAAGCCTCGTTATTCTGCTGTATGGCATCCTCTCTGGAAACCTTACCCGACTGCATATCACGCGCAAGATTCATTCTCTGCATGTTGAATTCTCTTAACAATTCCTGCGCCGCGTCATCATTCTCCTGTAAAATTTCAAGGTTCTTTACCTTCTTCATTTCCTCGCCTGCCTGTATAAGTTCTCCAAGCTCTCTTGCCTTTTCAAATATTTCGTTCATTTTCCTTATCCTTTCTATTCTGTAACAATTTCACCGTTTAAGCTCCATGTGTGCGCCTCGGTGATTCTTACGTTTATATATTTTCCTATGAGCGATTCATCGCCCTTAAAGTTCACTATCTTTGAACTCTTACATCTTCCGGAAAGTGTGTTCTTGTCATTCTTGCTTGCGCCGTCCACAAGCACCTCTTCAATACGTCCGACATACGCCTCATTTTTCCGTTTTGAGATTTCATTCTGAACCTCCAAAAGACGGTTAAAGTTATTATGGATTTCCTCCTCCGTCAATACAAAGTCAAGCTTCGCGGCAGGTGTTCCTTCGCGTCTTGAATATATAAATGAGAAGATATTATCAAATTCCACCTTTCTCAGAATATCAAGAGTATCCTCAAAATCCTCGTTTGTTTCGGTCGGAAATCCGACTATCACATCTGTTGAAAGTGATATTTCAGGTATAGCCTTTTTCACCTTCTCTATTTTTTGAAGGTACTCTTCCTTTGTGTACTTTCTGTTCATCTGGGCAAGGATTTTATCCGAGCCTGCCTGGAACGGAAGATGAAGCTGCTTGCACACCTTGTCACATTCCGCCATTGTCTGTATCAGCTTATCACTTAAGTCCTTCGGGTGCGATGTCATAAACCGTATTCTTTTAACTCCGTCAATATCGTTTACCATACGTAAAAGATCGGCAAAATCTATTTCAATATCAAGGTCTTTTCCGTAGGAATTGACATTCTGACCAAGCAGAGCAATCTCGGTACACCCCTTCGCGACAAGCTCCTTCACCTCGTTTATAACCGCTTCGGGCGTACGGCTTCTTTCGCGTCCGCGAACATACGGCACTATACAGTATGAGCAGAAATTATTACAGCCATACATTACAGATACCCATGCTTTTTTCGTGTCATCTCGCATAATCGGGATATCCTCGGCAATAGAACCGTCACTCGACTCTATATCAACAACCGTCTTTTTTTCCGTCATAGCCTTATACAGCAATTCCGGCATTTTGTAAAGCGCGTGTGTGCCGAACACAAGGTCTACATGGTCATGCACGCTCTTTATCTTCTCCGTAATATGCTCCTGCTGCACCATACAGCCGCATATGCCTATTATCATATCACGGCGTTCCGCCTTGATATGCTTCAGAATTCCGAGCCTGCCAAAAACCTTCTGCTCCGCATTTTCTCTTACCGCGCAGGTATTATATATAACAACGTCTGCCTTATTGCTGTCAAAGGTAAACTCAAATCCCGCCTCTTTAAGCATTCCGCGTATGCGTTCAGTGTCGTTTTCATTCTGCTGACAGCCGTAGGTTTCGGTAAGAGCTAAGCGCGCGTGTCCGTATTTCTGGGCATAGCTCATATTTTCCTGCTTCAGCTTCATTATAAAGCTTTGCTGCTCAGCCATTTGTTCCTTCGTAATCAGTTTTGCCATTTATCATTCTCCTAAAAGTATTTCCTAACTGTATATTCTAACACATTCAGACAAAAAATACAATATTAAAACTCGTAATCACACACGCGTCTTTCAGCCACATGAGGACGGACATACGTTGCTCCGACAGCCTTGTGCGCCGGGTGATTCTGATATTCGTTCAGGTCCTCAACCGTTTTAAACGTTGAAACAAGCACCACATCTGAGGCTGACTCAGTATCATTAAAATTAAGTCCTACTTCGATATTTTCTATAACATCTATCTTATCAATAAGCGCCTCAAGATTTTCCTTGATTGCAATTGCCTTTTCCTCTTTATCTTCTGCCGGCGCCATTTTCCACATTACAATATGTCTTATCATTTCCTTTTTCTCCCATCTATTTAATATCTAACATATATAATACCATTTTTATTTTCATTTTTCAATGAAAATAGTGGTTTTTATTAAAATTTAGTGGTATAATAACCTCAGAGTGTTACCCAAATCATAGATTTGGACACTCTGGAGAACATTGTATCACAACGCTGCGCACACGTTGCGTGCTTGCAGTTATGATATAATAACCTTAAGCGCGAAAAATAAGCGCTAAAATTTACACCGCTATAATTACGACAGAAAGGAATCTTGACGTGAAAAAAATAATAAAAGCCGCCGCATTTACGGGCGGAGCGTTATGCATAGTAAAGGGGCTTGACAACAGACTTGAGGTCACGCATTATAATATATCATCGAAAAAAATACCATTATCATTCAACGGTTTTAAAATAGCGCACATATCCGATTATCATTGCGACAGCGTTCCGGGACTTATAAGCGAGATACGAAACGAAGAACCGGATATTATAGTTTCAACCGGCGATTTGGCTGACGATAAAGGCAGCTTCTTGCCCGCCGTCAGACTATGCGAGCATCTCTCGGATATTGCTCCTGTGTATGCCGTGACAGGTAACCATGACCTCTGGCGCGGCGATTATGAGAAATTTGAAAAGGAAACCGAATGCGCCGGAGTCAGAACGCTCCACAATGAGCGCGTCCTCCTAAAAAAAGGAGACAGTGAAATATCTCTGTCCGGTATTGACGACCCTTTTACATTAAATAGCTCTAAGGCAGCGGATAATATTCAGTCATTTTTGTCAAAAATAAGTAATTATGACGGTTATGACATACTTCTGTTCCACCGCGCGAACTTGTTTGAATGCGTAAACCATAACGGCTTTGACCTTATTCTCTCAGGTCATATGCACGGCGGTCAGGTACGGTTTCCTAAAAGTAATAAGGGCTTGGTTTCACCGCGTTCAAGCTGGCTCGGAAAATCGGTGTTCTTCCCTAAATACGTCGGAGGACACTATAAATCACCGCACACTGAAATGATTGTCAGCCGCGGTATCGGTAATCCGATGCTTATACCGAGACTTTTCAACCGTCCCGAACTGACGGTTGTGACGCTAAGAAGCGAAAATAATATATCAAAGGAGAAATAAACATGGAAAAGAAACGACCTTTAAAAACCATTTACACCTGCTTCCCCGGCGGAAAGCATAAGGTACTCACAATGAGCTATGATGACGGAAAGATTGCTGACAGACGCCTTATTGAAATCTTCAACAAATACGGAATAAAGGGAACATTCCACTTAAATTCCGGACTGATGGACGTTGACGAGGAGCGCGTTCAGCCGGAGGAAATGCGCGCTCTTTACGATGGACATGAGGTGTCATGCCATACAAGCACTCACCCAACCATCGAACGCTGTCCTCTGCCTTTGGTTGTTGAGCAAATTATGGAGGATAGAAAAAAGCTTGAAAAAATAATGGGCTATCCCATTCGCGGCATGAGCTATCCGAACGGCTCATATAATGAGGATATTATAAACCTCCTGCCCGCCTGCGGTATTGAATACTGCCGCGTTGTCGGCAGCACGGATGATTTCGCGTTCCCGGATAATTACCTTGAATGGAAATCAACCTGTCATCATAGCCATAACCTCATGGAAAACGCGCGCCGTTTTGCCGACTTACATAAAACGCAGTATCTTTATATGATGTATGTGTGGGGTCACAGCTACGAATTTGACCGCGACAACATATGGGATAAGATTGAGGAGTTCTGTGAATTTATCGGCGGCAGAGACGATATATGGTATGCAACCAATATTGAAATTGTGGACTATATGAACGCGGCAAAAAATCTTAAATTTACCGTTGACGGTGACAGAGTGTATAACCCGAACGCAATCTCAGTATGGATTCAGGCGGACAGCGAATTTCACGAGATTAAACCGGGAGAAATGAAAGAAATATGACGGAAAAAGAACTCTATCCGCCCGTGCATGATTTGTTTGAAAAACGCGGCTACAAGGTTAACGCCGAAGTGGTTGACTGCGATATGACGGCGGTTAAGGACGATGAATTTATAATAGTTGAGCTGAAGAAAAATCTGAGCGTGGCTCTCTTAGCGCAGGGGCTTAAGCGTCAGAGAACCGGCGCGGACGTATATGTTGCAGTGCCGAAACCAAAGCAGTATTCATTCAGCAAATTCCGCTCTGTGTTTTCCGTGATTAAAAAGCTGGAGCTGGGGCTTATATTCGTGTCCATAAGAGGCGGATACTCGTTTGCGGAAATAGTGTTTGAACCGAAGCCGTATACGTCTAACTACAAAAACTACAAGAAAAAGAAACAGATTATGGACGAGATAAACGGCAGAACCATAGACACAAACACCGGCGGCGTTACAGGCACAAAGATTGTCACAGCCTACACGGAAAAATGTATACATATCGCGTGCATCTTAGACATGTACGGAGAAATGTCGCCTAAAGAAGTGCGCGCAAAAGGCGG
This sequence comes from Oscillospiraceae bacterium, assembly GCA_022509025.1. GTDB lineage: Bacteria > Bacillota > Clostridia > UBA1381 > UBA1381 > Hominilimicola. The sequence goes on along the minus strand of JAFLUB010000009.1, from coordinate 46,760 downwards.
CGCGGACAACACTCTGCAAATACTTTCGCGTAACGTATACGGCTGGTTTCGGAAAGTCAATAAAGGCATTTACGCAATAACTGACGAAGGACGAAAAGGACTTTTAGAATACCCCGAGCTTGAAAAATATTATACCGAGCTTCTGACAGAAGAATCCCCGGAAGAATAAAGACAAAAAAAGTATTCCATAGGACTTATAACAGTCTCATGGAATACTTTTTTAGTTCAATCAATCATTTACAAGGAGGCTGTCAAGCTCCTTAGTTATTGCTTCTTTTTCAAGGTTTCTGCCTATAAACACAAGCTTTATCATTCTGTCGCCGACCTCATCATCCCAATCATCAAGAATAGACGGATTATCCTTTATAAACTGCTTGAGCTGTCTTTTCGGAGCAGAGGCAAGCCAGCGTCCGTTCTCGTACACCTGAACCTGCTTTCCTGCCTGTTCAAACACAAATGACATATCGTTATCAGCGTCAAGCCAGATAACGCCCTTGCAGCGGATAACGCTTGCCGGGAATCTTTCATTTGCCCAGTCCCTGAGTTTATCAAGCACAAACGGCTTGCGGCGGTAGTATACAAACGAACCGATGCCGTATTCCTCAGCCTCGCCGTGGTCATGGTCATGATGATGGTGGTGATGGTGTCCATGATGGTGGTCATGATGCTCATGTTCATGATGTTCATGCTCATGTTCATGTTCATGTTCATGCTCATGTTCGTGATCATGCTCGTGCTCGTGTTCCTCTTCAGGATTCTTTTCAAACTCTGTTATCCATCCTGCCGATGAATAAGTCTCCTCCAAGTCAAATTGCTTTGTATCCAACACGTCTTTCAAGTCAACCTTGGCATAATTTGTTTCAATAATTTTAGCCTTCGGTTGCAAAGCCTTGACAACGGCTCTGACCTTATCGAGATCCTCTCTTGAAACCTCGTCCACTTTGTTTATGATAATAGTGGAGCAGAATTCTATCTGCTGAATGAGAAGATTTTCTATATCCTCCTCGTCAACATCGCCCATAAGCTTCTCTCCGCCCGAAAACTCATCCACAAGGCGCAGAGCGTCAACCACCGTCACAACACAGTCCAGACGCACAATAGGCGGCACTTCGCTTCCGGGCATAGAGCCGTCCATCATTGAAATAGTCTGCACAATCGGCAATGGCTCGCATATTCCGCTTGCTTCAATCAGTATATAATCAAACTTACCCGACTGAGCAAGCTCCGCAATCTGCTTCATTAAATCAACTTTAAGAGTACAGCAGATACAGCCGTTTGTCAGCGGTACAAGGCTTGCGTCCTCCTCCTGAACAACGCCGCCCTTCTGGATAAGAGACGAGTCGATATTAACCTCGCCGATATCGTTCACGATTACAGCTGCCTTATATCCCTCCTGATTTGACAAAATATAGTTCATCAGGGTAGTTTTACCTGCTCCCAGATAGCCTGTCAGTAATGTTATAGGTATTTTTTTCATAGATAATATCCATAGCCTTTCTGCCCACAAATTATAGTATGTTTAAATTTAACATCCTTATCGTGGGCAGATAAGGCGTTAAATGGATATTATGCCCATGTGCCTGTTTTCGAAGCAAGGCGAGAAAATACTCGCACGGGCAATTAAATCATATTAACGTGATTTTCACGTTAATCCTTCTTTCTGTATATGTTTAATATTATTTTTTCCATATTCTACAATTTTTAAGCTTTCTACAAATTCAATTCATACAATGCGAATTCGGGAATCGCTTCAATCCCGCGGCCTAAATCCCTCTCGCCGGCAAATGAAAATCCGCACTTCTCGTACAGCCTGCGCGCAAGAGCATTACCGGGCACAACATCTATTCTCACAGCCTTATACCCGTCCTTCTTCGCTTTTTCAATGCAGTATTCAACCATCATTCTGCCTATACCCCTGCCTTGCAAATCGCTGTCAGAAGCAAGAGTATGTATAACAAGATACTCGCCTTCGTCAAGATATATACTCCAGTCACCCGCCGAATAATCACCCTGCGGATTATCATTCAGCACAAACGCCCCGACGGCTTTGTTCCCGTCCATGCACACATACTGCACTCCGTCCTGCATAGCCTTCATTACGCTTTCCTTTGACGGATATTCACCATATGTCCATTTAGGATAGTTAATCGTGTTTTCCAGATAAATTGTTACTTTATTATATAACTCCACCACAGCGGATAAGTATTCTTCCGTACACTTTAATATTTTCATATCCGAGTCCCTATTCACTCAAAAATTCCGCCACCTGAGTCACTACATTTTCAAGTGAAATCGTATCAAGTCCATGAGTTTCGTTTTCGATTATATTCAACGTTACGTTATCCATACATTCCGCATATCTTTTCGCGCCTATAACTCCAACCGCCTCATCATTCTCGCCGTGGATTATGAGTGTTTTACCTCTGAACATAGATGTAGTCTCATAAACAGGCAGCGTACGCGCTATTCTCATATACACGTCATCAAGCAGGAACCGTTCTTTTTCATGGTTGAACAGTTCAATATGCTCGGGCGTGTTAAATGTGTCATATTTTTTACCGAAGCAGTTTCCGACTTGCGCGTCGTCTTTAATCGTTGCCGCCGGCGCAAGCATGGCAAGCTTTGAAACATATTCTCTGTAATAACCCGCAATCATTCCGCCTACAAGCGCGCCCTGTGAGTGTCCGACAATATAAATATCAGTCACAAAGTCAAGCTCCTTAACATAGTCTATAATCTTTGCAGCGTCGAGAACTTCGCTGTATACGGTCATATCGGAAAAGTCACCGTCACTTTCTCCGTGCCCGTCAAAATCGAATCTTACGGAAGCAAGACCTTTTTCAAGAAGCGCATCAGCAATAGATGTGAACATCTCCGCATTGCGGTTTGCCATCAGTCCGTGAAAAATAATTGCTATCGGGCATTTCTCCGTTTCCGGCTTAATCAAATCGCCCCTTAATGTGAGTCCGTCTCTTTTTAAAGTTATTTCCATTTTAATCTTCCTTTCGCCGATATGCGGCACAACTTGTAACATGATATGTGCCGTTAATTTCCGCTTTTAGTAACGTGGAAAAGTAACAAGCAGATTGCCGTTTTGAGGGACGCAGTCGTACTCAGCGTACTTCAAGTTCCGAAAAATGGTGAGATGCGCCGTTAATTTTTCACGTTACACTCCTTACAAACGCGCTTATCTCCCTTATAGCCTTGCGTCCTTCCGGTATCACATCCGCAATCGCCCAGTCGTGGCACATATCTTTTCCTTCATGTACTTCAAGCGAAACGCCGCACTCGGTAATTCTCTCTATAAGCTCATCTATATACGGATAGAACAGTTCCTTTGTTCCGTAATAGAGCATCATGGGCGGGAAACCGGTGTAATCTCTGCTGGTCACGTTTATCTCAGGGCTTTTTATATCCACGCCGCGAAGCCAGTATTTTTTAATAAGATTTATGGTTTTCATGGACAGAATCGCGTCATATGGTTCCATCTGCTCCATCTTGCCGTCATTCTTTTCCATTCCGACTCCCGGAGAAATCAACACGACTCCGTTTGGTTTTTTATCGGTGTATCCGCATACGCTCACGCTGAGCACCGCGCCGGCGCTGTCGCCGATAACCGTTATATTTTCGCTGTTATGCTCCTTTAAAATCACATCGTATACTTTTTTGATGTGGAAAATTGAGTCCGTAACAGTCGCCTCAGGCGCGAGCGGGTAAAACGGAAAATATAAATCTGCGCCCGTTTGTCTCACAAGGTCACTTGCCATGCGATAGTGCAGCACCGTCGGACACATCATTCCCCCGCCGCCGTGCAGAAAAAGGATAACTTTGCCGTTTGAGCCATTCTTCGGTGATATTTTAAACAACGGTTGTCCGTTAATATCCGTCTTTTGCGCGTTGAACCTTTTATATAAAAACTCCGGCACGTCTTTTGCGCGGAATTTTTCGCTTATCACGCTGAGCATTTCCTCTTCACTCGGCTCATACTGTTTTTTTGATTTGACTTTTTTAACAAAAAGTCCTATCATCTTATAACCTAAACTCATAGATGTTTCTCTCCTGTATATATTGATTTTCGCTAAGATAAATTATACCCGCGCAAACAGAATTTGTCAATCCAAAAAGAAGATTGTTTTTATTTCCGGTTTCTATTGACAAAAATATACTATAGGTGTAATATTATATATAAAGAAAATATCTTCGGGGTATGTGAGATTCATAACCGGCGGTGATTGGCGTTTGCCATAAGTCCGCGAGCCATGAAGGCCGATTCGGTGCAAATCCGAAACCGACGGTAAAGTCCGGATGGAAGAAGACTAATATCTATATTCCTCTTTTTAGGGATATTATCCGCCCCGAAAGATAACGGAGGCGTTTTTTTATGGAAAAATATATGCGCCGCGCTATAGAGCTTGCAAAAAAAGGCACAGGCTTTGTTAATCCCAATCCGCTTGTCGGCGCGGTTATTGTTAAAAATAACAAAATCATAGGCGAGGGATTCCATGCCAAATACGGCGAAATACACGCCGAAAGAGATGCAATAAGGAATCTCACGGAAAGCGCTGATGGCGCGGATATATATGTCACGCTTGAACCGTGCTGCCATCACGGCAAAAATCCGCCGTGTACGGACGCAATTATTGCGAGCGGAATAAAACGCGTGTTTATGGGTTCGCCTGACCCTAATCCGCTTGTGGCGGGAAAAGGGATAGAGATTCTCAGAAGCCACGGAATCGAGGTTATAGAAAACGTCCTGAGAGACGAATGTGACGCGCTCAATGATATCTTCTTCCACTATATAACCACAAAAACTCCGTATGTTATATTAAAAGCCGCTATATCGGCAGACGGAAAAATTGCTGCTGCGGGCGGTGACTCGAAATGGATTACGAACGAAAAATCACGCGCGCATACGCATGAAACGCGTAAACTCGCCGCGGCTATCCTTGTCGGTGTGGACACCATCATAGCCGATGACCCTATGCTTAACTGCCGCGCGGATAACCCTGCGCATCCGATACGGATTATATGCGACAGCCATCTTAGAACTCCTTTAAATTCAAAAATAGTCAGCACGGCAAAGGATATACCAACGTATATAGCTTATACCGATATCGATACTGATAAAATACACGCTCTTGAAGCTTTGGGAGTACATCTGATAAACACCCCTGAAAAAGATGGTCATACCGATTTATCAGAGTTAATGAAATCACTTGGAGCAATGGGAATTGACAGCGTGCTTATAGAGGGCGGAGGAAGAATACACGCAAGCGCATTAAACACAGGAATTGTGAACAAGGTACAGATATATCTCGCTCCGAAGCTTATAGGCGCGGACGGCAAGGACGCGGTCGCGGCTATGGGCGTAACGCTTGTGAAAAACGCGATAAATCTCAAAAATCCTGAGATAACAAGGTTTGATGATGATATCCTGATTGAATACGAGGTGGTATGATGTTTACGGGTATAATTGAAGAAGTAGGCGAAATCAGCGAAATAAGACGCGGAGCGCATTCCTGCTCACTATCTGTAAAAGGCAGCCTGATTTTTGATGATATCAAATTGGGCGACAGCATAGCCGTAAACGGAGTGTGTCTCACAGCAGCGGATATAAAAGGGAACATATTCATGGCAGACGTCACGCCTGAAACTATGCGGCGCACGGCTCTTGGAACATTGAAAACAGGTTCAAGGGTAAATCTTGAACGCGCGATGAGCGCGAACGGACGCTTCGGCGGACATATAGTTTCGGGGCATATAGACGGCACGGGAATTATGCGCTCGCTTATTCGTGAAGATAATTCTATAATTGTCACAATCGGCGCGGAAAGTAATATTATGCGTTATATAATCGAAAAAGGGTCTGTGGCTGTGAATGGCATCAGTCTGACCGTGGCAAAGCTTTATAAGGACGCTTTTTCAATTTCGCTTATTCCGCATACCGCGGAACAAACTACCCTGTTTTCCACAAAACCGGGTGACAGAGTTAATTTAGAATGTGATATAGTCGGGAAATATATTGAAAAGCTGATAGGAAAAGAAAGCGGAATAACCGAGGATTTCCTGAGAGAATATGATTTTTAGGAGGAAAACAATGACCGAAAAAATAGAAAAAGCTATTGAAGATATCAAAAACGGAAAGCTTATATTGGTAACAGACGACCCTGACCGTGAAAACGAGGGTGATTTAATCTGCGCGGCGCGCCACGCCACAACGGAAAACCTGAATTTCATGGCAACATACGCAAAAGGACTTATATGTATGCCAATGAGCAGTGAGTATACTTTAAAGCTCGGTCTCAGACCAATGGTTGCAAATAATACCGATAACCACGAGACTGCATTTACCGAGTCAATCGACCATGTAGACGTAACAACAGGCATCTCGGCAGAGGAAAGAGGGTTCACGGCGCGTATGTGCGTGGAACCATCATCCACTCCCCTGTCATTCCGCCGTCCCGGACACATGTTTCCGCTTGAATCAAGACCGGGCGGAGTACTTGAAAGAAACGGACATACGGAAGCGACAGTTGACCTGATGCGCCTCAGCGGTCTGGAGCCTGTCGGATTATGCTGTGAAATTATGGCTGAGGACGGCACAATGATGCGCGGCGAGGAGCTTGACGCTTTCGCAAAGAAGCATAATCTTACCACAATAACAATAAAGGATTTGCAAGCATACCGCCGCCTGCATGATAAGTTTATGGTACAGGTATCGAAGGCGAAGCTGCCGACAAAGTACGGCAACTTTGATATTTACGGCTATAAAAATACCATAACAGGCGCGCACCACGTCGCTCTTGTGGCAGGTAATGTTTCTGACGGCGAAAGTGTTCTGTGCCGCGTACATTCCGAGTGTCTCACCGGAGATGTTTTCGGCTCGCTCCGCTGCGACTGCGGCGAGCAGCTTGAAAAGGCACTTTTGACTATATCCAAGGAAGGGCGCGGAATACTTCTTTATCTGCGTCAGGAGGGACGAGGAATCGGACTTCTTAATAAGATAAAAGCGTACGACCTGCAGGAAAAGGGATATGACACGCTTGAAGCAAACGTACAGCTTGGTTTCGCGCCGGATTTACGTGATTACAGCGAAGGCGCGCAGATTTTAAAAGACCTCGGCGTTTCAAAGCTTCGTATCATGACAAACAACCCCGAAAAGATTTCAGACCTTTCGGAATACGGCATAGAGATAACAGAGCGTCTGCCTATCCAGATAGAGGCGAAGAAAGAAAACGAGTTCTATCTCAGAACAAAACAGAACAGAATGGGACATTTATTAAATTATTAATATTATAAAAGTATCAGGAGGAAAAGAAAATGAGAGTATTAGAAGGTAATTTTTCAGGAAACGGGATTAAGGTTGCAATCATTGCGTCACGCTTTAATGAGTTTATAACCTCAAAATTAGTAAGCGGCGCAGAGGATTGCCTCAAGCGTCACGGTGTTAAGGACGACGATATAAGCGCTGTCTGGGTTCCGGGCGCGTTTGAAATACCGCTTACCGCAAAGCGTGTGGCTAAGAGCGGAAAATATGACGCGGTTATATGCGTCGGCGCAGTTATACGCGGCGCAACCGACCATTATGATTATGTATGCAGCGAGGTCTCAAAGGGAATCGCGGCTGTATCTCTGGAAACAGATGTTCCGGTGCTGTTCGGTATACTTACAACAGACACAATTGAGCAGGCTATAGAGCGCGCGGGCACTAAAGCCGGAAACAAGGGTACAGACTGCGCTATGTCTGCACTGGAAATGGTAAATCTGATGAAGAATATATAACTGGAAAGGATTACGTATTTTATGAAAATACTATGTATCGGTGACGTGGTGAGCCGTATCGGACGTGAAATGCTGTTTCGATACGTTGACGAGTTGAAATATCAGAAACAGCTTGACCTTGTCATTGCTAACGGCGAGAATGCCACGCACGGCAGAGGTATGGCAAGAAGCGCGTATAATGAGATTATGCGTTCAGGCGTTGATATAGTGACGATGGGTAATCATACCTGGGGATGCCGCGAAGTCATTGACATAATGCGCAAGGAAAGGAATGTAATCCGCCCCGCCAATTACAGCGGTGACTGCCCCGGCGAGGGGAGCCTTATACACACCTTAAGAAGCGGCGAAAAGGTCGGAGTTATAAACCTCATAGGAAGAACGTATCTTGAGCCTTCAGACTCACCGTTTGAAAAAGCGGAAAAGGAAATAGAAAAGCTAAAAAAATCCACCAATATTATATTAGTAGATTTTCACGCGGAGGCAACAAGCGAGAAGCTCGCTATGGGATATTTCCTTGACGGCAAAGTATCTGTTGTGTTCGGTACGCATACCCACGTGCAAACCTCCGATGACGTTATCATGCCCGAGGGTACAGGGTATATCACCGATCTTGGCATGACCGGTCCGCAGATTTCAATCTTAGGCAGAGAGAAAAACTCTATTATAAAGAGGTTTCTTAACGGAATGCCACAGAAGTTTGAAATTGCGGAAGGTAAAGGGCAATTTTGCGGATGCATTTTTGAAATAGACCCCAAAAGCGGGAAATGCGCCGGCACGGAACGGATTTTTTACCGTGAGAAATAATGCAATCAATCAATGGGGCTGATTGGATTCAGATGCTCAACGAAAAAACTCCCCTGACGGCGTACCGTCACGGCACGCCGTCGGGGGAGTTTTGTTCGTATTTTAAAGGCTTTTTTCATAATATTATCTATGCCTTTAAACAGTCTGCGCTAAATACAGCAGCGCCATTTTACTCTGTTATGTATATACGCGTATGCATAGGAATAGTATCAGCAATCCAGTTTATATCCTGTGGATGCAATCTTATACAGCCGTGAGAAATATTCACACCAACGCGTCCGTCATATTCGCCGCCGCCGTAATATAGAAGCGTTGAATGCAGCGCGTAGCCGTTATAGAAGCGGAGAACAGGACCTACATAATATCCGTTGTAATCCCATCTTGTTCTTTCTATGTACTCAAACTGACCTGTTATAGTCGGCGTATTCCACGCGCCGAGAGCGCACGGAAATTCCTTCAGGAGTGTCCAGTTATACTGCTGTCCCTCATAAACTCTTACTGTATACTCGTGCTTTGATACCCAGACAAGATAGTTGGTTTTGCTTCCTATACCGTCACGATTAACCGGATTCCGGTTCCTTACCTCATGTACAATCGGTGATTCACCAATAAGTACATCCATATATTCGTTGTAATCGCTGACCTCAACTGTACACTCGAATGCTTTTGCAAGAGCGCGCACGGGAACAAACATTGAGCCGTCTATATACACAGTTTCATGGTCTGCATTCACACCTACACCGAACGTTTCCATATATATATTATTCGCATAGAACCTGACTGTTCTACCATCAATAGCGCACGCAACGCTGTCGTTATCAGGGTTATATTTAACCTCTAATCCCATCGCCTCACCGATAGCACGTACCGGCATCATCGTTATACCGTCAACAATTCTTGCACGCGGTGATATGTTATCAAGCCATTTATTTGTCACGTACATACGTACTTCCTTATCATAATGCGGATTACCCTCTATAGTCGCTCCGTTATTCTGAACGTACTTTCCGTCCTCATCAAGATAGCCATAAGTCTGAACCTCTAAGTAACCTCCCGGCTCAACACGCTGATCATAATATGATATTGAACGAAGACCTTCAGTTAGCTTTACGCGGAATTTCTCTCCCATTCTGTATTCCGGCACTTCAAAAGTCATGCTCACGCTCGGAGTATCCCAGCCTACATATCTATGCTGAGAGCCGAGAAGCTCACCTGCTTCGCTGTAAAGCTCTATAAAAGCATTGTTTGATAATATGTACTTATGCTGAGTAACTACAATATCAAGCTTAAACTCCTTTGAAAGTTCCTTCTCAGGAACATTCTGAGTCGGCATAGGTGTCGGCGATACTGTTCCGGTCGGTGACAGCGTATTCGGCGCAGCAACGTCTGCAGACGATATGCCGGGAGCGTCCGTATCAGACGGTTCAGCTTCCGGTGACGCGGTTACCGCTTCACTGTCTGAACCGGTTAATTCCGCTGTTATATTCGCGGTTTCCTCAGGCGCGGATGTTGCATCCGGAGCGGCAAGCGCTCCACTTGCGCTTATAAGCATCATTGCCGCTATGAAAAATGCTATTGTTTTTCTCATCATTGTTATTAGCTCCCTTTATTGTATTTACGTTATAATCATACCATATTTGCATATGGATTTCAAGACGAACTTATGTTTTTTCTATATTAATTTTAAGTTTTCTTTCCGTTTATGAACGTCATAGCGCATACAGCGTCAAATCTCGTAGGCAAGTCGGTAAACACCGCTATATCCGCGTCTTTTCCTACTTCAAGACTTCCGACCCTATCCTCAATACGGCAATTCTCAGCCGCATTTATCGTTATCGCCTGAAGCGCTTTTTCCTCGTTCATTCCATACTTTACAGCCATAGCAGCGCAGAGCGGTAAATTCCCTACCGTTATTTCAGGATGGTCTGTAATAATTGCAACCGAAAGCCCCCTGTCAGAAAGATTTTTATAGGTGTCAAACGTGAGGTTCCTGAGTTCCGGCTTGCTCCTGTCCGAAAGAGTGGGTCCAAGCATCAGTGGAAGCCCTTCTCTTTCCAGAACATCTGCGACAGCGTCACCATCCGAACAATGCTCTATCGTAACATCGACATCAAATTCCTTCGCTATCCTTATCGCGCTGCAGATATCATCAGCGCGGTGAGCATGGATTTTTACCGGTATCTCACGGCGAAGAACAGGAATCATAGCCTCAAGCTTCATGTCAAATTCCGGCTTTTCATTATCATCGCTGTTCTCCTCATATTCATCTATCCGGCGCATATACTCCTTTGACTTTATGAAAAGCTCACGGATTAATGCCATTGTGCCCATTCTCGTGACAGGCGCGGAATCCTTTTCGTTATAGACGCTTTTAGGATTTTCGCCCAGCGCCATTTTCATTGCGGCGGGCGCTTTTATAATCATATCATCCACGCATATGCCGCATGTCTTTATCGCGGCAAACTGCCCCCCTACCGGATTAGCGCTGCCGGGACCTGTGACAACAGACGTAACGCCTGCGTCACGCGCCTCTTTAAATCCGCGGTCAAACGGATTTATTCCGTCTATTGCCCTTAAATGCGGCATTACAGGGTCTGTATCCTCGTTTCCGTCATCACCCTCAAAGCCTAAAGAGTCCTCAAACATTCCCAGATGACAATGCGCATCTATAAGTCCCGGCATGACAATCATACCCTTAGCATCAATCACTTCGTCAATATCATATCCGGAAAAGTCCTTCATTTCTCCGATATATATAATCTTCTCATCAAAGAGAATCGCGCCGTTTTCATATTCGCGGCGCGCATTGTCCATGGACATTATATGTCCGTTTTTAATCAGTGTTTTCATACGCTCTTAATTCCTAACTCATTCACATAATTAACCGCCGTGGTTGCCGCAACGGCTCCGTCCGCCGCGGCTGTTATAACCTGTCTTAAAGGAGATACTCTCACATCTCCCGCGGCAAATATTCCTTTCACGTTGGTCGCAAGATACATATCGGTTTTTATAAATCCAAGCTGACAGCATTCAACTCCGCAGTCCTTAGCAAGCTTGGAGGAAGGTGTAATTCCGATAGCAACAATCGCGCCCGAAACTTTCAATGTGCTTTTTTCGTCCGTAACAGTATTTTTCACTGTTACGCTTTCAAGCGATGTAGTTCCATTGAATTTTTCGACAACCGTGTTCATGATAATCTGTATCTTTGAATTTTTAGCCGCGCTTTCCACAAGTGATGCCGCCGCGCGAAGCTTACCGGAGCGGTTCAGGACATACACCTTTTTGCAGATAGGCGCAAGATACAAAGCGTCCTCTATCGCGGTGTTGCCGCCGCCTACGACACATACCTCTTTATCCTTAAAGAACGCGCCGTCACATGTAGCGCAGTACGAAACACCGGCACCCGTAAGTTCCGCTTCACCCGCTGCGCCGAGAGTTTTCGGAACCGCGCCGGTAGCGAATATAATTGCCTTCGTCATGTACTTATTACGTCTGGTATGGATTACCTTTACACCATATTCAGCATTCTCTATTGACTTGACATTTTCAGACGCAAATTCTACATCGAATTTCTTAGCATGCTTTTCAATCGTTTCCGCAAGTTCGCCGCCTGTGGGATTATCCCCGAAGCCTGGATAATTATCTATCTCGTTCGTCCGTATCATCTGTCCGCCGCAGGAAAGCTTTTCAAGAACTATGGTTTTCATTCCGCCGCGCGCGGCATATATCGCGGCTGACATACCCGCCGGTCCTCCTCCGATTATAGCTATATCATACATTTTCCGTTACTTCCTCCGATCTTTCTTTACTGTCCGTTTCGTTAACATATGCCTCAACAATATATCTCGGGCGTCTCTTAACCTCTTTATACATCTTACCTATATACTCGCCTATAAGTCCTACCGAAAGAAGCTGTACTCCGCCTATAAACCATATTGACATCATCAACGATGCCCAGCCTGCGCCGGTGTTTCCCATAAGCTTTTCCACTAACGCATACACCGCCATAATAACAGCGATCACGCATACAATCGCACCCAGCGCGGAAATCATACGTATCGGACTTATGCTGAATGAGGTTATTCCGTCAAATGCGAAAGAAAGCATCTTTTTTAGCGGATACTTGGACTCACCCGCAAAACGTTCATTTCTGTCATAATACACGCTTGTCGAGCGGTAACCCACCAGCGGAACCATACCACGCAGGAACATATTTCTTTCAGGGAAATCCGAAAGTGCATTGAGAGCGCGTTTACTCATAAGTCGGTAATCGGCATGATTAAATATAATATTAACTCCCATAAACTGCATAAGCTTATAAAAGCCAACTGCCGTGGTGCGCTTAAAGAACGTATCTGTGTCACGTTTGTTTCTTACGCCGTAAACAACATCATAGCCGTCTATATAATGCTTCACCATTTCCGGTATAACATTTATATCGTCCTGCAAATCCGCATCAATTGAAATTGCGCAGTCACAGTCATGCTTAACAGTCATAAGTCCGCCGAACAGGGCATTCTGATGGCCTGCGTTACGCGCAAGCTTTATTCCCGCTATTTCCGGATATGCTTTTGCAAGAGAATCAATCGTACTCCATGTCTTATCCTTTGAACCGTCGTCTACGAATACTATCCTGCTATCCTCACAGATAAGTCCGTCGCGCTTCATGGTATCAAACAAATCAAGCATTCTTTTTGACGTTTCCGGCAGTACCGCTTCTTCATTGTAGCAAGGTACCACCACATATAATTTTATTCCGTTATCCATAACATTATCTCCAGTCATATAATATATTACCTATTATACTATATTTTTTCATTATTAACAAGTAATTTTATTGAAATGTCTTTTATTTAATGGTATACTATATAAAATGATTTTTCATAAGGGAATGATTCAAATTGAATTACAAATCAAAACGTCTTATTATAACGTTAGCGCCTCCCGCCACGGCAGTTCTTTTGTTTTCATTGAGGAAATATATACTTTTTATTACGGATTTCCTGCCGCAATGCGCATTTCATAGGCTGACAGGGCTTTTATGCCCCGGGTGCGGCAACACGCGCGCCGTAAAGGAGCTGTTGTCGTTTCATTTACTGACAGCGCTGCGTTACAACGTGACTATTCCTGTTCTGATTATAGCCGCAATAGTTCTTTACGCACAGTACGTCATTTCATCATGGGTAAAACCTGTAAGACTTATGCCTGACGGCAAAGTGTTCTATATATCAGCGGTAATCGCGTTTTTTCTTTACTGCATCGTGCGGAATATAATAAATTTTATGCCATGAAAAAATCGTTTCAGGGCATACCTGAAACGATTTTTTATTTTAGCATTACACAAACTCATACATAATCGCTTCCCAAAATCCGGTAACTGACAATATGATAGAAACAATCATCATAATAGCGCCAATGCTGACACCGATTATCGAAAGAGTAACGCCTGTCTTTGCTTTTGAGTTGTCCGGGTTTTTAGCTAAATCATTTTTACCGTTAATAATACCTATAATTCCTAATACTATAGGTACTATACCGCCGCAGCAAATCAGACTCGTTATAAGAGATATTATACCGAGTACAAATGCTGAAGAAGATTGCTGTCCCTGATTATTGTACATCTGATTGTTGTTCCAGTTCTGCTGTGAATTAGCATTCCAATTCTGCTGCGGATACTCCGTATTGAAATTATTTTCGTCCATTTCATTCCCCTCCATCGTCTTGATATTGAATATTTTAATACATAATAATAAATTAGTCAATAACCATTATATTTTCTTTAATTTTAATAATAAATGCTTCTGTCAAAATCATAGAAAATATCATACAAGTCACCGTTGAAAATTCCCGCGATTAAATATAAAAACGCAATAAGCAGTTTAATGGCGGAAATTCCGATACCAATCGCTGAAAAAGTAACCGCAAGCCTCGCTTTTATATCATTCGGATTATTTTTCATAAGAGGGATAGCAAGGACAAGACCTATTATACCGCATATCAAAGGTATCATGGCACTACAGCAACAAACTCCGAGCCCCAGAGATACAGAACTAAGCACCAGTGCCGCAGTGGACTGTCCATTCTTATCATTCAAGCCGGTATTGCTGCGAACTCCTCTCCGGTTCGGTTCAGTCTCAACTCTTCCCAATCCCCCTTCAACATTATTATCCGAATTATTCTGATAGTCTCCCGGATTATATGAATAATTTTCATCATAATTATTTTCTTCCATTTGTATCCCTCCGCTATTCCGTACTTTATTGTAATTTTAACATGACGGGTCAAATTAGTCAACATGGCATAATTAACTTATTTTTTTTGTATAAGATATTGCAAAAAGAACATATATGTGATAGAATAATTGTATAAATTATAAATTTAAGGAGGAATTTTACAATGTTAAAAGAGGATGTTCTGAAAAAACTTACGGACTGCGGTCTTGTCGCAGTTGTAAGAGCAAAAAACGCTGAGGAAGCTATAAAGATTTCAGACGCGTGTCTTGCGGGCGGCTGCACAGGTATCGAGCTTACCTTCACAGTTCCCGGAGCGGACAAGGTTATCGCTGCTCTTGCCGAGAAGTATTCAAACGGCGAGATGATGCTCGGCGCTGGCACAGTGCTTGACCCTGAAACAGCAAGAATGGCTATTCTTGCAGGCGCAAACTTTATCGTAAGCCCGGCGTTTAACCCTGAAACGGCTAAGCTTTGTAACCGTTACAGAGTACCGTATATGCCTGGTTGCGCTACAATCACAGAGGTTATCACAGCTATGGAAGCAGGCGCTGATATAGTTAAGATATTCCCGGCTGATTTGTTTGGTCCGACTATTATAAAGGATATCAAGGGTCCTCTTCCGCAGGCTCAGATGATGCCGACAGGCGGTGTGGACAAGGATAATGTAGGTGAATGGATTAAGGCAGGCGTTGTGGCAGTAGGCGCAGGCTCATCACTCACAAAGGGCGCTAAGACAGGCGACTATAACGCAATTACCGAAACAGCTAAGGAATTTATTGCAAATATCAAGGCGGCAAGAGCTGAACTTAAGAAATAAGACTGAATAAAATCGCCCGTAGCGCCATCTTTGCCGAGGGCAGTATCACATACGGCACCATCGGCTTCAAAGCGGCACTCTAAGCGGTTTTCTTGCAGTATTAAACAGGTACTAAATTTTATATAAAGGAGAATTATAATGGCAAAAGTTGTTACAATGGGTGAAATCATGTTAAGATTATCCACACCCGGAAATCAGAAGTACATTCAGGCTACACAGTTTGATATTAACTATGGCGGCGGTGAGGCAAACGTTGCTGTTTCACTTGCAAACTACGGTCATGACGCGGAATTTGTTACAAAGGTTCCAAAGAATCCTATAGGTGAGTGCGCAATCGCGGCGCTCAGAAAATTCGGCGTTGAAACAAAGCACATAGCTAAGGGCGGTGACAGACTCGGTATTTACTTCCTTGAGACAGGCGCTTCAATGCGTCCGTCAAACGTTACTTATGACAGAGCAAACTCTTCAATCGCAACAGCGGAAGCTGCTGATTTCAATTTTGATGAAATCTTCGAGGGCGCTGACTGGTTCCACTTCACAGGCATAACTCCGGCTGTTTCAGACGCTGCGGCAGAGCTTACAGAGCTTGCATGCAAGGCTGCAAAGGCTCACGGCGTAACAGTTTCATGCGACCTTAACTTCAGAAAGAAGCTTTGGTCAAGCGAGAAGGCTCAGAAGGTTATGTCAAACCTCATGCAGTACGTTGACGTTTGCATCGGTAACGAAGAGGACGCGGACAAGGTTCTTGGCTTCAAGCCTGAGAACACAGACGTAACAAGCGGCGAATTAAACCTTGCCGGATATGAAAGCATATTCAAGCAGATGGTTAAGAAGTTTGACTTCAAGTATGTTATTTCTTCGCTGAGAGTTTCAAAATCAGCATCAGATAACGGCTGGTCAGCTTGCATCTATTCAAAGGATGATGATGAATTCTATCATTCAAAGGAATACAGAGTTCATCCTATCGTTGACCGCGTAGGCGGCGGCGACAGCTTCGCAGGCGGTACAATCTGCGGATTCGTTGACGGCAAGAACTTCAAGGACGCTCTTGAATTCGGTGTTGCGGCTTCAGCTCTGAAGCACACAATTCCTGGCGACTTCAACCTTGTTACAAGAGAAGAGGTTGAAACACTCGCAGGCGGCGACGGCTCAGGAAGAGTTCAGAGATAGTATATATAAACAGCAAAAATAAGACTGTATCAGAATAATAAATTTTGATACAGTCTTTTTATTGTATATAAATTCATAAAACATAAAAAGAGAATGCATTATGCCAATCGGCTTAATACATCCTCTTTCTGCTCTCTTTTAAATATTACTTTTTACAAACTCCACAGCGCTCTTTATTGCGTCGTCAATTGTCTTTTCCGCAGCTTCCGCTTCTGAACGCAGCTTATATTCAACAATACCCTCGCCGCATTTCTTACCTACGACAATTCTCACCGGAATGCCGATAAGGTCAGCGTCATTGAACTTAACGCCGGCTCTTTCGTTTCTGTCGTCAATCAAAGCGTCTATTCCCTGCGCCTTTAATTCCTCGTATATTTCCTCTGCTTTACTTACCTGTTCCTCTATCTTGCTGTTCACAGGAATAACCATTACCTGATACGGCGCGATTGAAACCGGCCAGATTATGCCCTTTTCATCGTTATTCTGCTCAATAGCCGCCGCCAGACAACGCGTCACACCTATGCCATAGCAGCCCATTGTAACAGTCTTGCTCTTTCCGTCCTCGTCAAGATACTGGAGACCCAAAGAATCCGAATACTTTGTGCCGAGCTTGAAGATATGTCCTACCTCAATACCCTGAGCCGTTTTAATCGGCTGACCGCATTTCGGGCACACATCGCCTTCCTCGATAACTCGTATGTCCGCAACCTGCACCGGAGTGAAATCTTTATTTATATTCACGTTCTTATAGTGCATATCAGTTTCATTTGCACCAACGATAAAGTTCTTCATCATCGCAACTTCTTTATCTGCATACACGGGAATCTCAAGTCCTACAGGACCCGCAAAACCCACCTCGGCATTTGTAAGCTGCTTTACCATGAACGGCTCCGCCAATTCAAGGTCGTCTATACATCCGACAAGATTTTTAAGCTTAACCTCGTTAATCTCTCTGTCGCCTCTTACCATAGCCGCAATATACTTATCATCAGCCTTGTATATTATTGTCTTTGCAAAATTATACGGCTCTGCTCCAAGGAATGATACCAATTCTTCAATAGTGTGCGCGTTCGCAGTATGAATTTTTTCAATATCAAAATCTCCGTCCTCAAAAGGCTTTTCCTGCGGGATACATTCAGCCTTTTCATAGTTTGCCGCATAGCCGCACGCGTCACAGTACGCGATACCGTCCTCGCCGACAGGTGATTTAACCATAAATTCCTGGCTGCCGCTGCCGCCCATTGCGCCGCTGTCTGCGTCAACTATGGTGAAATCAAGTCCTAAACGCTTAAATATTTTGCAGTATGCGTCATACATCTTTCTGTATGATTCATCAAGTCCGGCATCATTCAAGTCAAAGCTGTAAGCGTCCTTCATGACAAACTCACGGCTTCTCATAACGCCGAAGCGCGGACGTCCCTCGTCGCGGTACTTCGTCTGAATCTGATAAAGCGTCATAGGATATTCCTTGTATGACTTTACGTTATCAATAACAGCCTGTGTGAAAAGCTCCTCATGCGTAGGACCTAAGCAGTAATCTCTTTCATATCTGTCCTTCATCTTGAACATACTCGCGCCGAACACTTCCCATCTGCCCGAAGCCTGATAAGCCTCAGCCGGAAGCAGCGCCGGCATTAATAATTCCTGCGCGCCCGCGTTATCCATTTCCTCGCGGACTATTTCTTCTACCTTCTTAAGCGTTCTTATTCCGAGCGGAAGATATGAGTATATTCCCGCCGCGAGCCGTCTTATCATTCCGGCTCTGAGCATCAGTTTATGACTTGTGATTTCAGCCTCAGCCGGCACTTCTCTTAAAGTCGGCATAAGCAATTTTGACATTCTCATGTTTTCATTTCCTTTCTATGAACATTAATATTTATCACTCTTGATAAGCGTTCCTATTCCCGTCTTTGTGAATATCTCAAGAAGCAGGCAGTGCGGTATACGTCCGTCAATGATATGCACGCCGGTAACACCATGGTCAATCGCTTCAAGACAGCCGAGAACCTTCGGTATCATACCGCCGCTTATCGTTCCGTCATGTATCATTTCAAATATTTCGTTCTTATGAACCTCGTATATTACCTGTCCGTCATTATCCTTGACACCCTCGACATCGGTAAGCAGAATCAGCTTTTCCGCCTGGACAGCCGCAGCGACAGCCGCAGCGACAGTATCCGCGTTTATGTTATAGCTGTTTCCCTCCTCATCCGTGCCTATCGGCGCAATGACCGGGATATACTGGTCTGATGATAATAAATTTATAAGGCAGTTCTTGATATGTACTATATCACCGACATAGCCTATATCAACCTGCTTACCGTCTACTTCCGTATATTGTTTTTTACACTCAATAAAGCTTCCGTCAATACCGCTTATACCAACAGCGCGTCCGCCCTTCGTGTTAAGTAGAGCGACAATTTCCTTATTAGTTTTGCCTATAAGCACCTGCTGCGCCGTCTCCATCGTTATATCGTCCGTTACTCGAAGTCCGTTTATAAACCGGCTTTTTACTCCCCTGTCGTTCAGCGCCTTTGAGATGTCCGGACCCCCGCCGTGAACAACGATCGGGTTAAGTCCGATAAACTTCAGAAGTGTTATATCCTCCATTACAGAGTTCTTAAGTTCCTCGTTAATCATGGCATTGCCGCCGTATTTAACTACAACTGTTTTACCCGAAAATTTTTGTATATACGGGAGCGCTTCAATAAGTATCCCCGCTTTTTTTATAAGTTCTTCCATTTATTACACCTTCCGTATATTAATTAGAGATAGAATCCCGCATTGGAAAGAGCGGTTTTCTCATTGAGACCGAACATGATATTCATATTCTGAACCGCCTGACCTGCCGCTCCCTTTACTATGTTGTCAAGAGCTGAAACTACAACTGCTCTCCCGAGTCTCTTGTCATAGCATACGCCTATATCAACGAAGTTCGAGCCTGCTACATGCTTTGTTTCGGGAAGCTCTCCTGTGTTCTTCACGCGTACAAAGAATTCATCCTTGTAGAATTTTTTATAGATTTCAGTAAGCTCTTCCGCACTTGATTCCTTTTTGAGATTTATATAAATCGTAGAAAGTATTCCGCGCTTTTGCGGGATAAGATGCGGAGTGAATGAAATCATTATATCCTCGCCCGCTATATTTGAAAGCTCCTGCTCTATTTCAGATGTATGGCGGTGGTTCGTGACCTTGTAGGCCTTAGAATTTTCCGTACATTCGCAAAAGCTCGTTTGAAGCGCAAGACCTCTGCCCGCGCCTGTAACTCCTGATTTTGCGTCTACTATTATATTTTTCGTTTCAGCTATACCGCTTGCCAGAAGCGGAGCGGCGCCCAGTATTGAACAGGTTGTGTAGCAGCCGGGGTTACCGATAAGTCTCGCATTCTTTATTTTCTCCCTGTGAAGCTCGGGAAGTCCGTAAACCGATTCCTTTAAAAGCTCGGGAGACGAATGTTTTTCCCCGTACCATTCCTCATAAACCTTCACATCGTCATAACGGTAATCGCCACTCAAATCAATTACCTTTACCCCTTGTTCGAGAAGTGACGGTATGACCGTCTTTGACGCTCCATGCGGAAGCGCGGTAAATGCGACATCGCACTTTGAAACTTTACCAAGATCAAGCTCCTCACATTCATTTTCAAGCACATGGTTAAAGTTTTGATACACATCGCTTATCTTCTGACCTGCAAAGCTTTGTGAGCCGAGTATTTCAAGGCTTACCTCACTATGATTTGTGAGCAGTCTTACAAGTTCTACTCCCGCATATCCCGTTGCTCCGAGAACTGCTGCTTTTATCATCTATAATCCTTCCTTCCGAATGAATAAATTTCTCATTTTCAACCTATCTTACTAATTATAGTACATATTTTTTCATTTGTAAAGAGGTAATTTGCCACATTATTGTAATACGCTCTTAACAGAAATCACGTTGATTTGTTACAGTTTTGCCTATATAATATACAATATGAATTATGTAAACAAAAGTGGAATTATGTAAACATAGGGGGTGAGGCGTTGAAAAAAAGAATATTAAGACTTATTTCTGTTTTATGTTCAATCACTGTTCTTCTATCCTGCCTCACGTTAAGCTCTGTCAGCGCAGATGAGCCTGTGGGAAAGATGTCGTCCGTATACGCGTATGTCCTGAACGACTACGTTTATACCTACGGCGCTATGCACACTGAAAATCCGGGAGACTCTTTCCGTATTGATAATGAAACAGAATTTCCGCCAAGAGGCGTGATACACAGCGAGGTAATTAATTTTGATGCAAATGAAAATCCGTATCTTGTAATATTCCTCGCAGACTCTGAATACAGCGTTGCATCATGTCACGTCTGGAAATTTGACGAGGAAACTGAGTCGGCGGAAAATATTGCGAATCTGGATGTTAATTATACATTACTTCCCGATGGACAGGTTGGCACGTTCACTATGGGATTCAACAACGAAAAACGCTATATAATATATAGAATTTTTGAAAATGATGTTCCTGTATATGAGGAGTTTTACACTGCAATTGACGGCGATGCGTTTATGTATGTTAACTCTCCTCAGGTACTTAGTGAAATAGGCGTTATGGATTTCAGCAACAGCTATTTCCATTCGAACGTTGATATTTCCAATTTCAATGAGAATATCGGAAAGTTTTTCGACGATTTAAAAAATGCCGCTGCGGACAGCGTGACATACGAGGATATCGCTGAAAGACTCAGCGATGAAGATGAACAGCAAATCGAGGCGGTATTAAAAAATGCGGTACGCTTTACGGATTTTGATATTGCCAACTACACATCAATGGAGGATTATCATAAAGCTCTCAACGCAGAACCTACAACTGACAGGTTTTATCTGATTTCCGAGGCGTATAATCTCGGCAATGAGATATATTATGTGCGTTTCTCCACTGACCGCACATACTATAACTACGCACTTTTAAGAAGAAGTGATGACGCAGAAAACGGTTATCAGATTTTAAAGGTTAAAACGGACTGTATTCCGCTTTCGGACATAGAGCTTAAACAGATAAAAACCGATTATGACAGAAGCACGCTTCTTTATAAGAAATCAAAGGGTACGCTGAAGCTTTTAAAGCATTCAAAATACAGTACTGATAACAAGGCTAATGATGAGATACAGCCTTCAAAGGCTCCGCTTATACAGATAGACAAACCAATTAGCAGCAGAACAAGACTTCCTGTTATATGCGTCGGAGGAGGAATAGCTATCGCTCTGCTCACGATTCTGTGGGTGTATCTGTATAGTGATAATGATTAAAGAACTGCCGAAAAAGATTCATAATAAAACAGTAATAGTAAATTCGGGGGAATGCTTCGCATTCTCCTTTTTTTACAATCATACAAAAAAAGTTATAAATTAATGAACTTTTTGATGATAAAAAGTATCTAATAAGTGTACAGGCAAATCGGAATGTTACTTGCAGAACAAAAGAGGGGGTAGCAAATGGATAAGGAAACCTTTATAAAAGCAGTGCTTGAAGCAGAAACCACGCTATACCATGTCTCGAAAACTATTATCAGGAGTGATACCGACTGTGAGGATGCGGTACAGGAAGCAGTAATAAAGGCATACACAAATTTGCACAAGCTTAGAAACGATAAATATTTTAAAACATGGCTTATCAGAATTGTAATTAATGAATGTTATCGAATGCAAAAAAACAAGACTGAACATCTGTCTTATGATGAATATTCCGATATTGAATCACCGGACGTAACGGATTATTCAGATTTATATGAAGCCATTATGAAATTGAATGTTCCTGTCAAACTCGCAGTTGTTTTGCATTATATAGAAGGATATTCCCTTAAGGAGATTGGGGATATACTTAAAATTCCTGTCGGAACTGTTAAAAGCCGCTTGGCAAAGGGACGTAATATGTTAAAATCTATACTCAACGAAAATGAGGTGAATAAAAATGAATAACATCAAAAACGAATTTCCGAATCCTCCGGATTCATTCCACAACGCGCTCAAGGAAACACTCAGTAATCTTCCCGAACGCGGAAATGTACGGAAGAGATTCAAAATAAAAACGGCTATACTTATTGCCGCTTGTATATGCGTGGCAGCAACCATTGCTATTGCAGGAAGTCGTGAATATCGGGTGTTTCAAATACCAAAAGCAGAATTTGAGGTAAGCGATACAGTCAGCGAGGAGTATTATAAAATAAGAGACAGACAGGAAGGTATGAAGCTGTATGTGTCTGATAAAGAAAATTTCTATATGCAAATTCCCGAAAAGGCATTTGTTTCGGAAGGAGTACACATTGATGAAGACACGAACGCTGATACATGTACAATAAGATTTAACCACTACCTCTTATCTGTTCTGTATAATTATATGCCATCAGACACTCAGTATTCAACGCTTGAAGAAGTGATAAACGCTATAGCCGAGGACGGAATAACAATGCATGGTGAGGTTAAGGATTTCGAAACATTTGAATTAAATGACGATATTAAAGGGTATAGGTTCTATCAGTACCTTTCAGAGAAATCGTGGACTGAATATATACACTATTACACTTCAAGCGGAACAGTCGGTATATCTGTTCAGGCTCATAACCCTGATTCTTATGATAAAGCGGTTTTGGAAAAAGTTTTAAGTTCAATTCTTATTAAATAACGATAAGGGATTGCCACGTCAATCCCTTATCGTTATTTTTTAGATATTCTTTCTTTCAGTTTATCAAGATGTTCATTATGTTTATGCAGCCGTATATTCGGGAAAGCCTTAATAATACGTCTTTGCAAAAGATGTCTTTCATTAACCATTGCAGTATATTTTTCTTTGAGTTCCTCAAGTTCTTCTTTATGCTTACTGCGGATTTCCTCGCCCTTATGCGCTATATGTACAGCCCCCTCATAAACGTGTTCGCCTATATCGTCTGAAACGCTGTGTATCTTCTCTGCGATTTCATTCATAAGCTTCATACGCTTTGTCAGCTTGTTAATCGTAAGCACTGTAATCACCGCGTCAGTGATAAACACCACGGCTAAGAATACAAGAGCTATCACTCCGAGAAAATGCGGAATATGCTCTACAAAGCCGAATATCACAGGATGTATTCCACGCATAAGCGCAATACAAACCAAACCCCAGTACACCGAAAATTTCAGACAGACATACCCGTTAAGGTTAAACGGCACCTCTGAATAATCCCACCAACGCGCATGAAATATCTTATCCAGTGCGAATCCTGTGATTAGCTCAAGTATAGTTGTGAGAAGTGCAGAGCCTAAAAACAATAAAATTATATTATCGCATATCGGAGTCAGGCACAAAACAACAATAACTCCCCCAACTCCGTAAATCGGGCATATCGGACCATTTAAAAATCCCCTGTTGACAAACGTTCCACATTCCAGACCGCAGTATGCGACCTCAACGCACCAGCCAAGAAAGCCGTAAATAAAAAACAAGTTTATTATCTCGTAAATTGAAAATCCTAAAATCATTTTTATCCTCCGTTCTACACGACACATATGCAGCGCATATCACCATTTTTCGGAATACCACGTATAATACACATACGTCGGCGTTCCTCAAAACGGCAATCTGCTTGTATCTTTTCCGCGTTGTTTATTTGGTGTCTGCATTTATATATTCATCTCTTAATTTTGAATATACTATCTTTTGACTTCCGTACAGTCCGTAATAGCCGGAAAGCATATAGCTTACACCCGTAGCCACGGCGAAAAGAATAAACCCTTGGGCGCCGAATATTTCAATGCTCAGTATTATTGAAGCCACCGGACAATTAAGTACACCACAGAACATCGAAATCATACCCAGTGCCGCGCCGAAGCCCGGAGAAATGCCGATTAGTCCGGCTATAAAGCAGCCGAAGGTCGCGCCGATAAAGAATGTCGGCACAATTTCTCCGCCCTTATACCCGGCTCCTATCGTAACGGCGGTGAACACTATTTTCAGCACCCAGTCCCAACCGTTTGCTCGTCCCAATGTCACTGCTCTTTCTATAATATTCATTCCCGAACCGTTATAATCCCTTGTTCCCAATAGATAAGTAAGGGCAATAATGATAATTCCGCCGATAAAAATACGTAAATATGGATTTTTAAACCATATCTTTAAATACCGGGCAGTGTAGTGCATTACAGTGCAGAAAATAATACTCAGCTCCGCGCACAGCGCAGCTATAAGTATAGTCTTCAATATATTCATTGCCGAAACAGACGGTATACCAAGTATAATAAAATGGGTCGGTTTAATACCTATCATTGTGGTTATTATATATGCTGTAAGTGACGACATAAGACATGGGACAAGTCCTGAATAGTACATTATTCCGACGCTTGTTACACCCAGAGCAAAAAACGCAGCTGTTATCGGCGTGCCGAACAGCGCCGAAAATACCGCGCTCATTCCGCACATTATAACCATGTGCATATCTTTCGAGTCAAGCCGGAATAATTTACCTATACTGCTGCCTATGCTTCCGCCAAGCTGCAAAGCAGCGCCCTCTCTTCCCGCGCTTCCTCCTAAAAGATGAGTTATTACCGTACTTATAAATATAAGAGGAGCAAGACAAAACGGAACACCTTCATCGCTTCTTATTGAAGCAAGTATACTGTCCGTCCCCTTATTGCCGAGCATTTTGCACTTCTTATATATAGCGACAATCAAAAGACCGCCAAACGGCAAGAGAAGAATAAGCTTATCGTATTTTGAAAAAAGCTCATTAGCATGCAATACACTCGCATGGAAAAGCGCGCCCACAACGCCGCCTACTCCGCCTATTATCACTGCGATAAATCCCCATTTTAAGAACACGGTCAAATAATTAAACGCTGATTTTAATTTTTGAATAATAATTTCTTTAATCATTAAAACCGCTCCTTTTTATAAATTATATTATTATCATACAAATTATATCATATATTTGCAGAACGCGAAAGCGTTCGACACCGCTTGCGCTGAAGGCGCATTGTGGTGTGCAAAGTATGATTCAATGTTCTCTCAAGCGTCAAAAGCTTTGCTTTTGGTAACGCTGTGAGGTTATTTAATCATAACTGCAAGCACGCAACGTGTGCGCAGCATTATGATTCAATGTTCTCTCAAGCGTCAAAAGCTTTGCTTTTGGTAACGCTGTGAGGTTATTTAATCATAACTGCAAGCACGCAACGTGTGCGCAGCATTATGATTCAATGTTCTCTCAAGCGTCAAAAGCTTTGCTTTTGGTAACGCTGTGAGGTTATTATATCACTATACGTCATTTTTTTCAACCGGTTATTAAGTTAAATATTACTAATAAATTTTTGAATATTATTTTTGTCTGTGTACAAAATAGTATTGTGGTCGATGAAATTCGACACAAAATTTAAATAGATTAAGGACTTTGGTTTTTAAGGAGGGAAAAGAAATGAGCAGAAGCAAGATTCAGGTGCCTGAGGCTAAGCAGGCTATGGACAAGTTCAAGATGGAAGCAGCTAACGAGGTAGGCGTTACTCTTAAGCAGGGTTATAATGGCGACCTTACTTCTAAGCAGGCCGGTTCAATAGGCGGTCAGATGGTTAAAAAGATGATTACAGATTACGAAAGCAGATTGAAGTAAGTCATTCTGAAGTAAATCGTATATCATGAAATTTTAACCTATATTGAAAAACGGCGATTAGAAATGAATTTCACTTCATTTTTAATCACCGTTTTTCTTTTTCTATTGATTTTACGCATTTTTTGCGGTAAAATATATGTATATTCCGGCGATAAGGATTTTGAAAATACCGGATAGACCAAGGAGGAAAAACATGTATAATCCAAAATCAATGAACGCCGACGAATTCATCAGTGACGAAGAAATATTATCGTCATTGAAATTTGCCGAAGAAAACAAAACAGACAGAGCGCTTATTGAATCAATAATAGAGCGCGCAAAGGACTTAAAGGGTATCACGCACAGAGAAGCGGCGCTTCTTTTAGCTTGCGATTACGATGATTTAAATGAAAAGATGTATTCGCTCGCAAGAAAGATAAAGCAGGACATTTACGGAAACAGAATAGTTATGTTCGCTCCGCTCTATCTCTCAAATTACTGCATCAACAGTTGTGTTTACTGCCCCTATCATGTAAAAAACAAGCATATATGCCGTAAAAAGCTTACTCAGGAGGAGGTTAAGGCGGAAACAATCGCTCTTCAGGATATGGGGCATAAGCGCCTCGCGCTTGAAGCCGGAGAAGACCCCGTGAATAATCCGCTTGAATATATACTTGAGTGCATAAACACAATTTACAGCATAAAGCATAAAAACGGCGCAATAAGACGTGTCAATGTCAATATTGCGGCAACCACGGTTGAAAATTATAAAAAACTCAAGGACGCAGGCATTGGAACGTATATACTGTTCCAGGAAACATATAACAAGAAAAATTATGAGGAACTGCACCCCGCCGGACCAAAGCATGACTATAACTATCACACGGAAGCAATGGACAGAGCGATGGAGGGCGGTATTGACGATGTCGGACTGGGCGTGCTGTTCGGTCTTGACACATACGCGTATGAGCTTGTTGGAATAATCATGCACGCGGAGCATCTTGAAGCAGTTCATGGCGTGGGTCCGCACACGATAAGCGTGCCGAGAATATGCCCGGCAGATGATATTGACGTGGACGATTTTTCAAATGCCGTTCCTGACGAAATCTGGCAAAAAATCATTGCTATACTGAGAATTGCAGTTCCGTATACAGGAATGATTGTTTCCACTCGCGAGAGTGCGGAGAACAGACAAAAGGCTTTGGAGCTTGGAATATCGCAGATAAGCGGCGCGTCAAGCACAAGCGTCGGCGGATACGTTGAGCCTGAAACGGAGGAAAACAACACCGCGCAATTCGACAGAAGCGACACACGCACGCTTGACGAGGTTGTTAACTGGCTTATGGAGCTTGGATATATACCGTCATTCTGCACCGCCTGCTACAGAGAAGGACGTACCGGCGACCGCTTTATGTCGCTTGCCAAAACAGGCGCGATACAGAACTGCTGTCAGCCGAACGCGCTTATGACTCTTAAAGAATACCTGGTTGACTACGCGTCAGAAAAAACACGCGAAACAGGTGAAAAGCTGATTCAAGAGGAAATGAAAAAAGTGCCGAATGACAAAGTCAGAGGCATTGCCGAAAGATATCTTGAGGAAATAGAAGAGGGCAAAAGAGATTTCAGATTTTAAGCATTTTTAAGGAGCCGCACCCAATGCGGCTCCTTTTTTACATCTTAAACTGTCAATATTCCCTCTTCTGATTCAAGTAAAAGGAATATTTCCTCCTCGCGTCCGGTTTCCGCGTTTACATACACAAGAAAGTTCTTGCCTGAGAATGCGCCTTTAAATTCATAGCACAGAACCTCGCGCATACTATCCTTAGGAATAAGAGCCAGCTTCGTTCCCGAAACTTCAAGACCCGTAGATACTCTTGCTTGAGCGTCCTCCATTGTGAGCGCCGGAGGCATCAGCTCTCTTTCTGAGTGGTTCATTATATATCCCTTTGATTCAAGTCCTACTACTTCTCCCGTATCAAGCGCTACTCTCACCTTAACAAGATCACTGTAGCAGGTTACATTATCCTGCACATACGCAAAATTGATTGTCGCTATACTTCCTGATTTTTCATAGTAGCTGTTCTGCATACTGTAAAAACCTTTTTCCTGAAGGAAATCAGATGCTTTTTCTGTCGCTTCCTCGACGTTTAGCTTTTCTTCTCCCACCATTCTGCTGTTGAGATATGACAGGATATATCCGCCTTTTTTCGTTACGCTTACCGTAATCTCACCATCGTCAGTGTTTTTTACAAAAGTGTAGGTCGGTATTGCTGTATTTTCCGACATACCTTCAAGAATGAGTTCGTCACGCGTATTGAGAAACTCCTCCGCCTTAGTGAGAGCTTCTCCCGATGAAATGTCAGAAGCGTTTTCGAGCATCGCCGGCGTTCTGTTCTCAATATGCTCCGAAAAAGGTCCGTCGTATATGAGCGACGGATATCCCTCAAAGGATTTTTCCACATTCTCCAAATCCTCCAGTATTCCGCCGCCGGCAGCGTCGGCAACAGTACCCTTGCTTCTTCTTCCTGTATCCGAAATACGCAGCTCACCGCTGTAAACCCTGTTTTCCATTTCTGTAAGCGTTTCGCTCAGCTTCGCGGCATACTCATTCAATGATGCCAGATTATCGTATGCCTCCTGTGATATTTCTTCGCCATTTATCATGGATTGTGACAGGACATAGGTATAATCACCCACCTGTGAAAGAAACTTTGATGTGTTATCAAGCTGAACCTCATTTGTCGGCAGTTGTCCCAAACACGACTTAGCTGACGCACTCTGACGGAAAATATCACTTGAAATCTTAGCAAGGTGCGCAGGACTGTTTGTAAGCTGCGCCTTAGAAAGAAGCGTATCAATCTCCTCAACATATCCCACAAGCTCATGGAACGCTCTGTTGTACTGATTCTCATTTGATATTTCCAGAGCCGAGACATTTTTTGACGCTGTAAATCCCCAGATAAGCGCGGCAATAAGACCCGCGATAAGCACGCTATATGCCCATACATGTATATTTCTTGTTCTCTCCATTACTTTCTGTTCCTCCTAACTGCAAAATCTATGTTTTCCTATTTGTACTATAAGCGGACGCGACCATATCCATGCATTTGTTGCCGTGTCCGGGTTAAAGTAATAAATCGCCCCGCCTGTCGGGTCCCAGCCGTTAAGCGCGTCATTACACGCTTTATACACAGTTGAATTTGTGTCTATCGGGACATTTATCTGTCCGTCGCTCACCGCTGTGAACGCTCCCGGCTGATAGATTACACCTGAAATGGTATTCGGAAACGACGAATGATTTACCCTGTTCAATATAACAGCCGCAACGGCAACCTGCCCCTCATAAGGTTCTCCGCGCGCTTCGCCGTTTACAGCGCGCGCGAGCAGTTGTTTATCATTCGCTGACGCATTAACCGCATAGACGCTATTATCGGACACATAATAGAGAGCTGCGGCTGTCAGAAAGACAAATGCAAACAAAAGAGAAAGTATTTTTTTCATCACGTTAATCCTCCTTATGTGATTTTTCTTTAGTATTTCCTTTTCAGAAGATAAAATATGTATTGAAACTGAAAAAATGTTAATACTTAGAAATAAGATTACATATTAAAGCGAGGTAATAAAATGAATAAAATTATAGCTGCGTTTGCGATTGCGCTTGGAATTACAGTTATTGCATCTTCTTATTCAGATAGCGTTCAGGCTGATTTACGCGATAACCTTATAAGGCTGCACATAATAGCCGAGAGCGATTCAGAGGCTGACCAGAACATTAAGCTAAAGGTGCGCGACGCGGTACTTAAAGAAGTAAGAGAGAAATTTGATATTGAAGATGAAAAGTGCATGGAGGAAATTATACATAGACTTCCCGAATTTGAAGAAACTGCAAACAGAGTGCTCAGAGAAAACGGATTTGACTACACAGCGCGCGCGATGTACGGGAAGTTTCCGTTCCCCGAAAAAACATACAAGTCTATGACGCTTCCCGCGGGAGACTACTACGGGATAAGAATTATCCTCGGAAATGGTCAGGGACATAACTGGTGGTGTGTGATGTATCCGCCGCTGTGCATGAGCGAGGACGGAGAGATGACGCTAAGTGAGGAAAGTAAAAAAATACTGCGCGAAACGCTTGACAAAGACACCTACGATATAATAACAAAAAAGAACAATGAAGTTGTGGTAAAGTTTAAAATAATTGAGATAGTACAAGAAATAAAGCAGAAGATTAAATAAATCTTCTGCTTTTTATCATCTCTTATTTTTTGCAATCATAACAAGCTTATCTTCTTTTTCAATCACTGTACTTCCGACAGGGATAACAACATCATCTCCGCGTTTTATCATAATAACGAGATAACCTGACGGGAAATTAATTTCCGCCATAGTCTTTCCACACCAATGCTTCCGGTCATCTGCTGACACCTCTCGAAAATGCACTTCATCACAGCCGCCTTGCGACGGGGCACCTAAGATAACTGTATCCCCCTCGTTTATTACCGTTTCTCCGTTTGGAATTATTGTTTCATTCCTACGCATTACAACGGCAAAAAGCATCTGCGGAGGCAAATGAATATCCTTTATTGCCATATCAATCCATGCATTACCGCTTTTTATATTAAGTCTTATAAAGTTTATCTCTGTTTCATCGGAGTAATCATTAAAGGTTTTAAGCACGTTGCCCGTTTTGTCAATCATATTTGTTTTCCTGGCAACAAACGGAAGAAGTGTTCCCTGTATCATTATCGAGAACAGAACCACACAGAACGCGATATGGAAAATATCATTTTCAAGCAGATTTCCGCTCAGAACAACCTCAATCGTAAACACTATAGAAGCCGCGCCACGCAGTCCCGCCCATGACACAACAGCGTACTGGGAAAGCTTCGTCTTAAACGGCGCAAGTACAGCGCCGACTGCCACAGGTCTTGCAATAAACGTAAGAAACAGCGCGATAAGCATTGACGGCAGAGCCACCTGCCATATTTTCGTCGGGAACGATAGAAGTCCCAACAGGAAGAATATCAGCATTTCCATAAAACTTGTGACGCCGTCAAAGAAATGCACAAGCATTTTCTTATTACCGATATCACTGTTACCGAGTATTAAACCTACTATGTATACGCCTAAATACCCGTTACCTCCGACTGCCGCCGGCAGAGCATATGCGGCAATAGCAACTCCCAAAACAAATACCGTGTCATGACCTGTATAATGAAAATGAAAACGGCGCATAATCCAGAGCGCGCCGTACGCTACCAATGCGCCGAATATCAGCGCAAATGAAAGCTCTGTGACAACAGTGTAAATTATCCTTCCGGCTCCCATTTCACCATGCATCATAGACAATACAATTATTGTCAGCATATACGAGAACGGGTCGTTACTTCCGCTCTCCATTTCCAGCATTGATGCAGTGTTATACTTCAAATTCAGATTTTTTGAACGCAACACAGAGAAAACCGATGCGGCGTCGGTAGAGCTTAATACAGAACCGATAAGCATACTTTCCATAAGGTTCATTCTAAGCACAAAGAAGCAGAACACTGTCGTCAACGCGGCTGTGAGAATGACTCCCGCGGACGAGAGCAATATCGCCTTTGCTGCGACAGGCCGTGCTTCCTTCATGTTTGTACCGAAGCCTCCGTAAAACATGATGAATATCAGCGCGACATTGCATATTTTTTCAGCAAAGCCGTAGTCCTCAAACGGAATTTTCATTATTCCGTCTGAGCCGAACAGCATACCTAATCCAATGAAAACAAGAAGAACAGGTATGCCGATTTTATTAAAAATCTTGTTTCCCGCCACACATATCATGATTATGGCAGCTGCTATCAAAAGCGTGGTAGAGAACATATCCGCCTCCAAATAAGTCATTGTTTTCTATATAGTCTGGAGATTTTTGTCATTTTCAGCTTTATAAACTTTTATCCAGAGTCTTTGCATATCAATATAATGTATACCGTCAGGAGATTCCTTTGTTTCAACATCCTCAGTTATGCAGGTCATTTTTGTTATACCGAATCTGGCAACGTCTACTCGCGCTCTTTCCTCACTCGTACCCATGTTCGCCATTACAAGATACTGTTCATCGCCATAGGAACGGAGAAAGCCATAGACATGACCTAATTTATATACACAGTCAAACTCGCCTATGGAGAATGCCTTTGACATGTTCCTGAGCATAATCATCTTTCTGTAACGATCACGTACACGTCCGTCAACGTCAATCTCGTCAATTTTATCCCACGGGAACGTCTGGCGGCAGAACGGGTCGCCGTAGCCCTGCATACCTATCTCGTCACCGTAGAAGATACACGGAACTCCGGGCAGAGTCATTTGCAGACCTAAAACAAGTGTGGCTCTTTCCTTTGCGAGTTCCAGCGCGTAACCGTCAAGTTTGAACTGCGCCTGATAATCTTTTGAAACGTCATGTCTTGAAGGCGCATCGCCCATAATAGTCATAATACGCTCAACGTCATGGCTCGTGACCATATTGAGAAGCGAATGATATGCCGGCACCGGATAGTTTTCCTTTATACTCATAAGACGCGCATTAAATTCTTCCGCATCAATTTTTCCGCTTACTGCGTCTATAAGGGCATTACGCATAGGGTAGTTCATTACAGAATCAAGCTCTTTACCCAGGAAATATTCACGGCGTTCACTGTATGCGCTCTTATTGGAAGCGTCCTCCCAGACCTCGCCGATAATTACAGCATTTTCATCAACACTCTTTACGCCTTCTCTCAGCTCTTTTACAAAAAATCCGGGAAGTTCGTCAACCACATCAAGACGCCAGCCTGACGCGCCGTTTCTTATCCATTTCTTTACAATCGCATCTTCGCCTGAAAGGAGATACTTGCGGTATTCTTCGCTGTGCTCCTCAACCTGCGGCAGAGTTGTCATTCCCCACCATGATTCATATATATTCGGCCATTCCATGAAGCGGAACCATGAGTAATACGGAGAATCCTGCGACTGATACGCGCCTACGCTGTCATACTCGCCGTCTTTATTGAAGTACTTACTGTTACTGCCTGTATGATTAAATACGCCGTCAAGAATGATGCGTATTCCCATGCTCTTCGCAGTATCGCAAAGCTCCTTGAATGTTTCTTCATCGCCGAACATAGGATCAATCATTTCATAGTCGCCCGTATCGTATTTATGATTTGAATACGCCTTGAAAATAGGATTGAGATATATAACAGATATTCCCAAATCCTTCAGGTAAGGCAGCTTTTTGATAACACCTTTGAGATTTCCGCCGAAGAAGTCATTCGCCTTATACTCGCCGCCGAACTGCTCAGCCTTATAGAAAGGCTGTTCATCCCAGCCGCGCTTTATTATGTCTGTTCTGTCACCTAAGAAAGAACCGTCCTCGTTTCCATTGTAGAATCTGTCAACGAAAATCTGATACGCCACACCTGTCTTGAACCAGTCAGGAGTCTTATAATCCTTATCATAAACAGTTACCTGATATGAGTGACTTGGCGGGTTAAAGCTCATCTCGCCTATTCCGCCGAGATTCTGAGAATTATTTCCGTAATATACCATACCACGCTCTGTTTCAAGCTCAAAATAATACCATACAAGTCCGGGTTTTTCAGGCATTTTTACGCTTGTTGAGTATATACAATGACCGCTCATGTCAAAGATATACGGCATATCCTTACGTATTTCTTCTTTTCCGTCCTCTCTCATAACAATACGCACCGCAGACGGTATTCCTACTTCAGATACGGAAAGACGAAACCTTATATCGGTACCGCATTTAACCGCGCCAAACGGAAATCTGTAAAAATATTCTCTTGAATTATGCTCTATATCCATAAATGTCCCCCTGTTTAACTAAAGGAAGTGACTTATTATGTCACTTCCCGGACTGCCGACAAATTGCTCAGACCGCGCAATATTAAATGTTTTATTAACCATCTATTTTGCATTATAAAAAATTTCAACAGCGACGTTTATTGAAAACGGCGCTGTTGTGAGCTTTTCACGAAAATAAGCCCTACCGTACCTACGTACGTCTACAGGCTTATTTTCGTAAAATCTGACCTAATTTGTCGAAGTCCGACCATATTTCTAAATTATTTTATAGGCTTCAAGTGCCAAATCTGATCGTTGTACTCATTAATGGTACGGTCACTGGAGAAGAAGCCCGACATAGCCGTATTCATTATCGCCATTTCAAGCCACTTTTCTCTGTTTCTGTAATCCTCGGAGATTATCTCCTGAGTTTTCATATAATCCTCAAAGTCACGCAGTACCATGTATGTGTCGGGATAACCGTAATCACCGAACAAGAGCGTGTTATAAAGGTCACTGAATATCGTTGTGTTACCCGGGATAATGCTGCCGTCTATGAGCATTTCCAGAGCACGGCGAAGTGATGAATTTGTTGAGTAAATATGCTTTACCTCATCGCTGCCGGGGTACTTCAGTCTTGCCGCAACCTCGTCGTCCTTCAAACCGAAGATGTAGATGTTATCCTTGCCTACCTTTTCAGCCATTTCAACGTTCGCGCCGTCGAGTGTTCCTATGGTAAGAGCGCCGTTAAGCATGAACTTCATGCAGCCCGTACCGGAAGCCTCCTTGCCGGCTGTTGAAATCTGCTCTGAAACGTCCGCCGCAGTAACGATTTTCTCCGCGATTGATACACCGTAGTTCTCGATAAATACAACCTTTATCTTATCCTTAATGCGCTTGTCGTTGTTGATGATGTCAGCAATTGAGTTGATGAGCTTTATGATATTCTTAGCTCTTACATAACCCGGAGCCGCCTTCGCGCCGAAGATGTATGTCTTGGGATAGAAGTCCTCTAAGTATTTTGAATCCTCAAGCATCTTGTTATACTCCGCGATTATATGAAGCACGTTCATCATCTGACGCTTGTACTCATGAAGTCGCTTACACTGTACGTCAAAGATAGAATCGGGGTCAACCTCAACGCCGTTATGCTCCTTAATATATTCAGCAAGAGCAACCTTGTTGTCTCTCTTAATCTTGTCAAACTTCTTCTGGAATTCCTTATCCTTAGCGTACTTAGCAAGACCTGCGAGCTTGTCAGCGTCCTTGAGCCAGCCCTTACCAATCTTTGAGTCGATAAGCTTTGTAAGCTCTCCGTTGCAGTTAGCTATCCATCTTCTGAACGTGATACCGTTCGTTATCGCGTGGAAACGATCCGGATCAAGCACATAGTAATCATGGAAAATATCGTCTTTAAGTATCTGCGTATGAAGCTGTGAAACGCCGTTTACCGCAAAGCAGCTTGCAAGACAGAGGTTCGCCATGTTTACCTGTCCGTTTGAAATAACAGCCATCCAGTCAAGCTTACCCTGATCGCCGCCGTATACCGCATTAAGCTTCTCCATGAGACGGCGGTTGATTTCCGCAACTATCTCATATATTCTCGGCATAAGACCGCGGAACATACCCTCGTTCCACTTTTCAAGCGCTTCGCTCATTACGGTGTGGTTCGTATATGCGAATACGTGAGTTACAATCTCCCACGCTTCGTCCCAACCAAGACCTTTTTCGTCCATTAACAGACGCATCATTTCGGGTATTGCCAGAGTCGGGTGAGTATCGTTTATGTGAATTACCACCTTGTCCGGGAGCTTTGCCCAGTCAGCGCCGTTTCTTTCCTCGAACTCTCTTAAAATCCACTGCATTGTAGCAGATACAAGGAAGTACTGCTGGCTGAGTCTTAATCTCTTACCCTCGTCGGTTGTGTCATCGGGGTAAAGAATACCGGATATTCTGCGCGCTATATCCTTAGCTTCCATTACGCGGTTAAATGTATCCTGATTGTAGTTTACAAAGTCGTAATCATTCGGCACAGACGCGCCCCAAAGTCTCAGCTTGTTTACAATCTTTGAATCGTAGCCTACCAACGGAACGTCATACGGAACAGCGAGAATCGTATTCGCGTTATGATACTTAATCTCAGCCTTACCATCGTTCCATACAGTCTCAACACTGCCGCCGAAGGTTACCTTTACAGCCTCCTCTGGACGCGCGATTTCCCACGCGTTACCGTTTTCAAGCCATGAGTCCGGAAGCTCCGTCTGATAGCCTTCAACTATCTTCTGACGGAAAAGACCATGCTCGTAACGGATTGAACAGCCGTAAGCCGGCAAATCAAGTGTAGTTAGCGAGTCGATAAAGCAAGCGGCAAGTCTGCCCAAGCCCCCGTTACCGAGTCCCGCGTCGTTCTCCATTTCAGCAACACCATCAAACGTGTAGCCGAGGTCGGCAAGCACGTTCTTGTATTCCTTTGTCTGCATCAGGTTCAGAATATTTGTGCTTAAAAGTCTGCCCATGAGGAACTCAAAGGAAAGGTAATAAAGCTTTTTTGAACCCTTGTCTCTTACTACTTTGTGTGACTTCGACCACTGCTCCATAATCTGGTCGCGGACGGTCAAGGCGCACGCGGTATAAATCATATTCGGAGTGGCATCATCCATGCCCTTTCCGAAATGTCTTCTTACCTTGCCTATAATTTCGTTCTTAAGCGCTTCTTCAGCGGCTGTAAGTCCCGAAGCTGCCGGCTTCGATGATGTTTTAGCTTGTGCCATGTTTTTCTACATCCCCTTTAATATTCTTACTTTACGAAGATTTACTGTCTTTCGACGTTTTCTTCGTAGTTTTGGACGCGGTTGTTTTAGCCGCGCTCTTTTTAGCCGTTCCTGTTTTGGAAGCGGTTGTTTTCTTTGCTGTTGTCTTTTTCGCCGATGAGGTTTTAGGCTTTGGGGCCTTCTTTTCCTCGCCAAAAGGATTTTCCACCTTTATAATTTCAGGTTCTTTAGCGCCCTCTACGATAGCGGCAGTTGCCTTTTCAACATCAGCCTTAATCGTTTCTTCAAAAGTGTCCTTCTTAGGCTTTGCCGCCTTTTTTCTTGTTGTCTTTTTTACAGGCGCGTCGGTTTTTTCAGGTAAATCATATATACCTGTAAGCTCCTGATACATATTGATATACTTATCAGCAGATACATTCCATGAATAATCCACAGCCATGCCGTTATCTATTATATTATTCCATTCATCTTTTCTGTTATAATAGATATCCATCGCATACCATATAATCTTCATCATTTCATCAGCGTTATAGTTAGCGAATGAGAAGCCTGTTCCCTCGCCTGTATACTCATTATACGGCATTACGGTATCCTTAAGTCCGCCTGTTTCGCGAACAATCGGCACTGTTCCGTATCTCAGGCTGATAAGCTGTGACAGTCCGCACGGCTCAAAACGCGACGGCATAAGGAACGCGTCGCAAGCTGCGTAAATCTTATGTGACATCTCATTTGAGAAATAAATCTGAGCCGAGAAACGGTCGGGATATTTCCATGCGTAGTGTCTGAACAGGTTTTCATATTTTTCATCGCCTGTTCCGAGAACAACTACCTGCATTCCGCCGGCGCATAATTCCTCCATCTTATAAGCTACAAGGTCAAAGCCCTTCTGGTCTGTAAGACGCGAAACAACGCCGACCAGCATTTTATCAGGATCTACCGGGAGTCCCAGTTCCTCCTGCAGCTTAGCCTTATTCTCTGCCTTATTCTTATGAACGGTTTTCGCTGTATAATTCTTATAAATCATCTTATCCGTCTGAGGATTCCAGTCGGTATATGATATTCCGTTCACGATACCACAAACATCATTGTATCTTGCGGAAAGAAGGTTATGAAGTCCTTCGCCGTATTCCTCAGACATGATTTCACCCGCGTAAGTTGAGCTTACTGTTGAAATCTTATTTGCATAAACCATACCGCCCTTTAAAAGGTTGGCATCTTTGTAGTACTCAAGCTTATCGGGAGTGAAGTAGTAGTCACTGATTCCCATTACATCCTTAATCTTTTGGAAATCCCATCTTCCCTGGAATTTAAGGTTATGGATAGTCATAACCGTTTTTATGCCTTGGTAGAACGGATTATCCTGGAAAGTATCAAGGAACACAGGTATCGGACCTGTCTGCCAGTCGTTACAGTTTATAACGTCAGGACGGAAATCCAGTGTCGGCAGGAGTGATAAAACAGCCTTTGAGAAGAATATAAACTTCTCACAGTCAAGATGGATAAAGTCATATGGCTTATCGCCATTGAAGTAGAACTTATTATCCACAAAATAGAAAATACAGCCGTTATGCTCCAGCTCAAATACGCCGGCGTACTGCTTTCTCCATGCCATATCAATATAGATATGGTCGATATACTTCATCTTATCCTTGTATTCCTGCGGTATACAGTTGTAAAGCGGCAGAATAACTCTTGCGTCAACACCTTTTTCGCGAAGCGTTGCAGGAAGAGAACCTGCCACATCACCTAAGCCTCCTGTTTTAACAAAAGGAGCAGCCTCTGAAGTAGCAAATAAAACTTTCATAATTTTTCCTTTCTCCATATTCTCAATAATATTACACTAAACTTCTGTTTTTGTCAACTTTAAGAATAAAAATACGTTAAATTTAACAGGGCTGCCTGCAAAAAGAGGCAGTCCTATTATGTATTTATCCTTAAATTCTTGTACCCTTTGATATTGCCAGAGGATAGCTTTCCTGACCTATAAGCTTTCTTCCCTTGGTTATATAAACCTCCTTGTCAAATACGACATGGCTCAGTTCTGCATTTTCCTCTATGACAGAATCCTGCATTATAATCGAGTTCTTTATCACAGCGCCCTTCTTAACCTTTACGCCTCGTGAAAGAACACAGTTTATAACAGTACCCTCAATCGAACAACCGTCGGAGATGAAGCTGTTCTGAACTACCGCTTCGCTTCCGTATCTGGTCGGTGACTGGTCCTTTGTCTTTGTATAAATCGGATTTGCAGGATTAAAGAGTTCCTCTCTGATATCCTTGTCAAGGAAGTTCATGTTATTTCTGTAATATGACTTCAGGGAGTCAATCTTATCAGTATAACCCATATACTCATAACCGTATATGCGCAGACCCTGCATCTTCTTTACAAGAGCATCCTTAACGAAGTCTCTGTCACCTCTTGCGCTGCACTCGTCAACAATACTCTCAAGAAGCGCCTTTTCC
Organism: Oscillospiraceae bacterium; assembly: GCA_022509025.1. Lineage (GTDB taxonomy): Bacteria > Bacillota > Clostridia > UBA1381 > UBA1381 > Hominilimicola. Next base: position 7,319 of record JAFLUB010000009.1, on the reverse strand, counting down.
ATAATGTATACATCCATGCTCGCTGTAGCGGTTTTCGGATAATACGGCTGAACCTCGATATCAGTAACGCGCTTTTTCTCGTCAAGCTCAATCATTGTAAATCTTGAAAGCTCTCTTTCCTCAACGCCTCTCATATCCTTATAGAGGATTGTGATATCAGCCTGACTGTCGATATGCTGTTTTACCACATCTGCAAAATCAATATTGTAAATACTGTTTCCGAGCGAAAGGATAACATAGGTCTGCGGACTTCTCTGAATGAAGTCACTTATACCTGCAAGCATATCAATATTACCCTTTATAGCGCCGTACGACATCTTTTCAAGACTCGGGGGCAGAATGTTAAGTCCCCAGTTCTTTCTGTCTAAATCCCATGGCTTACCGGATTTAATGTGATCCATCAGTGACGAGTAATTTGACTCAGTCGCAACGCCGATATTTGTTATACCCGCATTTGCCATATTTGAAAGAACGAAATCGATTATTCTGTATCTTCCCGCAAAAGGAAGCGCGCTGTTCGCTCTAATATCAGTGATAGGCGGTATTCTGTCGTTGTTAGTCAGAATAATGCCCATAGTATCTCTTCTCATTGGCTATATCTCCTTTCTTATACTTCCACCATACTGCCAGTGTAGATATCTTCATTAGCGCCGACTTCAGCGCCGCCTTCGATAAGTACAAGGTCATTGGTACATAATTTAGACGCGTTCTTGTTGTCACTCGAAGAGTTTACACCGACCTTCGCATTGTCGCCTATAACAGCATCTGCTCCGACAACTGCATTCTGAACAACCACGTTCTTACCTATCTTAGCGCCCGGCATGATTACCGAGTCTTTAATTATACTGCCTTCGCCAAGCTCAACTCCGCCGAATATTACGGAATGCTCTATCTCACCGTCAATATGACAGCCCTCAGTCACAGTTGAGCTTGTTATTTTAGCGTTGGTTCCGATATAATGAGGAGCAAGCGCAAGGTTTCTTGAATAGATGCTCCAATGTCTGTCATTAAGGTCAAACTTCGGAGGCTCGTCAAGCAAGTCCATATTAGCCTCCCAAAGGCTCTGGATTGTTCCAACGTCTTTCCAGTATCCTTCAAAACGATAGCTTATCATCTTCTCACCGTTTGAGAGCATCTTCGGAATGATGTTCTTGCCGAAGTCGTTATCAGATGTCGGGTCATGCTCATCGTCCGTCAGATATCTCTTCAATGCGTCATAGCTGAATATATAAATACCCATCGACGCAAGATTACTCTTAGGCTCAGCCGGCTTTTCTTCGAATTCAACGATTGTGCCTTCATCGTCAACATTCATAATACCGAAACGGCTTGCCTCTTCCCACGGAACAGGCATTACCGCGATTGTCGCAGCCGCGCCGCTTTCCTTATGAGCTTTGAGCATCTCACCGTAGTGCATCTTATAAATGTGGTCACCCGAAAGGATAAGCACATGCTTCGGATTGAAGCCCTCAAGAAAACTGATGTTCTGATATATAGCGTTCGCTGTTCCCTTGTACCATTCGCCTGTCTGCGCGCTCTGATACGGCGGAAGCACGTAAACTCCTCCATGGCTCCTGTCAAGATCCCAAGGATTGCCGTTACCTATATATCTGTTTAGTTCGAGCGGCTGGTACTGTGTAAGTACTCCCACAGTGTCTATACCGGAATGTACACAATTCGAAAGCGGAAAATCTATAATTCTGTATTTACCGCCGAACGGAACTGCCGGTTTTGCAACGTTCTTCGTGAGCGCGCCGAGTCTCGAACCCTGACCGCCTGCAAGTATCATTGCAACGCAATCTTTTGATACCATAAAATCATCTCCCTATATTATTTTTTTCTTACCTGTATCATCGGTAATTTAGTTACTTAATTTTTTGCCGCAGCTTTTTTAGAAGCGGGCTTCTTCGACGCAGCTGTTGTTTTCTTTGCATCTGACGTCTTTGGTTTTGCGGCGCTTTTTTTAGCGTCCGGCTTTTTCTTTAAAAACATTACTGAGTTGCCTTCCACCTCAATCTCGATGGTGTACATCATATCCGAATACTGCATTGGCATAGCCTTGTATGTCTTCTTGGTTGTTCGCTTGGAACCGCCGTATTTGGACGCGTCTGAATGGAATACAACCTCATAATTACCTGCAACGGGAACACCTATTTTATATATCGGTCTCGACACAGGTGTGAAGTTGGCTACAACCACAACATTATCCGCAACATTCTTTCCTCGTCTTATATATGAAATCACGGAGTTTTCGTTGTCCGCCTCATTTACCCATCTGAATCCGTCCCAACTGTTCTCGTTTTCCCAAAGCGCTTTGTTTTCAAGATAGAAGTGGTTTAAATCCTTTGTGTACTGATGCAGCTTCTTATGCTTTTCTATATCCAACAGATTCCATTCGAGCTGATCATCATAACGCCATTCAAGGAACTGACCAAACTCTCCGCCCATAAACATCATCTTTTTACCGGGCATTGTCATGAAATATCCCAGAAGCGCTTTATAGGCATTGAACTTATCGTCGTAACTGCCAAACATCTTGTCTATAAGCGAATGCTTACCATGCACAACCTCGTCATGCGAAAGCGGAAGGATGAAATTCTCGCTGTACGCGTACATCATTATAAACGTCAGAAGTCCGTGATTATCCTTGCGGAAATACGGATCCATTGACATATAGCGCAATGTATCGTTCATCCAACCCATGTTCCACTTGTAATTAAAGCCCAATCCGTCATTTTCAGGCGGTGCCGTTACAAGCGGCCATGCCGTGCTTTCCTCAGCAATCATCATGAAGTTCGGAAATTCCGTACCGAGTATTTTATTGAGCTTTCTCAAGAAATCAACCGCTTCGAGATTTCCGTTACCGCCGTACTGATTTGGAATCCATTCTCCGTCGTTACGCGAATAATCGCGGTAAAGCATTGATGAAACAGCGTCAACTCTTATTCCGTCGATATGATATTCCTCAGCCCAGAAGTAAGCTGAAGACGTGAGGAATGAGATTACCTCACTCTTGGAATAATCAAACACCATTGTTCCCCAATCCTTATGTTCTCCCATTCTCGGGTCTGCATACTCATATGTTGGTGTTCCGTCAAACATTCTTAGTCCGTGCGCATCACGCGGGAAGTGCGCCGGAACCCAGTCCATTATAACGCCTATTCCGTTCTTGTGGCATTTATCAATGAAATACTTCAAATCCTCGCTCTCACCATATCTGGTAGTCGCCGAGAAAAATCCCGTCACCTGATAGCCCCACGAGCCGTCAAACGGATATTCTGTCACCGGCATCATTTCAAGATGCGTATATCCCATATTTTTGAGATAAGGAACCAGTTCATCCGCAAGTTCACGGTAAGTATAAAGACTTCCGTCTTCATGGATACGCCACGAACCTACATGCATCTCGTAGATATTAACAGGCTTAAACATGGTGCTTTCTTTTTCTCTCGCGCTTATCCACGCTTTATCGCTCCATTTATAACCGGAAATATCTTTCACCACCGACGCCGTGCCCGGACGAACCTCGCTTTTAAAGGCATACGGATCAGCTTTCATGTAAGTCTGACCGTCATTAGCCTCTATGGCATATTTGTAAAGCATCCCTTCCTTTATGTCGGTAAAAAAGCCGTACCATACACCGCTTGTTTCTATTCTTTCAAGCGTTTTATCGTATCCGTTCCAACCGTTGAAGTCACCGACCAGACGAACACTTACGGCATTAGGCGCCCATACAGCGAAACGCCAACCTGTTTTACCGTCTATTTTTACTTTATGAGAACCAAGCATTTCATAAGACTTGAAGTTATCGCCTGAGTTAAACAAATATGTCTGAAAACGACTTATATCCGCCCATGTTTCCTCTTTTGTCATATATTCCCCTCCTCTTTTTACACAGGCAGGACATAATCCTACTGTGCCATTTATTGTTAATAATATTATAGCATACTTCTTTTTGGTAGTAAAGACTATATATAGATAAATTTTACGTATTTTTTTTGTGCATTTTGATATTTCTATTTTTTTATCGAAAAAATTACCATTTTATCCGTTTTTTTCATTAAAATATGATTTCAAAATTGTATATATACTGTAACATTCTCAATAACTCCTTGACATATTCGTAAAAATAGTATAAAATATATAATGCTTAATGTTCTTTAAAAATAAAGTTTTCTGTAAATATGAAATTCTATATGTAATTCCAATACTTAAAATGGAGCCGTCTTAAAACGGACTGCTCCGTATGATTACAAACCGTCATTGTGCTTTTACCTGCAAATGCACGAAATCGGTCAGATTATCCATCAGTATTTCATAGGAAGCAGTCATTTTAAGAAAGTCCCCCGTTGCAGGTCTTGGATAAACTTTATGGGGGTGTTACTTATTAGTAGTCCAGTAATGTTGATTGTGATGATAGTCATTGCAATCGTATTGTGCGCTGCGGGTACCATCATCGGTTTTAAAATGGGTGTTGCCCACAGGAAGAAAATTGCTGAAGCTGAATTCGGCAGCGCCGAGGAAAAGGCGAAGTCTATAATTGCCGAAGCGGAAAAAAGCGCCAGTGCAAAAAAGCGTGAAATGCTCCTTGAAGCAAAGGAGGAGAATCACAAGCTTCGCGCGGCTTTTGATGCTGAGGTTAAGGAGCGCAGAGGTGAGCTTAACCGCCAGGAGCGCAGACTTAATCAAAAAGAAGAAAATTTAGACAAAAAGACAGACAATTTAGAAAGAAAAGAGCAGTCATACAATCAAAAATTGAAGGCTCTTGAATCTAAAGAACAGGAAATCGCAGAAATAAAAGCTGAACAGATGGCTCTTATCGAAAAGATTTCGGGACTTACCGCAGAAGAAGCAAAGTCTATACTGCTTAAGGATATCGAAAATCAGACAAGACATGAAGCAGCCATCATGGTTAAAGAAATTGAGCAAGAGGCAAGAGAGAACGCGGAGAGAAACGCAAAGAATATTGTATCTCTTTCAATCCAGAAGGTTGCCGCGGACCACGTTGCCGAAACCACTGTTTCTGTTGTAAACCTTCCGAGTGATGAAATGAAGGGACGCATTATCGGACGTGAAGGAAGAAACATAAGAACTCTGGAAACGCTTACCGGCGTCGATCTTATTATTGACGATACTCCGGAAGCTGTTATAGTTTCAAGTTTCGATCCGATACGCCGCGAAATTGCGCGCATGGCACTTGAGAAGCTTATCGTTGACGGACGTATTCATCCGGCGCGTATTGAGGAAACAGTAGAAAAATCTCGTAAAGAGGTTGAAGCGATTATCAAGCAGGAGGGCGAAAGCGCTACGTTTGAAACAGGCGTACACGGTCTCCATCCGGAACTTATCAAGCTGCTTGGTAAACTTAAATTCAGAACAAGTTATGGTCAGAACGTCTTAAAGCATAGTGTTGAGGTTTCGCACCTTGCGGGCGTTATGGCCGGTGAACTGGGAGTCGATGTGGCACTCGCAAAGAGAGCGGGACTTTTACACGATATCGGCAAGGCAGTTGACCATGAAGTCGAAGGCTCACACGTTACTATCGGCGCGGATATTGCAAAGAAGTACCGTGAAAACAAAGATGTTGTACACGCCATTATGGCACATCACGGCGATGTGGAAGCGCAGACTATTGTCGCTTCGCTTGTACAGGCAGCCGACGCAATATCTGCGGCGCGTCCGGGAGCCAGACGTGAAAATCTTGAAACCTACATCAAGCGTTTACAGAAACTCGAAGAAATTTCAAACAGCTTTGAGGGTGTTGAAAAATCCTATGCCATCCAGGCAGGCCGCGAAATCAGAATAATGATTAAACCGGAGGTTGTTTCGGATGACGGCATGATTATTGTGGCAAAGGATATTGTTAAACGCATAGAAAGCGAACTTGAGTATCCGGGTCAGATTAAAGTCAGTCTGATACGTGAAACGAGAGCGGTTGATTACGCTAAATAAGCTTTCAGAAAAGAAAAATTTGGAGCCCACACAGGATGTAAACGGGTTCGGAGTTAACACTTTGCGATAAAGGCACTGTGTACTCCGTCCGCCGTTTAGCTTCTACCCGTTCTGTGACGCTCCTTTTTTTATATGCGCTACACGTCTGCGCACGACAAATGAAAACTTCGTTTTCATTTGATTTCAGAATAGAGAAATTGTAGTTTGACGGTGAGCCTCCGTCATTTTTTCGCTGTCGCTCTAAAATGCCACCTCCCTCCAAAGTGCCAAAGGCGCGTTGCAGAGAGGCTAACGCACGCCATCAACATACCGTCAAACTATAATTTAGCTCACCAACAAATTTCAATTTATAATCTATTCTAATTCATCAAGACTTTTAAATGTATATCCCTCATTTTTCGCATAGTTTATAATATCCTCCAGCGCTCCGGCGTTATCCGAGGAAACAGCGTGCAAAAGAATTATTGCCCCGTCATGCAGATACGGAGTAACCTGAGAGAACGCGTAGTCTGCGCCGTTCTGCATATTTATATCCCAATCTTTATAAGCAAAACTCCACAACACAGTTTTATACCCCATATCCTGAGCAACAGACAACACCTTCTCACTGTACTCCCCCTCGGGCGGACGCATATATTTCATTGTCACTCCATACATTTCCTCACATTTTTTATTAAGCTCACTAAGCTCCTTTTGAACCGTTCCGACAGACTGCTTCGGTAAATTGAGATGATTAACTGTATGATTTCCGACAACATGCCCGTTATTGACCATTCTTTCTATAAGCTCCTGTTGATTTTCAAGATAAGGTCCTGTCACAAAAAAAGCGGCAGGAGTCTGTGTTTTTTCAAGCACATCAAGAATCTTCGATGTGTAACCGTTTTCATAGCCCTCGTCAAATGTCAGATAAAGTGTTTTAGTTGAATTTTCATCTATGTAATAGCAGTCATACTTGCGCATTACCTCCTGCTGGCTTTCGGGAACTTCAGGCGGAGCGCCCTTTTTTCGCACAAACCCCCATCCTATCCCTTCACCGCTGAGCTGTTCATACGGAAGTTTCTCCTGCGTTTCATAGACGCTTATACTTTCTTCTGTCCTGCCGCATCCGGTAAGCAAAAACGCTGCGCACATTACTGTCACAATTACTTTCTTCATAATCTTTCACCTTTCCTTTCATGATGTTTGTTTTTGTCGATTTTTTTTATTTTTCTAAGAATAATGTTGAATTTTATTTTCTTTTGGTATATAATAATACTATATAAGTATTTTAGGGGGGATTAGTATGACATCACCATCTGATTTTGAATTAAGACGCCGTGAGCGCCGCCGCCGCGAACGCCTTAGAAAAAAGCGTATTCGTGCGGCAA
>JAFLUB010000085.1 GCA_022509025.1 Oscillospiraceae bacterium | reverse complement strand
TACCATATGGGGAAGTGGACTACGATGAAAGCTGTCCCCATATATGGATGTATAAAAAAATTACGACATAGGGGATACCCTATGCCGTCAGGCTGTCGATAAACCGGCTGAAACACGCCAAATAGATATTTAGTTTTATGCTTCCCTTGTTAAAGGGAGGGGACCGCGATAGGCGCGGTGGAGGGATTTTTGACCCCAATAACATATAAACGCCGCTTGAACATCGAATTCAAGCGGCGTTTGGCGTTTTATCCCTTTGTCAATTCTACCGTACCTATGTACGCCTACGAATTGCCAAATGAATAATTCAGCTCCGTTTCTCGAAACCTGCCAGCGTATTATTTAACTTTTTCAACACGCTGCGACACATATGTCACAGACTTAAAAAAATTGTATTGAATGGATTTCCAGTAGGGAACGATGACCACATCGTTATGCAGGGCGTCCCTTGAAGTTCTCGCATTTTTTGCTTTATAATACTGCCTTAAGGAACTGCTGTAAGCGTTCGTCCTTTGGCTCGTTGAAGATTTTTTCAGGGGTATCTTCCTCAATTATATATCCCTGATCCATAAAGATTACTCTATCGGCAACCTCACGTGCGAATCCCATTTCGTGAGTTACTACAACCATTGTCATACCCTGCTCGGCAAGCTCCTTCATAACCTGTAAAACCTCTCCGACCATTTCGGGGTCGAGTGCGGATGTAGGCTCGTCAAAGAGCATTACGTCAGGATTCATAGCAAGTGAGCGCACTATTGCAACTCTCTGCTTCTGTCCGCCTGAAAGCTGCGACGGATAAGCGTTTGCTTTATCTTCTAAACCAACCTTTTTAAGAAGCTCTATTGCGTTCTTTTCTGCGTCATCTTTACTGATTTTTTTCAGCTTTCTTGGTGCAAGCGTAATATTGTCAAGTATAGTAAGATTATTAAAAAGGTTGAAATGTTGGAACACCATTCCCATATTTTCTCTTACCTTATTGACATTGCATTTTTTATCTGTAATGCATTGTCCTTCAAAGTAAATTTCACCGCCTGTCGGCTGTTCAAGGAGATTAAGACATCTGAGGAAGGTAGATTTTCCGGAACCTGACGGACCAACAATTACTATTTTTTCTCCTTGCTTTATTTCATAGTCAATTCCTTTAAGCACATGGTTTGCACCAAAGCTTTTTTGAAGATTACAAACTTTTATCACTTTTTCTCAGGCTCCTTTCCATAAGCTTAATAAGCAATGAAATTACAACGACAATAACAATATAAATCATTGCCATAACAAGATAAGGCACCATAAATTCATAGCTGTTAGAACCGATACGGTTAAATGCAACGTAAAGGTCTGTTGCACCTACGAAGCTGACTACAGACGTTTCCTTGATAAGAGAAATGAACTCGTTTCCAAGAGTAGGCAGAATATTCTTTACAGCCTGAGGCATTATAATTTTCATCATAGTTGTGCCGTAGCTTAAGCCTACAGAGCGTCCGCCTTCCATCTGACCTGAATCAACTGACAATATACCGCTTCGCATAATTTCTGAAATATATGCACCGCTGTTAAGTCCGAATACGCAAATTGCAACAGTTACCGATGTCATATGAACACCAATTAAAGGCAAGATTACATAGTAAAAAACA
>JAFLUB010000084.1 GCA_022509025.1 Oscillospiraceae bacterium | reverse complement strand
ACATCAAGGAGGACAGAACGCCGGAGGACCTGCTGTTCCAGGTCATGCTGGATTTGGGCATCCTGCTTTCAAGCAGAATCGAGGAGACGACCATCGCCGGAAAGAAAGCCTTTGACGTGGCGGACGGTTACCTGATTGCCTGCTTTGACAGCGGCGTGGACGAGGCCGCCGTCACGGAAATCGCCAGGCAAAAGCCGCATTACTTCGTCATGCGCGACCCATCCGGCACAAGCGACGGCGACAGCCTCATCACCAACTTCGAGCAGATTTTCGCCACGTACAGCCCCTGCACGGTGCGGAGGGTGATGTGAATGAGCACATATAATGACGGCAAAAATAAATGCCCTGTTTGTGGCATGGAACATATCGACATTGATAGTGGAAACCATAATATAAAATACTATGAGTGTCCTGACTGCGGAAAGTTCTTCGCTTTGGACGATGGCTTCGGCTACAATAGCGTGTCAAAAGAATATGATGCCAAGAAATTAAGGAGTTATTTATTCTATCATCCGACAGATAAACGCACGGTGTTGTTGGACAGGGAGAGATATAATAAGTTTATAACTGATAAATTTGTGGACGTTTATAATCTTACGCCTGAAATGGTGGAGAACTGGTATCCGAAAAATTTCAATGAAAAGATAAATCAAATTCTGTTGTCGTTAGCAGATAAGTCGTCCTATATGGGTGAAGAAGTTACTGTCAATGTTAATGAGATAGAATTGTTGTTTTTCATGCAAAATAGATTCTCTGATAACGCTGATTGCGATAAGGAATTTGGTTTTATTAGGAACTATTTATTAAAAAACGCTTTTATATACGAAGCTCTGCAACCCACATTTAAAGGAATATGTTCGCGCGGTTATATGCAGCTTATTTTGACAGATATTGCCTGGCAAAAAATATATGATTTACAAAAACAGCAAGTGAACAACAAAAATGTCTTTGTCGCCATGAAATTCGGCAAAGAAACAGAGGAATTACGCAAAAAGATAAAAGAGGGCTTGGAAGGCTATAACGTCCGCATTATGGACGAAATCGAGCATAATCATCAGATTGTTCCTGAGATGCTGTATGAGATACGCAACAGCAAATTCGTGATTGCAGAATTGACCCATCATAACAACGGGGCGTATTATGAGGCGGGCTACGCCTTGGGGCTTGGCAAAGAAGTGATACATATTTGCAAAAAAGATGAATTAGATAATGGCTTGCATTTTGATGTTGCGCAAGTAAATACCATTGTCTATGAAAATATAGACGAGCTTCCGGAAAAAATAAGGAAGCGTATACAGGCCACGATAGTATGAATTCTAAAAAAAAACAGAAAATTCACAAAAATCATGCGTTGTGCTATAATGCAAAAAAATATCGCATCACAAAGTTTTTGAAAGTCCTAAAAAATGTGTAAAAAATGATAATAGAACTACAGGATATAGAAAAAAATTTACTTTAATATTTACAGAGAAGTATTAACAAATTAAAACATTATAGATATACTTATTCAATCAATTTAGCTATAACCTAGTGGAAGCAAAATGAAAAGAGAGGTCATACAGACTCTTTATGCAGATAAAACGACTGTGCTCTCATTGATTGGGAATATATTGAAATTAGGCCTATTTTGCGGTGATTCGCCTGTTGATTTAC
>JAFLUB010000083.1 GCA_022509025.1 Oscillospiraceae bacterium | reverse complement strand
CATGCTGTCCTCGCCAAATGTTTCGTCTACTCTTCCCCATCTCAAATCACGCCCGATACAAAGAACAGGGGAAAATGTCCAGTCCAGACCGTCCGCGCATACCTCACGCGCTGTTACGCGTCCCATTTCTTTTATCAGGTCACGGTTAAAGCTACAAGACATAGCAAGCTGAGACGGAAAAACAGTGGCTCCGTTACAGAGCGCATGACCGTGAATCGCGTCTATACCGAATATCGGAGGTATTCCAAGACGCGTGCTTACGGATTTTTCGCGTATATCTTGAACCTCTTCTCCTAAACAATGGAGAAATGAGCCGATACCCATATTTTTATATTTCTCATAATCTTCCTCGCTTACCATGTTATAGCTTATCTGAAGCATCTGCCCCACTTTTTCCTCAACAATCATGCGTGAAAGCAAATCTTCAACTCTTTTCTCTATGTCAGCATTTCTGTCTTTATATATTTCCATATCCCCTACCGCCTTTTATAATATTAATTAAAGTATAACTTTTACTATTGAGTTTGTCAATGTTTACAATTTCTGAAATTTGTGATAAAATATTCTCAGAAAAATGAAAGGCGGATAAAAGAATGATAGCATCACTGAAAAGAGCGATACTTCATATACTGGACGCAAATTCGGGGGTCAGCGTTTATTCAGATGAAGAGCTTGACATTACTGACGCAAGTATAAACAGCTTTATTACGAAGCATATAGAGAAAATATTTGAGGACGCAAGTCTCAGGACAGGCGAATTTTCTGATAACAGCGGCTTTAAATATCAGCTTACAGAATATTTGAAAGATGAAGGGAACAGATTTAATGCCCTGTCACAATTTATTGCAAAAAGGATGTACGAGGGGATAAGCCAGTCTGATAAACCGGATTCTTCGGATTTGATTGTGTGCGACTGTATAATAAACGAAATTCCTATTCTTGCCGTGCTTAAATGCGACAACAAGATTGGATATACGCATCAGGTTATGCAGGATGAGGGCAGAGTTAAAAATCAGATTATCAACCACTACGCTATTCTTCCGACAACCACGCAGAAGATAAGCGAATGTGCGTTTATAAATCTCAGTAATTTTTCAATCAAGTACAAAGGCAAAAACCGTAATATAGACGGCGAAACCACCGACCTTATTGCCGACATTCTGCTTGAATGTATATATGATATATCGTCGCGCGAGTCGGTTAACGCGGTTAAGAGGATAGCGAAAAAGGTTACGGAGGAGAACGGCGGCGATCCAATTGAAACGCTGTCTAAAATGAAGGAATATATTACGGAAAATGTTGAAGAAAAAGAAAATGAATACATAGAAACGGAAAAAGTCGCTGAGAAAATATTCGACGGCAGACCTGGAATGCGTGATGAATTTTTGCAGAAGGTCGAAAAGGCGAATGTGCCGCAAAAAGTCGAGGTGAACAGCTATGTCACAAAGAAGCTTTCATCAAACGTCAAAATTGTGACCGATATCGGCGTCGAGCTTATCTTCCCCGCCGAATACTATCAGAACAGCGAATATATCGAGTTCATCAATAACGAGGACGGAACTATTTCCATCCAGATAAATAATATCGGCGAGGTTATAAATAAGTAAAAAGGGTCTGCCCGATTTAGCGCAGACCATAGAAAGGCATTGAATCAGCATAAAGCCTGAATTTTTAGATTATTTTAAATAGTTCTTAATGTGGAATTTCGCAATATTTTGCGAAATTCTTCGTTTCTATGCCT
>JAFLUB010000082.1 GCA_022509025.1 Oscillospiraceae bacterium | reverse complement strand
AATCATCAGGAGCAGAACGCGCGTGAATTCGAACGCGCCGGCGCGGCGCATGTATTGGTGGAAAGTGAATTGTCGGCTGACGCTCTTTATGAAAAAATAATGACATTAGCCGAAGATAAAGAGACGCTGAAAACCATGTCTCAAAACCTTGAAAAGCTTGCCAAAACTGACGCTTTAGAGAAAATTTATGAGCTTATGATGAAAATGTCTGAGAAAAAAAGGAGAAAATAAATGAAAACCACAACAGTAAAAGGAACTAACGATTACCTCCCTGAGGAGGCAAGGTTAAGAGATTATTTGCAGAATAAAATACTCGGAACATACACCGAGGCGGGGTTTGAGCGTATTATGACACCCGCTATCGAGGATAAAGAAAATCTTGATAAAAGTGACGGCGGCGAAAATCTGAACCTTATTTTTAAAATATTAAAGCGCGGCGATAAGCTTCAGAAGGCGCTTTCAGGCGGCAACATGGATGATTTGTGCGATATGGGACTCAGATATGATCTCACTTTGCCGCTTTCAAGATATTATGCCAATAACAGGGAAAAGCTGGTTCTTCCGGCTAAATGTATACAGATAGACAGAGTTTACCGCGCTGAAAGACCTCAGAAGGGAAGACTGCGCGAATTTGTGCAGTGCGATATAGACATACTGGGTTCATCATCGATAAGCGCGGAAATTGAGCTTATTCACACGACCGCAAAAGCGCTTTTGGCGATTGGTATAAAGGATTTCACCGTAAAGATAAACGATAGGGGGATTTTAAAATCAATCCTTCTTGGCGCGGGATTTAAAGAGGATGAGCTTGACAGCGTCAGCATAACTTTTGATAAACTGGATAAAATCGGAGTTGACGGTGTTACGGCGGAGCTTACCGATAAGGGGTTTGACACTGAGGCAATAAGTAATTTCAAAGAAATAATAGTAAAACCGCTCACGCTTGACAGCGTCAAGAGCTTATGCAGCGGCGCAGCGGAAAACATAGAAAATATAATTAACGCCGTTAATGAACTTTCAGACGGTGACTACAATATAGTATTTGATATATCTCTTGTAAGAGGACAGGGATATTATACAGGAACTGTTTTTGAGATAGTAAGCAGCAACTTCAAAGGCTCTATCGCCGGCGGCGGCAGATATGATAACTTAATAGGCAAGTTCACGGGCGAGAATGTCCCTGCCGTAGGATTCTCGATAGGCTTTGAGAGGATTTTCGCTATGCTTTCCGAGGAAGAGTACACTATTCCGGGAACCAAGAAAAAAATAGCGCTTTTACACGATAAAGCTGATACGGTGCAAGCTATAAAAACTGCTGAGAAACTCAGAAATGATTATGATGTAGTGATTTACGAAAAGCCTAAGAAGCTTTCAAAATTCCTTGATAAAATTCATGCAAAAGGCTATCAGGGCTTTTGTTTCCTTGACGATGAAATTGAAATCAGGGAATTAAAGAATGATTGAAGAAACTCCTTTTCTTTACAGTAAGAGACCCGGGCAAGATGTTTTGCCCGGGTCTCTTTAAATCTTAAAGCATTTCCATTTCATTTCCGTAAGGAACAAAAAATGTTCTGTTACGATTTTTAATGTATTTCTTTGCCAGCGCGGCACAGTCAAAACCGTATCCTCCATCCTCGTCCTGTTTGATGAAGTAAACACCGGTTCTCAGCACAAGCTTTGCGCCGTTATATTTGTCATTCTGAACTTCGCAGAAATAAATATTTTCACTGTTATATTTTTGAATTAAACTTCTGTCTCCTTTTTTTACCTTGAACCCGAGATAGAAAATATCCGTTCCGTCAAGATGTGACGCTATGCACCGTTCCGGATCCAAATGATCCTTTATATGTCTTCCGTAGCTGAGAAGAACATCATC
>JAFLUB010000081.1 GCA_022509025.1 Oscillospiraceae bacterium | reverse complement strand
CATAATATAATAGGAAAGTGCCTCTTCGTCCTCAAACAGCCATTTCACACCTGTGCCGATACTTTGCGGATTTAATCTCAGGTAAAACTGCAGGTTATCATAACCTGCATTCTTTACAAGCTCTCTCTGCAAGAGATAATTATCATAGTTTGCATCGTTAGAATCATGTTGTTTTAAATATGTATCATACCATTCAACAGTGTGAATAAGATCATTAGGTGTTTCATCCTCAACAAAACCGTCTTTTACCAGCTTTGCATCAGCGTATAAAACATCGTCATACCATGCGCTCCACCAGTTTCCACCGTTGCAATATGCGTACAGTCTGAGATATTTTACACCTTTAAGAGAAACTTCAACATAGTCGGAATTCAAAAATCCTTTTTTGGTTGAGCTTTTATAGCCGGCTGTCCAGTTTTCGCCATCTGCCGAGGTGTAAACCGTAATAACTGCGCCGTCATTGGCATAGTCGTTGGTCTGATTGGCATTTACGCCGATATAGGCGGTGAATTTATCATAAGAACAGTCACTCAGGTCATACACAAGGTTAGATGTAGCCCATGCGGAAATTCCCTTCTGAAAAATTTTCACCTCATCGTTATATCTCAAAGATATGCTTTTATTAGAAGCATCGGAATCAAAATGAAAGCTGTTTCCGTTTTCTATGTACGACATATCTGTCACGTAAGACAAATCTGACAAGTATACTCTTTGCGAGGCGTCGTATTCTATCTTTGCATCTGCCGCATAAGCAGTGGTTGCAAAAAGCATCACCGAAATCAGCGTCAAAGCAAACCCTAAGAGTATTTTTCCGAACTTCATATAAATATTCCTCCTATACTATGTTTAACTGTGAGTAATCGTTTACCAATTCGCATTTTTATTGTTAATAATGATATAGTTTGTTTCGCCGTCAGGTATACCGTTTTCTTTAGCTCGATTTAGCTGATCTTCCAAAAAGGCTTTTATATCGTCTTCTGTTTTAACATTGTCATATAGGGAACTTGCCATAAAAAAGTCTTTGTCCTCGAGCGCTCCGGCTTCAATGGATTCGGATGTGAGAAAATTCGATATTTTAACACTACCGTCATCGTTTTTGACACAGCTTGATATTGCGCCTGCGAATTCCCCCTCAGAATCGTTTTGTCGGGGTAAAATCCCTAACGAATCGTCATCATAAATGATATAGACTTCAAGGCTTTTTAGTTCACCGCTTCCATTATAGAAAGCTTCTATCCCTCTGGTATAATGCGCGTTCGTATCATACAGGTTTAATGCGTATCTTTTATTAAACAAATTACTAATCGGATTTTTTAAAAATACAGCTAACAGCAAAATAACGATTAAAATCACCGCTCCTGCCGCTATGCATATAAACCGTTTTTTCTTCATTTTTTCATCTGTTTTCATATGATTTTATAGCAATATATTCCTTATTTTAATTAAAAATATTATAACATTACTATAAATAATATGTCAACAAAATAATAGTATGTGATTGATTTCCCCCATCATAAAAATTCTTGCTGAAAAAAGAAAAAAGGCAGTCTTATTTTTGCAAATAAGACTGCCTTCTATCACAAATCAGTGGTGACCCGGACGGGAATTGAACCCGTGTTACCGCCGTGAAAGGGCGGTGTCTTAACCTCTTGACCACCGGGCCATCAGTGGTGGCTTTAACTGGATTCGAACCAGTGACACTGCGGGTATGAACCGCATGCTCTAGCCAACTGAGCTATAAAGCCATATGATTTTTGTGCAAGCAAGATTATATATTATAAATTACAATTTGTCAATACTTTTTTTGATTAATGAGTAACAGACTTTTGAAAAAGATGCAGAATTTCGCCTTTGGCAATTAGAACGGGAGGATATTATCCTCCCCTACGAACAAACAATGACACTTCTGTTATATAGCAGGGGAGGCAATCTGCCTTACGCGGTTTTTACTTTTATCATTATTAAATCGAAAGGACGAGCAATGCTCGC
>JAFLUB010000080.1 GCA_022509025.1 Oscillospiraceae bacterium | reverse complement strand
CGGTCACCGTTTCGCCCGCTTTGAAAAAAGAGGCATTTTCTTCCCATGTTCCTAAAAGCTCCTTATGTGAAAGGGAAATTTTTCCGTTATCAAGACTTTTGACTATTGCTTTGATATTCTGTCCCACGGTCATTCTATTTGAGGGGTGATTTATCCTTGAGACCGATATGGAATCTATAGGAATGAGCGAAGGTATACCGCAGCCTATGTCTACAAAGCACCCGAATTGCTCAAGGTGCGTAACCCTTGCGTTGATTATATCCCCGGGAACAAGCGTTGATATGTATCTGTTTATACATTCCTGCTGCGCCATTTTTCGGCTGAGTATTGCTATTTTTTTGCCGTATTCATTGTTGGCAAATGCTGTTATTTTAAAGCAGACCGCTTTATTTACACGGGAAATAAGAGCAATGTCACGGGTCGTCCCATCGTCGATCCCTATTGCTCCCTCCGTGCGTGGTATTATCCCTTTTATAAAGCCAAAATCCACTATAAGATTATGTCTGCTGTCACATACGATACAAGGAGCTTCAAGAATTTTTCCGCTTAAAATACATTCCCGCAGCTTTTCTTCACTTGAAATCGCTCTGCGGTTATCCTCGCTGCTTATCAATTCTCCTTCAGGGTAAAATTCAGACATTTTTTACCTCCACAGTTTTGTTTTGGTAATGCTTATGAAAAACAAGTGCTTAATATTCCTTTTTGTGTCAACGCAGCGATATGCAGATTGACGATTTTTTATTGCATTTTGCAGCATTATATGTTATAATTCTTATGTTAAATTATTGTATTGTGTTCGTAATTTACCAGTATTTGTCAATTATCTTAAACAGACGGAAAGGATAGTATTTAAACTATGGAGTTTTGGAGACTTCTCCGTCAGAAAGTTGGTCATGATAAAATAATTCTGCTATGTGCCGGAGCAGCAATTTTAGATGACGATAACCGAGTATTACTTCAAAAACGAATCGATAAAAATTGCTGGAGTTTTCCTGGCGGAGTCATGGATATGGACGAATCCTTTGAAGAAACAGCAATACGTGAAGTAAAGGAAGAAACAGGCTTGAATGTAGTTGTCAACGAGCTTATAGGCATCTATTCAAAGTACAGCGACGAATATCAAAACGGCGATAGAGCCCAGCCTGTGCTGATTTTATTCAAATGCTCAATTGTCGGCGGAGAATTGCGTTGTGACGGTGAAGAAACATCTGAGCTTAAATATTTTGATTTGAATGAACAGCCTGAGCTGTTGAACAAGCGGCATGAGGATATGTTCAATGATTTAAGAGAATATCTGAAAGATAATAAGGTAAAGATCAGGTAAGGGAAACACTTATGGAATATGCAGTAGTTCTTCATTTTAATGACAGCAGCGCTGAACAAATACAAAAAATCACGGAACATGTTGCCGTCTGTTCAGACAATGATTATATGATTTCCAATCATATTCCGCCTCACATAACGATTGCTGGTTTTTGTACAGATAATGATTCCAATGTAAACAGCATTGCGTCTGATATTGCTGTTTCGCTCAGCAAGTTTGATATTCCGATCGTTTCTTTGGGTATCTTCAATCCGAATGTTGTATTTGCTGCGCCCGTTATGAATGAAGGTTTGCTCAATGCCTGTAAAACGGCTAATCATATATTACAGGCAAAAGGCTTTGTATGTAATAAGATTTATAGGCCTTACAACTGGGTACCGCATATTTCACTTGCAGTAAAGTTAAATGAAAATTCGGTACAAACAGCAGTAAAAGCAGCGCTTGAAAAATTTCAGCCTGTTATGGCAACTGCCGACAAGCTATCCGTTGCAGTGTGCAACCCTTATAAAGAAATAGAAACCACTGATTTATAGGTAAAAATATGGATATAAAAATAGGTGACATACTTGAAATGAAAAAATCGCACCCCTGCGGCGGAAATCGTATGATAGTAATGAGAGCAGGAGCGGATTTCAGATTGAAATGCGAAAAATGCGGGCATGATTTTATGGTGCCGAGGAATAAATGTGAAAAAA
>JAFLUB010000008.1 GCA_022509025.1 Oscillospiraceae bacterium | reverse complement strand
GTTCAAGTCCCTGGATACAAAAAGAAATCAGCCATCCTTGCGGATGACTGATTCTTTTTGGTGCGCGAGGGGGGACTTGAACCCCCACGCCCGGAATGAGCACTAGAACCTGAATCCCCATCACAGCCATAAACAGACTATTATGTAGGCCAGCAAAGTTTATTCTATCCCGGCAAATCCCCGATAATTCAGGGAGTTCGACACTAAACCGCGAAACCCATCGAAGTCCGATTTTTTTCGATTTTTAACGTTGCTGTTATTAATGATGTTGGTTTTGTGAGTGGTTTGTCGTCTATAATGTCATTATATTTTCTAAAATGAATAAATACTATTTCATCATCTATAACAACCATCTCAAAACTATATTCAATTTTCGAAATATATATTTTGAAGTTTTTCCCAGCGTTATTTACCATTAATTTTGCAATTTCATTAAATTTTTCGGTGTTGTTTGCTGCGATAATCCTTTCAAATGTCTCAGGATGAACATCCCTAGACATTATATCGTTAATTGCATTAAAGAAAGTGTTTTGTCTTCCAACAACAGAATAGGGCGAAAATCTTGTCGTTTTAACCGAAATGCTAGATTTCTGTATTGCTTCTGTTAATGCTTGAAAAGCTTCATTTTCACCGATAATATATTGCGCTAACGTTCGTTCATCTTCACTAGATGTACCAAAATCTTTCATCAGTTTTTCAAGGTTTGATATTTTTTTATTTATATCTTCTAATACATTAGACACAAATTGATCTGTAGGCTCATAAAAGACAGGGCGATATGTTAAGGAGTTTTCGTTTCCTGAAATCATAGTCTTTACAACGTCTCTTACTTTTTTTGCTATACTGCCTATTTCTTCTGCACTTGCATCACTCTCAAATATCTCCACATTATAAGGATAGTAGTAATCAGCATAGTATCTAATATCTGATGGAATTTCATCTTCTTTAATTTCATCAGAACGCAAAAAGAATACTCGTTTACCTTGCGAGTGAGCCAAACCAACTTCATAAATTACATTTAAATTATCGATAGTATGTAAATCAACAATGCACCCTCTAGACTCTCTAATTGAATTCATTATTTCTTTTACTCTGGAGCTTCCTTTTTCTGGGGACAAATCATTTCTTACGAATTCACATTTTATATCGTTAGTAGATAATTCTTTCGCTAACGGGGCGAATACCGTATTCCACATTTTATCGGCATGTCTTCTTGCTTTTGATTGTTTGTTTCCCAGTGGTGTAATCAAAAAAAATTTATGAGTTGTCATACAAAATCCCTCCCTTTTCTTATATGGTTTATAAATTTGTACATTGTTAAAATTTCGATGTATGACATCACTTATATATATTTTACAAATTATACCATAATTCTTGACAGACGTCAAGAAAAATATGACATTTTTTCGTATTTATATGACAACTTTCCGTATTTTAATATGCGTCCATAGTGCAATGGTAGCATATATGACTTTTAATCAGACTATCTTGGTTCAAATCCCGGTATATGTCCTAAATAAAAGGAGACCACGTAATCGAAATTACGCAGTCTCCCCTATCCTATTCAATTGAGCAGCGTCGCTCTTTTCATACAGTTTTCTAATATAGTCAATTCCCTTCGCGCTGACTTTAGTAACAGCATGAATAAGTCCGTCACGACCAGTCTTATAATCCACAGTGAAGTAACCAGCATTACAGAAACGCTGATATGCGATGTTGTCCCTGCCATCCCTGAACAATATACCCTGTTCACGCAGGAATGCCATCATCTTGTTTCTGCCTTTGTGTAATGATTTGGCTACTTTATTTAGGCTTACATAGCCTTTAGAACGCAAGAACGTTTCATACCCAATCACTTTTGGCTGCATTGCCTTTATCTGTAGCGATTGTTTTGTGATAAGTGCGTCCTTTTGCTCTATAGTGTTCTGAGCGATAAGTACCGCCTTTGCCATTATGTCTTCAGTGGTCTCCGTACCATTCATCGGTATGTATCCGCCAGTACGGTTAATTTGGGGTAACACCTCTGATGTAACCCAACGTTTAAATTGTTTTGCAGAGGGTAGTTTTGAACCGAATATGAGAGCGTATAGTCCGGACTCGTTAATGATGGACATTGCTTGTGTTCCTGAGGGGGTAGCCATTTTAGCCACCCCTTTATCCTCGTCATCAATGCGTTTTCTGATTGCACCTGTCGGGTCTGAGTACCCAAGTGCTACTGCAATATCTTTACCCACAAACCATGGCTCGCCTTCAATGATTGTAGTTCTTATCTGACCAAACATATCATTAGTGAAAGTCTGTAAATTATTCATTGTTTCCACCTCCCGATACAGCATCCAGTATCAGATTGATAGCTTTACGGAACCCTTCTATATAAAAGGCTTCTTTGTATTCGCAAATGACATCATACATTAATTCATCTGCTTCCATTTTATCGTCTTCCGATATCATGTCTAGTATGGCGGTGGTAGAATCCTTGGTTTTTTCTTCTATTCTCTCGCCTAATTGATTCTCTGCCGTGACACTATATGAGCAGGCGGCATTGATAAATAATTCTTGAATTGTGTTGTTGTACGTTGTATTCGTATTTGTGTTCATTATACTACACTTCCTTTTCAAATTATATTAGACTGTAAATGCAAGGAGATTACGACTATTTTCATCCTTGCTGAAATTTTTACGAGTCAGTCATTTTCGTAAAAACTTGACAAAGGAAACTGTCTATAGTATAATGAATTTACAGACAGATTCGATTGTCTAGGTTGGAAATAGCAGTTACAATCTTTGGTCGGGGAGTAACTGTTATTTTTTGTTGTCTTCTAAAAGTAATTTCAACCCTTTCCTAATCGCCTCCCCTTTTGTTATGTTATTTTCATCACAATAGGTTTGTAATGCTTGACTTTCAGCTTTGTTCAAACATACACTAAATCGTAGCGTTTTAGGGTCTTCACTTTTAGGCCGTCCTGTGCGTGGACTCAAATGTAATCACCTCACTTTTCATCACACCTAAATTATAATTTATATCACACCTAAAGTCAGTAGGTTTTGTGGTTTTGTAAAGAAACTGTAATATACGTTGTGTTGTATACTTAAGTAAAATTTTTGTTCATTATAACTTGTATTTTGTCTATTTATGTGATATAATTTTTATATTATAAACAAAATAAGGGTGTGATATATTGGATTGTCATAAATTAATAACAAAAAATTTGAAATATTCGCATCGTGCACGAATAGATGGCGATACCATTATCATTCCGATTGAAAACAATCTATTGCACCATTCCCAAATCCAAAAAATCATCTCAACGTTATCTATTACGCTATTTAAAAAGAAAATTCAAAATATTAAGTTTGTTTCTCACGATATTGGTTTTGGGGACAAGCTAACTTACATATTATTTGAATGTTTGGTATATGCTTTAATAAAGAACTATAAAAAGAACGTATACTTTTTATTTAATAAATACACAAAGAATATAACTGCTGCTGGAATAGAGCAATCACTTCTTTGGAAAAGGATAACTAACGATATAACGGATCAAGGTCTTGTTGAACAATTTGACAAAAGGCATATTAACCTTGAACATTTTCGTCAGATTGTCAAAAATGACCCGCTGCTTACAAGTCCTAGCACATTAATTACGGACGTACAATTTTTTCTGAATAGTGCTATTACTCGTGTTGAAAAATTGCAACAAGCAAAATTAGACAGAGAATATATAAGTAAGGTCTCTGAAATCGTGTCTGAACTAGCATCAAATGCGTCAGAGCACGCAAAAGCAGATTGTTTAGTTGATATTGATGTGTCAGCAGAATGGCGCAGGGCAGATAATGACAAATCTGTAGTCGCAATTAATCTAGTAGTTTTAGATTTTTCGCAGACGCTTTTGGGTGATAATCTTTGTAGAAAAATAGAAAACTTTGATGCATTAAATCTAAGTGATGCGATATTGGATAGATATGAAACAGTAAAAAAAGCATATAGGTATCATGCTACCCATTTTGATTCAAACTATACGAAAGAAGATTTTTTCAATATAGCTTCTTTTCAGAATCAAATCTCTAGCAGAATTGATAAGGCGACAGGGGGCACAGGGCTCCCAAAGCTGTTACGAATTCTTTTAGAGCAAACCGATTTAGATATATGTTATCTGATTAGTGGAGATAGGATGCTACGCTTTACGCTAGACAATTTACAATTTGCAGGGGACTGGGTTGGCTTTAATAAATCACATGATTTCATTTCAGACATTCCCGATAAAAATTCTATTTCACATTCTAGTTTATTTTTACCTGGATGTGCATATAACTTAAATTTAGTAATAAAACCCGAGGAGGCATAATTATGGATATTACATTAAACTTTCCTAAAACCCTAAGCGGAATAGCTGGGTATCCGTATGGAGAACAGGTATATAATGAACAAGTAAAAGAATTAATTGATTGGAACGAGGATATTACTATAATATTTCCTAACCATATTACTCTTGTAGCTATATCATTTGTTCAGGGCTTTTTCAATGATATGGTAGCTCATTGGGGATTTGATGAAACGATGAAGCATGTAACAATTCAAGCAGCTACTCCTGAGTTAATCAAAAATATACAGAAGAATTTATTAAACATATTATAAAGGACTCTATACTAATGGACATATTGTTAACGCCATCTCCAACAGTGCAACCAATTAATTTTCTGGAAACAGCTACCATGACGAATGTACTAGCTTTAATTGCAGTGGCGATTTCGTTTTTCGCTTTGATTGTCAATGCATTTTTTAGCTATAAATCGTATAAGCAAGTTACTACAATCAATACTTTAAATATGGAGGCTGAGTATTATCAGCAGATTTTTGACGATTATATCATTAATCATATTCCAAAAGCCCGACAACAGCTATCATTTGATACCACTAGCAAGCTTACCCAATATTCTGTTACTTTATTTCATAATCATCTAACAGACTTGCTTGATAATATTCACTTTTTCCGTTTTAGAAATGTGGGATTTTATAAAGATTTACATGCTGCAATTACGGATTTAGATGATTACTTGGTTAATAACGGCAATATTTCTATGAATACTCGCGAGAGACGTAATCTATTTTTTGATGAGGTAGATAAACGAATTAATAGATTGTATTCAAGTATATTCAATTCCTATTTATGCAAGTGATAGATAATAATATATAACTCATATACAAAAAAGAGGCATAGGTGACAATGGACGGTTGCTATGCCTTTTTTGATTTAAAATTAGTTGATAAAGAATTGGAGGTGAGCACATTTGGCTCATGGTAAACCTAAAGAAGATATAGTGCGTGAATCAATGAACTCGCCTAAACAAATAGACGTTAGTGTTAGGTTAAATTGCTGAGACGGAGTATACTCCACGCACGAAAAGAAGCTACTTGTAACCTAATGACGTTAAATTTATCGTTGTTATTAGGTGGTGCAGGGAATCCTGTTGCGGAAACGTATAAAACAATACAAGAGCTGTGGAAGGATGCAAATCCGAGAAACATTCGGTTCAACAAATATAACCCGATAAGTGCAATATCAGCAGCAAAACCACAGATATTTCATTTGAAATAGACGAAATGCGTGAGCATTCAGTAGTGTGCATGAATCTTATTGTATTCTACTAAGTGCAATTTGTTCATAGAGAGCGATAAATCTTAAAGCACCAACTACTTGTGGGATGTTCAGAGACTTTAATCCTCGGCGTCTATCATATATGCTTGATAGGCGTTTAACAGAAAGTCCAAACCCATTGGGAAAGTTGAATACACCAATGGAACGGTGGTTTAAAGACCACGGTTGAAACACGATATTATACGAATAGCCCATATAATAAAGTGATTAGTAGATTGTGGCTTCTCTGTCATGCTAACGGAGAAGTATAAAATAAAGACTAAATAGCATAACCAAATAGAAACATGATTTTAAATAATATAAATACCTCACATTGCCGAGATCGATAAGAAGGTAATAGATATAATTGGCTGGTAGCGCAATTTTTGTCATGATATGTTTATTTTTTGATATGTGTATTGACTTTTTCTTCATATATCTATATAATTAAATTATATATTATTATACTGGAGGATAAGTCTATGAAATTAACTTCTATTACATTAAAAAATTTAAAGTGTTTTTCGGATTTTGTTCTGAATTTGCAAAATCCAAATACTGAACAGCCCCTACAAGTGTGTGCTTTAGTTGGTGCTAATGGCTCTGGAAAAACAACAATATTAAAATCAATAGTATCAACTTTTTCCATTGCAAATAAGTCTTATGGTGGAGATATCTTTGATAAAAAAGCTATACGCTTGGGAGAGAAATTTGCATCTGTGAGCATTAATTTTTTATTGAATGACTACGAAAAAAATGCGCTAAAAAGACATCAACAATTCAGTACAATTTCATCAGAATATGATATTATTAAGGTTGAAGCAGATTCCTATGAAGAACCTATTCTATCTGACGAAGTATATTTGTCTGAAGATATCCCTATAGATATAGATCCTGTAAGTAGATATGGGTTAAATTGTTTTATGACCGAAAACTTTGAGCAAGAATTCCAATATGGTCTTTCTGTACCATATTTCTTTGAAAAAAAACTGACCTCAACGGAGGACTTTGAAAGAGAGACAGCCCCTTATGCTGCATTTTTGAGCCATTTATGCAAATTAAATGGGACACTGATTGTTTATTTTGATGCGTTCCGCTATTTAACCGAAGAAAATCCTGCGAGTCCCAATTTTAGTAATACGATTACAAGACCCAAAGTGTCGGCTTTAAGTAGCACCATTTCCAAAGATGGATGCCTATCTCCAAGATATTTTGATTTAAAACAATGGTTTTTTAACTTAGACTTTGCGCTTTTAAAGAAACCCAATCCTCACACGGAGAAAATTCGTAACCACTTTATAAAAGCATGTAACAAATTATTTGACCCATTACAATTTTATGAAATTTCGGAACTTGGAGAAATATTGTTTAAAGACATTGAAACTGAGGAGATTGTAAATCTTAATATGTTAAGCGATGGATTTAAGAGTGTATTTATTATTATTGCAGAATTACTTCACAGATTATCGTTGTCATATAATCCAGAGAAAAATGAGAATATCGAATTTTACGAAATGGAGGCTGTCGTTTTGATCGATGAAATTGATTGCCATATACATCCAAGATGGCAAACTAATCTTTTGCCAGCATTAACGCAGTTATTCCCAAATTGTCAATTTATAGTAACTACTCATTCTCCTTTTATATTAAAGAAATTGGAAGAGTATGAAATTAAACAAATTGGGGGGAAAATAGAATGATTAATACTGCTTACATAGAAACTGTCGATATAAGTAATAAATATTTTCACATAAATTTACTTTTAGACCAGTATATTCCAATAGGAAGATATTTTGAAAAGGAGAGTGAATATTTGCATAAACACAACGAACTGTCGTTTGACGAAGCGGTTAATGTGGCTAAAGACCTATATAAACATCGTTCAAACGAACAAACTGAGTTATATATATCAAAAAAAATGTTATATCCTAAAGATATAACAAACAACTGGGGAGATGTAATTTTTAGCGAACTAAGTAATTACAACATCCCTGTATGGTTAATCTTCTTTGATCCCTGTAGGTTTGCAAATTGGGGGCACAAGTGTGAATATACATTAATCCAACAAGAAAATGTGCATTTTTCTGTTCAGGACACAGATGCTCCATCAGAGGACATTACATTGACTTTAATACAATAGATAAACAAAAGGGGGATTTCTTTTGAAATATGCACTATTACTCTCTGGGGGTATAGATAAGAATGCTAATAAAACAAGATACAATAACGACTTAGGATTTGCATATGAAGTATTATCATCTAAGTATTCTTTTGATGATATAAAAGTTTTATATTATGATGGTAGCGATATTAAATATTTAGATAAGAAAATTTCTTCATCAATCGCTACATTTCAAATGGTTGACAAATATTTTGAAAATCTATCCCATACAGTAAAACCAGAAGATACATTTTTTATTCTTGTTAGCAATCACGGTTCAGAGCCTGATGCGCATGTAGATGAATATAATATAAGGCTGTATGGCAAAGCAGCGCACATAAAAATGTCTTACTTTAGTGATTTGCTCAACAATATCAATTGCAAAAAAATTATTGTTTTGGGGCAATGCCATTCGGGTGCAATTCTGTCATATAACATTACTAATTCTATTATTGTTACAGCTTGTAGCAAATCCGAAAAATCTTATTTTACAAAAGATAAGCAAAATATAGATATTAATGGAGAAATGTATTCTTATGAATATGATGAATTCCTTTTACATTTCGTTTCATACCTGAATGGCTCTTATCCAAATGGTAACCAAATCAATTACGACAATTCAATCGTTAATGCTTTTAATTATGCTAAAACGCATGATATATGGGCGGCTCCCAACGGATTCTGCGGATGTAAAGAGACACCAATGATTTTTCCAAAAGGTGTGGATATGTCATTATAATGATATTGATTGCAAACTAAAAAAGCCATTGACGAGCAATATAAGCATGATGACAGCGCGGTTACGACATTTAGATTAAAAGATGTGGAACGTATTGATGTATTATAATTGAGAAATGTCAAAGCCACGGAATTGACCGTGGCTTTTGTTGTTATGACGTATTGTTGATTTCCAATAATCTCTCTTATACTCACAGATTAGTTAGAGTAGCGCGTAATCGACATTTCCTGAATTGATTTGACCCCTATTGTACTTTTATATGTACTTCCTTCTGAATATTTGATTTTTTCACTCGGCGTTGTAGGTCTAAGCCCTAGTTTTGAGTTTAATTTAGCTCTAGCATATTGGTTGGCAGTAATTCTTTCCGGATAATTCACCCTCATTTCAATTCTTAACCCCTTTTTCTCACAATTTTCTTTGAAAAGGTAACACTCAATTAACGTTTCTGGCGCCACTCCATCCTCAAAAGTATCGTCGGTTTCTACATGAATTTCCCCCTGCTTAATTAGTTCGGAATGTTTTCCCCAATCTACAGAAATAAATATGGATTCATCAGATTCATAAGAATTTGGTTTTAATCCGTGAAATGATATTTCTGCAATGTTTTTTGCCTCTATTTCTCTCAGAAATAAAACTATTCTTTCCATTTTTAATTTACCTAATACTTTTAATGCATAGGCAAATTGGTTTTTAATCGACTCTATTCGAAATGTTGATAATGCAACTGTCTTTATCAAAGTACCACCCCTTAAACAAAAGAATTGATTACATATTTTTCAATTGAACATTTTAGTATCTCTAATATATCTATATCACTAAATGTAGCATCATCAATAGCTTTATCGTACAAGTCATGCTCCATAGCACTAATTTTTGAGTATGTTTGATGCCACCCAAGTTCATCTAAATCTTTTGATAAACATTTATTTATTATCTCCATACGCAATTGAGAATAAAAAGCAATTGGCAACGATTCTTTTAATGGCTTTTTGGTATTTATATTGCGTTTTCTTCTTACTATAGTAACGTAATGCTTTTCAGATTCATCAAATATTTTATTGCATGTTGTTGGTGGTAAAGGATATAGTATATCATAAATAATTTCAAGTCTTTCATCATTGGTAGGTATCCATTCAAAATGCTTCATTCTACCAAAACGAACTAACGGAGCATATATCTTTTTAAAATCGTTGCCAGTCATTATAATTGGTACACGATTTGCAGGAATGTCATGCGGATTCTCAGGGAAATCACATAAATGCATTAATTCATTAAGAACAAATTGGCGATTCGCCGTGTATTGTGTTAAATGCCCCCACTCGCCAATAGCAGTATCAATATCATTAAGAATCAATACTGGCATCGGTTGAGTCGCAGCTTCTCGATATTTTTCAACAATATAATTTGCAGCATTGCTTTCATACATACTACCAAAATCACTTGCTGATAAAGAGACCACGTTACACCCTAGTTCTCTTAACACTTCATTACATTGAAATGTTTTTCCGTCTCCAGGACGCCCGTCAATTCCTAAAATAAGCGGCGTTGATTTTTTTGTTGCGCTTGCATAATTATTTAATAGATGCATTTGTATCTCTCTTCTAAATCGAATCGGTATCATAGTCATTGCATATTATCTCCTTTTTTTGTTTAAAGATTCGTATTTTTCCACAATACGGTATAACTCTTCAATTTTTTCGGCAGTACAATCATCTGAAATATCCAATTGTAGTCCGACTTTATTAGCTCTTAAACGTAATGAATTAATTGTTTCGTCTGGGGTTACCAAGGTTGGAATGTGTTCTGACTCTTTTTTTGTACACAATTCGATTTCATTCCACTTTTGATTTTCAGGTAAATTTAAAAAGTTAGAAACTAAGCCCTCCACACCATTATCAACTATAATTAGGTTAATAGTTACATTGCCGTTGACATTTATTTGTGGTTGCGTATATTTTATAAAATCAATCATAAATTCATACAGCCTGTCATTAATGTATCTATAATCAACTAAATTAGGGTATTGTTTATTCAAATAATCATCTACATAGCGACGTATCTCTATTCGAGTTGTTTCTTTTCTTTTAACGGAATTTTTTTTACTAAAAAAACCAATAATTGCATTAGTTGCGCATTCGATAAAAGCCGAGGATGCACCCGATAGTATTGCCGGCATTATAACTTCATTCATAGTACCCTCCTGTGAATATGAATTTGTTTCTTATTGCTTGATTATCACAATTTTATTAGTATGTTTCATAGAATCAAAAGTGTTCATGATTACTAACTTTGCATGTATAAATACAGTCAATTTTATTACTCAATATTATATCATAAACATCTAAAAAAATCAACACTATTTCGTAATATATTGTCGAAATGTCGTACTATATCTTGTGTTATATTACATTTACATTACAAATAGTGGTATGGGGTTGACTTTTGCACGAACACACAAAAAGACCGCGTACAATGGTATGCGGTCTCCCCTATCATATTTAATCAAGCAACCATATATGCTTCTTAAAATATATGTTCTGCCCGACACAATATGACATATTTTTGATATCGTCCTCTTGACGGACATACTCATATATGTTAATATAAGCATATACTATATATTAATCTTTTGGGGAGAGTTACATGGCAAATAGACTTTTACGGTGGTTTATATTTTCTGTATTATTCGCATTGTTGCCTATTGGTATATCATTTTTGTTTCATATACTCTTACAGAATCATACATATGATTTAAAAAGTTGTTCATGTGAATTGTTATTTTTTGTAATTGTAATGAGCGCAACAACATTAGGAGATATTCAGGAGATGTCCCGATATGTAAAAATGGATTTTTTGATTAGTATGTTTTTGGGTGCGTCAATAGTATTCGCTGTAATAGCCGCCATTCTCTATGGTAGCATGGCGTATGAAACTACGGTTAATAGTACAAATTTGGATATGGATATGATATTAAGGATTTCTATTGCATTATGTATTATAAGTGGCATATTGGGCGGCATAGTACAAGCAATAATTCAAAAAACAGAAAAAATAGAACACCCCCAATCGGTAAAATAATAGGAGAATCGTCATGATAGTTATAAATATAATAAGTTTTATTGGAATTATATTTGGTATCATTTCCGTTATTGCTGGCATAGTAGCATTAGCAAGGCATAAAGAAAAAAAATACCAAGAAATGTACCATGAGTATTTACAACAAAAACTAAATGTTGAAGAACACTTACTAAAAACGAAAAAGAGGATGGAAAAATGAAAATAAGGGACTTTATTTATTTGGACAATGATTTATTATACTCTCTGTATTCACAGGTATTTGAAGGAGTTGTTGAGGCAGTAACAGACTCATACGCGGCGGAAAAGACAACTACCGATAAACAGCGAAAATTAGATGCAAAAGTTGCTGAGGCGTCTATAAGAGTAGAAAATAAAATTTTATATGACCATATGTACAACAAATTAGAAGAAAGGCTACAAAAATGTATAAGAGACTTATCTGATGTCGAAGATATATCTCTTGAAGATTTCCGAAATGACTTTATTGTTAAGATTCAGGGACGAGCGATAATTCACGATTATAGTAGACTGAGAGATTATACGGAGAATTTCAATAAGCTTGGCGAAGCTGTTGCATATTCAATATTAATGTCCAATACGAATACTGATATTTCTAAAAATGGGGTAACTAGATATGCGAAAGAACATGCTCTGCATGTTGATGAGCGGATATTAGAAAATGCTAAATTGATGATTGACAATTTCCACAACCAATCATATGAAATTAACATATGCTCAAAAAACAATCCGCGCCTTTTATATAAAGGCACTATTAATAGGAATTGGTTGCGGATGATCCCAACAAATATTAGAGAATTATATAGTGATACCCCAATGATGGATTGGACAATGGTAGGAAGAATAACATCTATTCCCAAATTAATGAATGCACCAGAAACTCCAACAGGTGATTTCGAAAATACAATTGGCGACTCGTATACAAATGTGTTTGATGCTTGTAGGGCTATGGAAGATACGTTCACTACGAGCAATAAATATAAAAAAGTACACATTGCTCCTGTTGCAATATATATTGAAACAGAAATAGATGATATAGATTGATAAAATTGATATAGTAAAGGACGTTCATTAGAACGTCCTTTTATATTGTCCTTTTATATTGTCCTTTTATATTGAGAGAGGTGTATTATGGATAGATATTACGCACAAAAATTAGACAATCTCCGTTATGACTATATAGTAATAGCTAATAATTACGAGAATCCTGTAAATTACTTAATGTATAAAGGGGACGTTCCTTTTATACATGATGGAGTAGTTTTATTTGACTTGACTTTGGTAAATGGAATTAGTTCTAATCGCTATGCTACAGCAACTGTCGTTAACCATAAAATAATCCCACGGTCTATATCAGTTTGTTCGCATATTGAGGACGAGATTGAAAATATCGCTTATAGATATTTTTCTGACAACTTACATATAGTAGAAAATAGTTCATTGCCTTCTGCTATGAATTATTTAATTTTAAATCATAGATGATATTATTTGTCTTATTGAGAGCTATTCGGTGAATAGCTCTTTTTGTAATGGAAATGTAATAATATAATATTGATAGTGATTTTTGATGCAGTTTACGTGACCATAATCAATCACGATATTTACCTAAAATTGTCTATTTTTTGACATATTATATTGAATTCTAAATAGGTTTATGATATGATTCTTATAATAGATTATATTTAGGGGTGAATCTTATGGATAATGTGCGTATTGCTTCTTATGCAGAAAATTTTGAGAATTTTAAAGCAACCATTGACAGTCAAATAGTCGGGTTTACCAAAGTATTCTCACAGTCCGCGCAAGGAGACACGGTATATATCTCGTTGCGATTTGCGGATAAACATTCTTATTGTTGTGCGCGAGCTACTGTTGGCTCAAGGACTGATGACTCGCCTTGGGACAATGGGGACAATTACCCATTGAGACACAAACTGACTAATATAGAGTTTTGCAAGCCATTTCTTTTGAAAGTGTTAGCGGATGCTCCTGCGGGCAGAAATTGGGGTTGCAAATATATGCAGACCTCAAAAATTATCAAAGATGTAGAAGCTATTTCCATTCTTGCCAAAAACTTTAATGACAATAAAACAAAGAAAATGTTTGTTGACCCATCTGTTATGGTAGACTATTCTTTAATTAATGTGGATGGTTCTATAAATACAGATGTTGAGAAAATCGAAGATGATGAGAAGATTGATGTCATGTGTACGTTTCAAACGGTAAAATTTAAAAATGAAACGGACAAGAATTTGGGGTTAGAAACCCTTGTAAACCGAAATTTTTATGAATTGTTTAATTTCTTTACAAAGGAAAATAGCATTCTGATAGATAAAAATAGACTGTTTAAAACCAAATCTGGTACTCCCATCACTGGTATACCCGATGCTTTGCTTATTACTTTTGATGTTGACAACAAAAAGACACCGTTGAAAATATATATAATAGAATATGAATGTTACGGCGAAAATAAGACTCGTGCTACGGATAAGTTCAATTATCTTAATGGGCATATCATCCCGCAACTTATTCGTTTTGCTTCGACATTTAGTGTTGCTACTGATTCTCAAATACGTGATCAGACTATCAATCTTTGGTTAGATAAAATTATAGCATACATTAAAAAGGATGACCGCCGCGATGCTAAAATTCAGTCATGGCTTAAAAGCATTGACCCCGATTTTAAAGTAAGTTCTGCGTTATATACACTTAGACAGTTGTTAGACGACTCATTCCATAGCAATATTAAAATATTACTAATAATAGATGAGTTGACTGGTGAACAGCATGAAACTATCAAAAACGTAATACAGTCTTTTAAACTATCAGAAAAAACGAAATCTTCGTCAATAGATTTTGCTGGATATGTGGTTCGATTAGAACAGTTATTAACATATACCGACTTAGGTAAGCTAAATGAAACTGGGCAATACGCCTTATCCCTACAAGAGTAATAAATCATACAGTACATAAAACTGATTATACATAAAAGCTGACTATTAAAAATTATATAAACACCAAAAGAGAGTTTTTAGACTCTCTTTTATTTTACGAAAGGTTGTGTGTTTATGGAAAAAAGTTTATACTTAAATCCCAAAATTGGATTTGTAAGTGACACCGCAAGAGATATAGGTATTTATGACATAGACTTTTCAGATTGTAGCTTAAACGAATCACAGAATGAGTCTATGTCTAAAGAAAGTTCAGAAAATTTTAAAAGAGCTTTAAAAAAGTTGTCACAGGATGACAGTTGCTGATGCGATTGTATTTATATGAAGGAAGGTGATTTTATTGTCTTATGATTACGCCATACAACTTGGAGATAACTCTTTTATCATAGAATATAATAGTGATATATGGAGTGACCCCCAAAAAGAAGAAAGTATCATTAAGTCTATTTTGTCGGTTTTAATGGGAAACGAGCTTACGGTTAGGCAAGCTCGTTGGTTTTTGCAAAATTGTATTAACACATTGGATACCGTGAAATTTGGTGGTGGCACACCTACTACGAATGATTAATATTTACACTCGATGCCATGAAGTTGGCTTAAGATGAATTTATGCTCAGCTTGGGTAATGAAAATTTGATGTTGTGTATCTGTTGTAATGTAATCTAATTTGTATAATATGGCAACACAATATCGCGCCTCTTCAACTGAATATCCTTTTGCATGCTTTTCCGCGAGGTCTTTTGGTGTTAGTCCAGTTTTTATGTCTGAGTATCCTATATTATCATTTCCCTCACGAATAAAAGACTGGCTTTGTTCGAGGTCTTCCAATATCTGTTTAAACAATGCTGAATTAAACTTCATGTATCTCACCCCCTTGCTTATCATTATTGTCACGATTATGCCATAAATGAAATGCAGTAATGTCAATATTTAAGCAGTATCCGTCAACAAATGGTTTGTTGACAAGTGCATATTGAGTATTATGCTTTTTAATAAAGTGGCAGTGTCTAAACTTTTTAATAGCTTCTTCTTGTATATATGGAGTGCCGTCTAGAGCATATAGGGATTCATTATCCTTGGTTGTATTCAAATGCTTAACTGGCAAAAAACTATATGTATTATCGCATCTTTCGTATAGGTGTTTTGACTGCTCGTTCAGTATGTCCATCCAGTAATATATAATTGCGTCTATGTCCTTTTTATCCATAGTATAGTTACTCCCCTACCACTTATATCCACAGTTCTTGCAGTTCATTGTGTTTCGTACATTGCTACTGAATAAGCCAAATAATGCACCACCAACGACTTTGCTTGTTGTTGAGATTTTTTCTACATTTGTAGAGCCGCAAGTAGGGCACTTAGGTACATTTGGTTCTCGTCTAATCATTGGGTCTGGTTTCGGTTCTGGTGGAGCAAATGGGTCAACCAAGTGTTCCCTACTTAGTAACTACTTCTTATTGGTAAAACAAAATATACAAAATACCAATAAATGTATGCAAAATGGTAAAAAAGGTATACAAAATATCAATAAATGTATACAAAACGGTAAAAAATGTGCATAAAACGTGCAAAAATTTATCGAAATGCATTGAAATCCAAATAAAAATGTATTATAATAGAACTAGAAATAGTTATACAAAGTCCTATTTCCGACAAATAAATCTCTTGGTATGTGTTAGAATATACAAGAGGTGATTATAAAATGCGAAAAGGAGAATCAAGCGATACTAATAAGGAGGGGATTAACATGGCATCTGTGACTAAGCCAAATGTATTTGAAGTTATTATTGACAAAGAAAACTTTGATAAAACCAAAGAAAAAATAGATGAAATCAGACTGTCAAAGTCTTTCCTTCAAGATTGTTTAGAAGTTGCAAAAAAACTTACAAGAGGAAATCAGGATAAGTAATGCCCGAAACTCATAGATTTATTGAACCATTCAGTGAAAATATCTTTCACCTAGTAAAAGATTTTTCTGCTAGCGAGGACTCTGATGATGACTATTTTAAAAGATATTTATTTTTTAATGGCTTGATAGATAATGAACAAGGCGTCGCAAAGACATATGTTTATTTAGAAGAATGCGGCGACGACAAAAAGATTTTAGGTTTCTATTCAATTAGATGCTCGTCTTTAATTATTGGCAGCAGCGATAATGGTGAACGAATTGGTGAACCCGCTCTTGAAATAGTAGAATTAGCGGTGCATAAAGATTATCAGCGTAATGGCATAGGTACTGAAATGATGAAAAAGATTTTCTCAACTGCCTATACATTAAAAGAACACTATTTAGGAGTAAAACATTTGGTTGTATGCGCTAAGGATAGTGCGAAGACCTATTATGAAAAATTTGGATTTAGAGTAATCCCTGGATATCAAAATATTCCGAGGAGTTATGACAATCAAGCTTGTATTGGTATGTCGGTAAGATTTGCATTTAAATAAAAGAGTTTCTATCATAACAGATAAAAACTCTTTTTTTGTTTTTCGTATTAAATTAATATTATTATCCAATTCCGATGTTAAAGTTTTTTGCAATTTTAATAATATAGTATGATGATTCTATAAGTCCGCCTATACATGGAAGCCATTTCTTCAACACATCACGAATCCCTCGCTTATCCTCTTTTTTCGCCGCTTCCTCTGCTTCATCGGCAAACTTTCTTATCGATGCATCTGAGCTTGATTTTAAATCGCTAATTTCTTTTTTGAGTCTTTCCCACCGTATATCCTCTTGGTTATGATATACTATATTTTTACTTTTCATGCCTGTGCTAATAATACCGTTGTTATTGGTTACGTTAATCGTTGAACTCATGATCATCCTGCCTTTCTTTGCTGATAATATTTTCAGCATTATCTCCAGTGCTGATAATGCCATCATTGTTTTCAACCGTTATATTATAGTCGTTCATATTAAAAACAGTGGTTTCCTTATGTACATCGGCATCATCGATGTCATTTTGGAGTTTTCTCAATGCTCGTACCCCCGTATCTCCTATTGCAGTAAAAATAGTTCTATAACCTGAATTCATCTCTATACCAAGTCCAAATTTATCAGGGAACGGTCTTTCCAGTGGTGGCGAATAAGGATAAGCCGTATTTCTTTTATATACACGATAAGCTATATAAGCTAAAACTCCTGTAAGGCACAAAAACATGACTGCTCCAGCAGCAGCTTTGAAGGAAAAACATACTAATGAAAAGATTAACGAAACCGCAGTGGCAATGAGTATATTCCGTACCGTTTCATTCTTTTTTCGAATCTCAGATGCTTCATACCGAGATTTAGCATTTGCATAAGCAATTTTTTCTTCTTCAAACTTTTTCTTTTCAACATTTTGAAATCTGAAAATCCATGTTCGTGATATATTGGAAATTTTTAAAGTTTCATTATAATACTTTATGTGATTATTTCCAATTTCAACTATGTTGCTGACATTATCTACGTTTTTTAAATTAGTCAAAACTATTTCCTCCTTTGTATTATGATGTTATATATTATATCATAAAACCAAAAATTGTCAACATTTCTCGCAATATTGTATCGAAATATTGTACTATATCTTGTGTCATGTTACATTTATATTACAAATAGTGGTATGAGGTTGACTTTTGATAAAACAAAAGAAGAGTTGCCTGAAACAAGCAACTCCCCTTCTCTATGTACAATCATTAAATCTTATCTTTAATATCAACCATCTTAAAAAACTCTACAACTTTGCACTCAAAATCAATAGCCATATGTTGTAGTGCATCTAAATAAGGAACGAATTTCTTAGCAGGAGTATTGGGAGTACCTACCAGATTAAGCATAGTTCCTAATGTAGTTGACATTTCCTTCAACTCAGATAACTTGTTATAAGCAACAGTGTCTCTACTTACAGTAACGAACTGTGGTTTATCATCTGCTTTTTTCTCAGGCAAAGACATATAAGATATGTTTTTGAAGCACTCTATGTTGTCAACATTATGATTGAGCAATTGAGCCAACTTCATACAGCCTTTGTAATTCAACAATAACTAATGCATCAGATGCGGCGGCAAAAATGGCGCAGAAGGCACAAGGAGCCACTGTTAATATCGAGGCAATTGGACAAACATCACGGATAGCATCTATTGGTGTTCAGCTATTGTCGAGGGTGTTAAATACGGCATTTGCAATCGGTATTTCTTTTGCCATTCAAGGCATAGCTAAAATGATAAGCGCTTCGAAAGAAATGTCAGAGCAGGCTCAACGAGCGACTGAGGAATTTAAAGAACAAAGTTCTTCTATTGATGAGAATAAGAAAAAAATAGAGGAATTAAAAAACGCTCTTGCTGACAATAATATCACTTATGCAGATGCAAGAGACAAGCGTAGTCAACTCTTAGAAATTCAGAAACAGTTATCGAACAAGAACTAATTAGTTGTGGTGCCCGACTTAGTCGCTACAAAAATAGTTCGTGGGATGCGTGGATACAAGCAAGGTCTAAAAGTGCCACAATCGTAGTGACAACGGCCGACAGCTACGATAACAGAGTGGCAGATTACGTTTGCACAGGCACAAACGACCATGCCACAATTAACAATGCCATAATATAGCTGCTTAACGTTAGCTGTAGCTCCAAAGGCTTCTCTGTCAAGAATTATAATCTGCTTATTTGTGCAGACAATGTAATCCTTTGCGGTAAAGCTGTCTAATCCCCACGCAAAATACATCATAAGTTCATCATCATATACCATGTACTTTTTAACATCACTGTAAACCTTTTCGCCAATCTTTTTCCGAATTAAGTCATTTACTTCCTCGTCTATTATTTCAAAATCACTGTTTTCTATACATCTGAAATAATCATTAAGAGTGATAAAATCCTCCTCACGTCCGTTGGTGATAGGGAGCTTTGCCACTTCGTATGTATCACATTTAAAAATATAGCTCTCGTCTGATTTCTCCAAAGAAAACGTATTGATATTCTTACACGGAACACATCCCATTGCAAAGTATTTTTCGTTTTCCTCAAGACACACTTTGAAATAAAAGTTTTCTGTTGTCAGTAGAAATTCCTGCTTCTTCGGGTCTTTTAAATGCAAAACATCTCTTTCGGTTGTACCGTGATTTGGAAATCCCTTTGTAAACGCTTTTATGGTCTTATCGTTCAAGTACGGATACATTGAAATGTATGATTGCTTTACGCTGTTTGCTGGCAGTAAGATTTTATCATAAAACTCCTTTGTAAAGTTTATGATGTTGTCTACGCCGTTTGATGCGTAAAATCCGCCCTTGCTGTCATCGCCATGCTCTAAAATAAATTTTGTGATTTCATCTGCCTTCTGTTTTGCCTTTTCCTTAAATTCAGCGTCTAATGCAGCTGCTTCCGCTCTCTTTTGTGCCGCTTCCTCTCTTTTTTCATCTATAGTAGATTTCATTTTATTTGCGGTATCTGAGAGCTTATCAAATAATCCCATAACTCATCCTCCTTATTTCTTTGTACTTTCTTTAATTATCCGCCTTATGCTTTTTTCGGAATAATCATATTTTATTGCCAGCTTTTTGGTGTTTGTGCCATCATACTCTTTAATAATCATCTCCTTTACGCACTGATTATCCAAAAATCTAACAGGGAAACATACCTGAGTTCCCTTGAACATCTGATGAATAGTCAAAGCCGCTTCTATTCCAAGCTGTTCGCTTATTTCTCTGTAAACTTTATGGAATAAATTTTTGTCGTAATCGCTCATACTAATCACCTCATGGGAGTATCTTAGCATATCTTGTCGCCCCATACAAATCCCATTGTCCTTGTGTTTGTCCATTTTTTACCTCCATGATATGTTATCGATAGCTATCAAGGAGATAATATATGTTTGTAATTAAGGAATTTTCAATCAGTATCAAGCGTGTTAAATGTGAAATCAATTAAAATTTATTCAGAAAAAATGCTACTTGTTGTTTAACTGTAGTTGAAAAATAGACACAAAAAAACACCACAAACCGCATGGTTTATGGTGTTTTGCTGTTTCCCCGTGGTGGGGATTATTGGCGGAGAAGGAGGGATTTGAACCCTCGCGCCAGTTTCCCGACCTACACCCTTAGCAGGGGCGCCTCTTCGGCCTCTTGAGTACTTCTCCATAAAGAAATACATACAAGCAATCTTAATTGCTGCCGTTCTAATTAGCAATCAGCCTTGTATGCAGTACTGAATATTAAGTTATAAATGGAGGAGAGAGTGGGATTCGAACCCACGGACGGCGGAACCGTCACTGGTTTTCAAGACCAGCTCTTTCAACCACTCAGACATCTCTCCGTATGGTGTGTCAGCTCAACTGACGAATGATATTATATCAAAAACACGTCCCATTGTCAACACTTTTTTTTATCTTTTCGAAATTTATTTTTTTCTTAAATCCGCCGCGGGCATTTAACGCGGCGGGTTTGACACTATTTAACGCTCAAAAAATTTTCTATCATTTTCATTCCCTGTGATGTCAGCACTGATTCAGGGTGAAACTGAATTCCGTAAACCGGTCTTTCTTTATGTCTGATTGCCATAATACAGCCGTCATCACTTTCTGCAACAACTTCTAAGCTTTCCGGTAGGCTGCTATTATCAATAACAAGCGAATGGTATCTTCCCACTTCCACAGCTTTGCCTAAGTCCTTGAAAATCGGACATGTTTCATCTACCGTGACCATGTCACTCTTACCGTGCATAATACGCGGCGCATGAACTATCTTGGCGCCAAACGCCTCACCTATTGCCTGATGTCCGAGGCACACGCCAAGAACAGGTATATCACCCGCCTCCTTTATCAGCTCAACACAAATTCCGGCGTCACACGGAAATCCGGGACCAGGCGACAGGATTATATGGTCAGGTTTCTTTTCTATAACCTCTTTCACCGTTATTTTATCATTTCTATAGACTTCTATATCAGGATTAAGTGTACCGATATATTGATACAGGTTATATGTGAACGAATCGTAATTATCTATCATTAAAATCATATTATTCCCCTCCTTCGGCGATAATGGTGAGATGCGACGCTTATTTTCACGTCACGTCGCCTGCCTTTTCTATTGCTCTTAATACCGCCGATGCTTTGTTGACTGACTCCTGATACTCATTCTCCGGCACAGAGTCATATACAATACCGCCTCCTGCCTGGATATAGGCTTTGCCGTCCTTAAACACGCCTGTGCGGATTGTTATGCAACTGTCAAAATTGCCGTTGAAGCTGATATAGCTGACTGCACCTCCGTATGTCGAACGCTTAGTATTTTCAAGTTCATCAATAATTTCCATAGCCCGGATTTTCGGAGCACCGGAAAGAGTTCCGGCGGGAAGTGTAGAGCCGAGCGCATCAAAACATGATTTATCACTCCTGAGCTTACCCTCAACATCTGATATGATATGCATAACATGAGAGAAACGCTCAACATACTTAAACCGCGTCACCTTCACGGAACCGAATTCACTGACTCTGCCCACATCGTTTCTGCCCAAATCCACAAGCATTGTATGCTCTGCTATCTCCTTTTCATCGTTAAGCAGTTCCTCTTCAAGAGCCATATCCTCCTCAATTGTTTTGCCTCGCGGACGGGTACCGGCTATAGGTCCGGTCTGCACAATTCCGTTTTCCACTCTCACAAGCATTTCAGGTGACGCTCCGACAATCTGATAATCACCAAAATCCAGATAATACATATACGGAGACGGATTGATAAGTCTCAACGCTCTGTAGACATTAAACGGGTTTTCATTTGTTTCAACCGTGAACCGCTGCGACAGCACAACCTGGAAAATATCCCCATTTCTGATATATTCCTTTGCCTTCTCAACGTTGGCGCAGAACTGCTCCTTAGTCATATTTGACTCCATTTTTGACACAGAACGATATTCGCGCTTTTCCTTTTTCATAAGTGCCGACAAGTCGCTCATTTCCTCACGTATATCGAGAAGTCTCAGAGTAGCCTTTCTGTACTGTGCTTCAATATCGCCTTCGGCATGGATATTAACCACTATAACAAGCTTTTGTCTTATATGGTCAAAGGCAATTATTTCATCCATAAGCATGAACTGCATATCCGGTATACCAAGCTCATCCGTATTGATATCCGGCAGGTATTCATACTGACGGATAATATCATACGCAAAAAAACCTACCGCACCGCCGTTAAACGACGGTATATCATTAAGCTTAGGCGCTCTATAGCTTGTCACAAGCTTTTCCAGTTCCTGCATAGGTTTGCCTGTATACGTGTTTACCTTGCCTGTATAATCCGTTATTGTTATCTTATCTCCCAAGCTCTGAAAACTCACAAACGGATTTCTGCCTATAAACGAAAATCTTGCGGTGACATGATTCTGTCCTATACTTTCCAAGAGAAAGCAATCCTTTTCCGTCTGCATACGCTTGAACACACTTATCGGCGTATCCATATCCGCATAGCACTCGAGCGTCAGAGGAATCATATTATATTCCTTTGACAGCTCCTTTACCTCTTCTACGGTTAAGTTAAACATATACCTTCTCCCCTTCTTACACAGTTTCTATACAAAAAACAAAGCCTTTTTCGCATTAGAAAAAGACATAGAATTTTCACTATTTAATACTAATCTCGTCTCATCTAATGCTGTAATTATACCAATATTTTTGGAAGTTGTCAACACTATTCTGTGTCTGATCTAATTTAGATGCCCAACGGACAAACCTCACCCGACGGCGCACAAGGTCACTCTGAGTGGTGAGTTTTGTTCGTAGTTTAAAGGCATTTTCATAAACTCAATTTTTTGTTTTATAATTACAGTGTGTATACCCTTAAACGGTATGCGATAAATCATATAGCCCGGTGGTATCCTTTGGAAAAGCAACATACATGATTGTGCCCTTACCCACTTCGCTTTTTACACTTATCTTAGCGTTATGGCATGCGCAGACATGCTTTACAATAGAAAGCCCCAAACCAGTGCCGCCCACTTTTTTAGAGTGACTTTTATCCACACGGTAAAACCGTTCAAAAATCCTCTCCGTATCCTCCTCCGGTATACCTATTCCCGTATCCTCTACGGAAAATTCCACGCCGTCGCTATGCTCACCAACAAACACAGTTATGCTGCCGTTTTCCTTATTATATTTCACAGCGTTATCGAGCAAATTGTACACAAGCTCTCCTATAAGCGTTGCATTACCTCGGATAAACGCAGGAGTATGGCTGTAGAATATCTGAATATTCCTTTCTTTTGCTGACTTTTCAATCACGCGTATCGCTTCCTCCGTGATATGCGATAAATCAAGCGTCTGAGCGTCCTCAATACTGTCCGTCTCGTCAAGATTGGACAGGTTTATTATATCATCTATCAGATGCAGAAGTCTATCTGATTCTTTTTCTATTTTTTTGCTGAATTCTTTAATATCCTCAGGCTTTGCCATGCCGTTATTTATCATCTGAGCGTATCCCGAAATAGTTGTGACCGGTGTTTTCAGTTCATGCGATACATTAGCCGTGAATTCACGGCGGATTTTTTCCGCGCGCGCTCTTTCTTCGTTTTCATTGGCTATACGTTCAAAGAACGGCTTTAATTCATCGTAAATTTCCGCCTCTCTGATATTATTTATATCAATGCTGTTTATCTGGTCAATTATATTTTGTGTGAGCTGTTTTTTTATATAATTTATGATTCCCCTCATATTTTATATCCCACATTCCTTATGGTTTCTATACATTTACCCTTAGCGCCCAGCTTGTGACGCAGACTTCCTATGTGCACGTCAAGAGTTCTGCTCTCGCCTTCAAAATGGTACCCCCATATTTTTTCCAGCAGCACCTCGCGCGGTACAACCGTACCCTTATGAGTCATAAGGTATTTTAAAAGTTCAAATTCCTTGAATGTAACCGCGATATCATTTCCGTCTACTTTCACGCTGCGGCTTTGACTGTCAAGAATTATCCCCTTATAATCTATAACGTCTGTGTTTGACGCAGCACTCCGACGAAGCACGGCTTTTATCCTTGAAATAAGCTCCATCACACCGAATGGTTTCGTTACATAATCATCCGCACCGTTATCAAATCCTTTGACTTTATCGCTTTCTGTTCCCTTTGCCGTTATCATTATCACGGGTAAATTTTTTGTTCTTTCATTGTTTCTTATATCTTTTAAAATATCTATTCCATCCTTATCGGGAAGCATTATGTCAAGCAATACCATGGAAGGCACGGATGCATTTAAGCGTTCTTCAAAAGATGCCGCGCTTTCAAAACCCTCCGCCTCAAATCCTGCGGACTTCACGGCATAGGTTATAAGGTCTCTGATACCTTCATCGTCTTCAACACAGTATATTCTATGCATAATTATCCCTCCTGTGCGGTTCAGACGTTTGCTTCAGCATCTCCCGAAGCAGAAAACGGCAACGCGTATTTCTTGCTGAACTCAACGCAAAGCTCCTTATATTCGTCGCGGTCACGTCTCAGACTCATTATATTATGAACATCGTAATTCTCATCATTCATCTCAATAATAGCAGCCGCCACATTCGCGCAGTGGTCGGATATCTTCTCAAGCGACGTTATATAGTCTGTGAATACAAATCCCTGATTTACACTGCAGCGTCCTTCCTTCATACGTCTTATATGACGGTTTTTGAGTTCATTGCGCAGTCTGTCTATAATCTCTTCAAGCGGTTCGACCTTATTTGCTATCTGTACGTCATCATTTGAAAATGCGTTTATCGTAAGGTCGATTATCTCGCTTACGGCACTCACCATAATAGTAATCTCCTGTCTCGCCTTATCTGAGAAATGAACATCCTTATTCATTTTTTCTCTTGCGGTGAACACAAGATCGGATGTATAGTCAGTCATTTTCTCAAAATCGGATATCGCATGAAGAAGAATCGAAACCTTCTGAGAATCACTTTTGCTCAGATCCTGTGCGCTGAGCTTTATCAGATACGCACCAAGAGCATCTTCATATTCGTCCGCCATGTTCTCATTTTCTATAACAAGCTTATCAATCTTTTCAGAATATTTAGCAACGCATTCCTGAGCCAATGTGAAACTGTCCTTAACTATATACGCCATGCTTGTCGCAAGCGCCATACACTGTTCAACCGCAAAGGACGGCGTCTGCAAAAATCGTTCTTCCAGAATAGGGAACGAGCTTTTTTCCGCACCCTCTTTGATTGTAAGACGAACCAGTTTCTCAATAAGACCGGTGAACGGAAGAAGCACCAATGTTGAAATAACGTTAAACAGCGTATGAATAATAGCAATATTCAGAGCATTTATCGATGAATCCATAATCGTCAGTTTCAGCAGAGCATTAAGCGAATAAAACACTATAAGGAATAATATTGCGCTTATAATCTTTATGTAGAGGTTCGCCACCGCAGCGCGCTTAGCGTTTTTACTCGTTCCTATACACGAAATAAGCGCCGTGATACTTGCTCCTATATTCTGTCCCAACAGTATCGGCATCGCAGTACCGAATGTTATCTGCCCGGTCGCGCTCAATGCCTGCAAAACACCGACCGATGCGGACGATGACTGAATTACCGCCGTAAGAATCGCGCCGGCGATAAGTCCCAGAACAGGGTTTGAGAACATCAGGAGCAAATGTGCGAATGCCGGTGAATCTCCCAAGTCCGCAACTGATGATGACATAGTAGTCATACCGAACATGAGCACCGCAAAGCCTACAAGAATATTACCGATATTCTTATTCTTATCACTCTTCGTTGCCATGAGCAGTATAATACCTATCATAGCAAGAATAGGAGTGAAATTCTCAGGCTTGACAATATTCGCCAAAAGGCTGTCTCCATGCACCCCTGAAAGACTCAGTATCCATGCCGTTACCGTTGTACCTATATTCGCTCCCATCATAACACTCAGCGACTGAGTAAGCTTCATAATGCCGGAGTTTACGAAACCTACAACCATAACGGTAGTCGCACCTGATGACTGAATAACCGCTGTTACAACAGCACCCAGTAAAACCCCCATCAGCTTATTGGACGTGAGTTTCTCGAGTATCACCTCAAGCTTACCGCCGCCCAATCTTTTCAGTCCGTCGCCCATTACGTTCATTCCGTAAAGGAACATTGCAAGTCCGCCGAACATCTGGAATATCTGAAATATGTTCATAAATTCACCTCTTTAGTATCTTTTGCTAAATTCTCCAA
Organism: Oscillospiraceae bacterium; assembly: GCA_022509025.1. Taxonomy (GTDB): domain Bacteria; phylum Bacillota; class Clostridia; order UBA1381; family UBA1381; genus Hominilimicola. The sequence continues at coordinate 42,061 of JAFLUB010000008.1, read as the reverse complement.
AAAAATTATACAATATCAATGTAAAATTGTATTCAAGTCTATCTTAAATTTATGTAAAATCTTTATCATACATATTCTAACACATTTTAGTTTATTTGAAAACATTAAATTTTAATTTTTTCTGTAATTGACATATTATGCTTTATGATGTACAATAGCCTCAAATATATTATCTAAGAAAGGATTTCTGAAATATGAAAACAGCTAACTCGCCATTATTTACCGACCCTATACATAACGGAGCTTCCGACCCTGTTGTTATTTATAATGAGGAAAAAGGGACTCATTATATGTTCTACACAGCGCGCCGCGCAGACGCGGAAGAAGAGGGCGTTATGTGGGTACACGGCTCGGATATCGGCATTGCCGAAAGCCATGACAACGGTAATTCATGGGAATATATAGGTATATGTAAAGGTCTTGAATATGAAAGCGGGCGCAACACCTACTGGGCGCCGGAAATCATACGCCATGAAGGGTTATATCATATGTATGTAAGCTACGTTCCCGGTATTCCGTCTGACTGGAATCATCCGAGATATATTTTGCATTATACCTCTCATGATCTTATAAACTGGACATTTGAAAGCAAGCTAAACTTAAATTCCGAAAGGGTCATTGACGCGTGTATTTTCCGTATGCCTGACGGGATATTCAGAATGTGGTATAAGGACGAGGAAAGAGACTCGCATACTTACTACGCTGACAGCGCGGATTTAAATAATTGGGAGGTTAAAGGCTGTGCTGCGGATGATGTTTCGCATGAAGGCCCAAACGTGTTTGAGTTCCGGGGAAAGTACTGGATGATAACTGACTGCTGGAACGGTCTTGATGTATACTATTCATCTGACCTCACAAGCTGGACAAAACAAAATGAGCGTATACTCGAAAAGGGCGGAAAGCGCAAGGACGACGGAGTTATGGCAAACCACGCCGATGTTCATGTAAACGGTGATAAGGCGTATATCTTCTACTTCACTCATCCTGAAAGAAAAGGAAATATGCTTGATGACACTAATTCTTACGAACGGCGTACATCAATTCAGGCGGCTATGCTTGAAGTTAAAGACGGTATACTCGTGTGTGACAGAAATAAGGAAATCGCTATTGAATTAAAGTGATACAAAACAACAATTAAGACTAAAAAAATCATATCAAAACCTAATCAGTTCTGATATGATTTTTTAATTATTTCTCCGTTATAACAGTGACGGTCTGTCCGTCGCTCGTCATTACAATGTCACCGTTTATATCCGTTCTGTAAACTTCACTGCCCGCGTCTTTTAACCGGCTTAACACGTCTCCATTCGGATGTCCGTATGAATTGCCCTCGCCGACGCTTATAACCGAATACTGCGGCATTACAGCTCTCAAAAACGGATATGATGTGCTTGTTTCTGAGCCGTGATGCCCGACCTTTAAAACAGTCGATTTTAAATCAGCTCCAGTATTCAGTATATCCTCTTCCTCACTGCGTTCCGCATCACCGGTAAACAGAAACGATGTGTTTCCATATGTAACTTTCAGCACAATTGATGTATTGTTTTTTTCCTTCGCATTTTCTTTCACAGGGCCAAGTATTTCAACAAGTCCGTTGCCCATAAGAAATGTGTCACCGGCGCTCGGATGTTCTATGCTAACTCCCTGCTCATCGGCTTTTTTCTTAAAATTACCGTATGCCTTACTGTCCGCCTCTGTTACAGGCGCGAGGATATGACCGGCACTTGCTACCGACAGAGCGGCGGATAGTCCGCCCACATGATCCTCGTGCGCATGAGTGCATACAACATAGTCAAGATACGAAATGTCCTGCTTCTTCAAATATGCCGCAATAACCTTGCTGTCTGCGACATTTCCGCCGTCTATCATCATCGTTTCGCCGTCACATTCAATAAGTGCCGCATCCGCCTGCCCCACATCTATATAATGCACGGCAAACTGCGGATTCTCAGGAATATCAGTGGTGTAATCAACAGGTTGCATTTCACAGCCTGACATAGTGACAGACATGATTACAGCGGTTATTAAACGTAAAATATTATTCATAATTAACTCTCCATTCCGTAATATTGCACCAATACAAATTATATGGTAAAAAATGGTGATATGCACCGCTCAGTTTCACTCTCGATAACGCGGAAAATGAGCAAGCAGATTGCCCTTTTGAGGAATGCCGACGTATGCTTATTGTGAAACAACAAGGTTCCGGGGTGACCGCTCGCAATTTAATATTGCGTTAGCGGGTCGGGTTCTTATACTTCAAGTTCCGAAAAATGGTGAGATGCGCCGCTCAGTTTCACTCTTGATAACGCGGAAAATGAGCAAGCAGATTGCCCTTTTGAGGAACGCCGACGTATATTGATACTTCAAGTTCCGAAAAATGGTGAGATGCGCCGCTCAGTTTTCGCGTTAGATGTTCTTCTTTACAGGCTTCCCGAATACCGGCAGTCCGTTTTCGTCATAATCGAACACCTTTGCTCTTGCGTGACGGTTATTATCATGCAGCGGATCTCCAGGTGTTTCCTTATAATTACGGCTGTGGTATATAAGCACGTCTCTGCCACGGTCTGTCGTGAAACTATTATGCCCCGGGCCATACTGCCCGTTTTCCTCGCAGGTCATAAACACAGGTCGGTCACTCTTATGCCATGAGACTTTATCCATCAAATCACTTTCCTCATCCGCCCACAGCATACCCATGCAGTATCTCCAGCCTGTATCGGACGCGGAATAGGTTACAATAACTTTTCCGTTCCTCTGCAAAACAGCGGGGCCTTCGTTAACCTCAAATCCCTGCTTCTCCCAAAAATACTGCGGAGTCGACAGAAGCATCGGTCTTGTGGCAAGCGTCCACGGATTTTTCATACGCGCGATATAAATATTGGATGGACCGTTTTCTACAACCTTCTGAGCCCACAGTGTATATTGCTTTCCTTTATGAATAAAGCTTGTCATATCAAGGGAGAAGCTTTCAATACCCACGTTAACTCTGCCAACCTCAACCCACTTTCCTGTTATCGGGTTCACGTCACGGCACATAAGAACATACGGTCTTATATCCCACACATCCACCGAGTCACCGGCGGTAAAATATATATACCACGCATCATCTATATAGTGAAGCTCCGGCGCCCATATATGCGAACCCATTTCACCGGTCGAGTGCTTGACCCACACAACGTATGAATCGGCGGTCAGAAGCTCATTAAGAGTTCTGGCGCGTCTTATCTCAATACAGTCATACTGCGGCATAGTCCCCGTGAAGTAATAGTATCCGTCCGTATGCAGATATATATACGGATCAGCCCTCTGATAGACAAGCGGGCTGTTATATTCAAATTCTTTATCCATAATAAAAAAATCCGCCTTTCAAATTTATACCAAAGTATATTATAATAGCAAAAGACGGATTTGTAAATATTTATTTTGTAAATTGTCTGCCGGTATTGTCGATTATATAATTTTCATGGTATATAAGCTCTGATACGGTGGCAAATTCATACTGACATTCAAGCGCTTCAAGGATTTTCGGGAGTATTTTCGCAGTGTTTTCCGTTCCGTTATGGAGAAGAAGTATATCGCCCGCTGATGTTTTCTTTACGCTCCTGTCATAAATCTCCTGTTCCGAGGCTCCTCCGTAGTCTATCGAATCCACTGACCATTGGATATACATCCTCCCGCTTTTTTCCACCGCTGTCACGACTGTGTTGTTATACCCTCCCGAGGGGGCGCGCATAAGATATGGTTTTAGTCCTGTCACAGTTTCTATAACCGAGTCACACTTATCCAGATCTGACACTATATCTCCTGCGGAAAGCTTGGTGTAATCGGCATGATTATACGAATGATTGCCTATTTCATGTCCGTGTTCACTTATTTTTCTTAACGCGTCCGGATATTTTTCCGCCCATGTGCCCACCACGAAAAACGTAGCCTTGCAATTATACTTGTCCAGCGTATCAAGGATTGAATCAATATCCTCATCACTCCACGCGCAGTCAAACGTGACCGCTATCTTATTATCAGCGCGCTCAACACTGTAAATCGGCACTTCCCTTCCGTTCACGCGGAAAACGCTTACCGCTCTTGACGCGTTTATCCATATTAACGGCACTGCAGCAATAACAAGCGCTGCTATTATTAAATGTCTGAGTTTTATTACAATGAACTTCACGATGCCGGCCTCCCTTAGAAGTAATTCCTATTACTATTCTATTCATGCCGGTATCGGTTTATTACCCTACAGAAGCCATGTCGGAAGATTTTTTTTCACCTCGCGCTTTGCCTCTTCTATTTTGGGTTTACTGATTTCTTCCTTCTTTGAATCAGTTTTCTTTTCCGTCTTATTTTCCGCAGATTTTGGTTCTTTCCGCGGCGCTGTTCTTCTAACAGTTTTTTTCGATTTGAGGTTTTTTATACATTCCTCAATTTCTTCTTCCGTTTCCAAAGGCTCGCTTAAAAAGCGTCCTCGAAACAGCTTTCCTTCACGGTCATGAACACGGTTGAAATACCTTGCGTAGCTTGTTGTCAGAGGCTTCATAGTCATTGATATTCCTTTATTGCCTTCCTTCACAACGAGACGGATTTCATTCTTTGATATGTAATAATCGTGAACTATTCCTGTCGCAAAATTTTTTTCGAGAATTTTGGCAAATTGCTTCTTATCCTCTCCGGTTATAAAAAGCTCCTCCCCTCTTAAAACAACATAATAATTACCGCTCTTACTTATTTTTCTCGCTTCTCTCGCCATAATTACTCTCTACCTCCTTTTAAACAGTATACCATAAAAACACAAGGGACACTAAAACATTTTGATTACATTTTAAAGACAAGTCAGTAATAAAGCGCTTTCATACAGAATATTCATATACAAAACCCAAGGAGGGATAAGATATGGAAATTCACCACAACAAAACAATAAATGAAACTGCCGCAGCATTCGGTACCGATATCAAAACAGGTCTTACCACAGAGGAAGCAAAAAGACGGCTCGGCATATATGGCAAAAATGAGCTTATACAAAAGAAGAAGAAAAATATAGTTATTAAATTCTTTGAACAGTTTAACGACTTTATGATTATAATACTTCTCGCCGCCGCTGCCGTGTCATTCATCACATCGCTTATGCAGGGTGATGCTGATATTACAGAGCCTGTCATCATCCTGGCAATAGTGGTACTTAACGCATTACTTGGCGTTATTCAGGAAAGACGCGCCGAAAAGAGCCTTGAAGCTCTCAAAAAGCTATCCTCACCGCACGCATGTGTTATGCGAAGCTCAAATATGCTCACAATAGACGCGTCAGACGTGGTTCCCGGTGACATACTTATCATTTCAGCCGGTGATCTTGTTGCCGCCGACTGCCGGCTTATAACCTCAAATAATCTTACTATAGACGAATCCTCTCTGACGGGAGAAAGCCTGAGCGCGGAAAAGGACGCTTCTCTTATTTTAGACGAATATGCTCCATTGGGGGACAGAAAAAACATTATACTCTCTTCCACATCTGTAACAGGCGGAAAAGGCACAGCTATAGTCACAGGCACAGGAATGAACACAGAAGTCGGACGTATCGCTAATATGCTTCTTACCGATGAAACGGAGCAAACTCCTTTGCAGAGAAAGCTTGCCGACACAGGAAAAACACTCGGTATTGCTGCGCTTATGATATGCCTTGCCGTGTTCATTATGGGACTTTTCCGTCATTTGCCGCCGTTTGATATGTTTATGACAGCCGTATCTTTAGCTGTCGCGGCTATACCTGAGGGACTTCCGGCTATAGTCACAATTATGCTTGCAATCGGTGTTATGCGCATGTCAAAGCGCAACGCAATAGTGCGCAATCTGCCATCGGTTGAAACTCTTGGAAGCGCGTCTGTTATATGCTCCGATAAAACAGGAACACTCACTCAAAATAAAATGACAGTCGCAACTGTCTATACCACAGACGAGAAAATGCTCTACCGCCTGTGTACAATGTGCTGCGACAGCGACGAAGGACACAAAAATCCAACCGAAAGCGCACTTCTTTCCGCTTCTAAAAAAATGGGCTTTGATAAAGCCGCGCTTGATAAAAAATACAGGCGTATTGATGAAATACCATTTGACTCGACAAGAAAACGCATGACGACTATGCACAGAGATATAAAAGGATATAAAACCATAGTAAAGGGCGCGCTGGAATTCGTGCTTCCGCTTTGCAAAAACTACTATAACGGTCAGAAGGTTCTGCCGCTTTCCAACAGCACCAGACGCAAAATCCTATCCGAAAACTCTAAAATGGCTGCCGGGGGATTAAGAGTAATCGCTGTCTGCTATCGTGACGACTATCTGAAAACGCAGATAAACGAGGAAAACATGACATTTATAGGTCTTATAGGCATTGAAGACCCTCCGAGAGTTGAGGCGGCTGATGCAGTCGCACAATGCAAAAGAGCCGGAATTCGCCCCGTCATGATAACAGGCGACCATGCCGCAACAGCATTGTCCATCGCTAAGCGTATCGGTATAGCGGATAGTGACTCAGAGGTCATAACCGGCGATAAGCTTGATAAAATTTCCGATGACGAATTGACTCAGAATATAAACAACTACAGCGTGTTCGCGCGAGTTACCCCAAGTCATAAAATGAAAATAATCAAAGCTTTCAAAGCAAACGGCGAGATTGTTGCAATGACAGGCGACGGCGTTAATGACGCGCCTGCGCTCAGTGCCGCTGATATAGGCTGCAGCATGGGCATAACAGGCACAGACGTAGCAAAATCCGCGTCTGACATGGTTCTGACAGATGATAATTTTGCGACTATAGTATACGCAGTACACGAAGGCAGAAGTATTTTCGCGAACATAAAAAAAGCTGTTCAATTCCTGTTATCAAGCAATATAGGTGAAATACTGACAGTATTTATGGGAATAATATTCGGCTGGTCATCACCCCTAACAGCAATACAGCTTCTGTGGGTCAACCTCGTTACCGACTCGCTTCCGGCAATCGCGCTCGGTCTTGACGCGCCCGAGGATGATATAATGGACAAAAAACCGCGCTCACCGAAAAAGGGGCTTTTTGCCGACGGGCTATGGGCATCGATAATATTTGAGGGACTTATGATAGGAGCGCTTGCTCTGCTTGCCTTCTCAATAGGCGCTAATCTTTTCGGAGGACTTATTGCAGGAAGAACTATGGCGTTTGCGGTACTGAGCATATCTCAGCTTGTGCATGCGTTCAATATGCGCAGCGAGCATTCCGTAATAATGGCGGGACTGTTTAAAAATCCGTATCTTATTCTCTCATTTATTGTCGGACTGTTACTTGAAGTATCCGTTATCTCTGTGCCGCGCCTTGCTGTAATATTCGGCGTTGTTCAGCTGAGTTTTCCCGGCTGGGTAATAGTTGCCGCTCTCTCATTTATGCCGATTGTAATTGTAGAAGCGCAAAAGGCTGTTACCGACAAAATTTTCAGAAAACGCTCATGAGACTAAGTGAACTGAGAAAAGGCGAAACAGGAATCATAACCGAGATTATGCTCGCCGGAACGGCAAAAAATAGACTTATCGCTATGGGCGCGGACGAAGGCGAAGAAATAACTGTTCTGCGCCGCGCGCCGCTTGGCGATCCGACTGAGTTCTATATTCGCGGATGCAGACTATGTATACGAAAAAGAGACGCCGAAAATATTTTCACGGAAAGAAGGATATAGCTTGGATAAACAATACGTCATCGCGCTGGCAGGTAATCCGAACTGCGGTAAGACTACGCTTTTTAACGCACTGACAGGCAGCAGCCGCGCCGTCGGGAATTGGACGGGTGTAACAGTCGAAAGAAAAGAGGGAGTATGCAGATATGATAAAAGTATCCGTATTGCAGATTTACCCGGCGTCTACTCCCTATCGAACGCCGGCGCGGAAGAGATTGCCGCCTCAACATATATCGCAAGCGACGAGAGCGATATGATCATAAATATTGTTGACGCAACAAATCTTGAACGCAATCTTCTGCTTACCACAGAGCTTTTGAAATCAAAAAAGCCACTGGTTATTGCTTTGAATATGACTGACGCGCTTAAAAAAAACGGTATATGTATAGACATAAAGCTCTTTGAAAAAAAGACTGGAATCAGAGTTGTTCCCATATCGGCTCTTAAATGCACTGGTCTGAAAGAGCTTATCCGCGCCTGCCGCGAGATACGAAAGAAAAAAAACAGCCGTTTCTTTACCCGCTCCGATATAAAAGACATAGTAAAGGAATGCGTGAAAAAAACAGGCGAAAACAGACAGTATAAGCTCACGGAGCGGCTTGACGCTATTTTTGTTCACCCACTGCTATCCTTTCCGCTTTTTGCATTGATAATGTTTACTGTGTTTCAGATAACATTCGGCTCTTTCGGGGCAAAGCTTTCCGATTTCTTTGACAGGGTGTTTAACGTATACTTTGCCGCAAGGATAGAAGCACTGCTTAACTTATTCGGTGCCGGCGCGTTCATTAAAGGACTGGTACTGGACGGCATTATATCCGGCGTTGGCGGAGTGGTGTCATTCTTTCCTCAGATAATGCTCCTTTTTCTGTTTCTTTCCCTGCTTGAAAACTCTGGGTACATGGCGCGTATAGCATTTATCATGGACAGACTTTGCATGAAAACAGGACTTTCGGGCAAGTCAGTCGTGCCGATGATTATGGGGTTCGGATGCAGTGTTCCGGCAATGATGTCGGCAAGAACTCTTGAAAACGGACGCGCAAGACGACTGACTCTGCTTCTTATCCCGTTTATGTCATGCGGAGCAAAAATGCCTGTATACGCAGTGTTTGCATCAGCCTTTTTTCCAAAACATGCAGGAATCGTTATTCTTAGCCTGTATGCGCTCGGAATGTTACTCGCGGCTGTTTCGGGAATTATTCTGTCTAAAACTGTCTTTAAAGGAGATACAGAGCCTTTTATGCTTGAGCTTCCGCCGTATCGCGTGCCGGATATGAGGTCAACTCTGATGTATATGCGTGAGAGAGCAAAGGATTTTGCGCTCCGCGCAGGAACTGTGCTTCTTTGGGCAAGTGTGATTATATGGTTCACTCAGAACCTCGGCTTCAATCTGCGCATGGTCGCGGACAGCAGATACAGCATTTTAGGAATTACAGGGAAATTGATATCACCTGTGTTCATTCCCTGCGGATTCGGCAATTCTACTGCCGCGATAAGTCTTTTGTCAGGCTTTGCGGCTAAAGAAGCGGTGGTTTCAACACTATCCATACTATGCGGAGCAACCGGCGGCATGGGACTTAGCATTGAACTGCAAAATATCTTTACCCCGCTTTCAGCGTATTCTTTCCTTGTATTTGTTCTGCTGTATGTCCCATGCATAGCAGCTGTTTCAACGCTTAAAACAGAGATTAACTCACGTTTTCTGACGGTATTTTCTGTTGTGTACCAGTTATTTATCGCATGGATGACGTCAACGCTGGTCTTTGGAATCGGCAGTTTGTTTGTGTGACTTACAGAAAACGAAAAATTTTTTAAGTTTTCTCTTGCAAATCCTGAAAAAATAGGTTATAATCATTATAGTGAATTGATTTTGAACCAAAGAGGGTTCGGGTATTACTCCTGAACCCTCTTTATTTTTTGGATTAACGAGAAAATGAGCGGCGCATCTCACCATTTTTCGGAACCCCACGTATCATCTGCATACATCGGCGTTCCTCAAAATGGCAATCTGCTTGATTCCCGGTTGCATGGGCAAGCAGCAAATGCAATTTGCGACCAGCCTTTTCCGCGTTAAAATTTGTGCCGTATGCAGGCGGAATGGAGACTAACATGGTAAACAATATATCAATATCAAGCGCGCTTGAAGATTATTTAGAGGCTATTTACGAAGTTTCAAGACTAAAATCAAATGTAAGAATAACTGATATTGCGCTGCGTCTCGGTATTTCAAAACCGAGCGTGAACAGGGCGGTGAACACGCTTAAAAGCCACGGACTCGTAACGCATGAGCCTTACGGTGATATTGTTCTTACCGAACGAGGCCGTGAAATCGGCAGAAGCGTGAACAACCGGCACCGTATGATTAAAAAATTCCTTATAAACGTTCTGCATCTGAATGAAGCGGAAGCAGAAAAGGAAGCCTGCTGTATTGAACATAACATCAGTCAGAACACGGTTGAAAAAATGAGAAGTTATATGGAAGGTTAAAATTTACAAATGCATCAAAGGGCTGATTGAATTTAGATGCAGAACGGACAAAACTCACCCGACGGCGTACGAGGGTACTCCAAGTGGTGAGTTTTGTTCGTAGTTTAAAGGCTTTTTTCCCAAACTCGAATTCTGCTTTATGATTTACAAGTATTTATGCCTTTAAACGGTCTGCGCTAAATTGGGCAGCCCCATTTCAGCATTTTCCGCAGCTTTTACACACTTCCCCAATAGGGCATATATCGCATTTCGGACCTCTCGCATGGCATATAGCGCGCCCATGCGCCACAAACTGATGGCACATACGCAGCTGATAATCAGGCGGGACAATCTTCTTTAAATCCATCTCTACCTTGGTCGGGTCATCGTTAGTAGTCAGTCCTATCCTTTTTGCAATTCTCTTACAATGCGTATCAACCACTACCGCCGGCTTGCCGAATATATCCCCAAGCACCAGATTAGCCGTCTTTCTGCCTGTTCCCGGGAGGCTTGTCAAATCCTCCATAGTGTCCGGCACCTCGCCGCCGTACACATCTATAATACGCTGACAGCATAGAATTATATTCTTTGCCTTATTTCTGAAAAATCCCGTAGACTTGATATCATTGCAAAGCTCTTCATAGTCCGCATTGGCAAAATCCTCCGCGCTTCTGTATTTCTTAAAAAGCGTTTCCGTAACTATATTTACTCGCGCGTCCGTGCACTGCGCGGACATCTGCGTTGCAATCAGCATTTCAAGCGGATTTGAATAGTTAAGCGTGCATTTAACCTCAGGATAAGCCGTATCCAAAAGCTCGCGTATTTTCGCCACCCGTTCTTTTTTCGTCAATTCTGGTCTCCCCCTTTTTATAGATTTTCACCATCACGTACATTATACAATTTTTCATTAAAATTTGCAATAAAAGGCTTGCTATTTTTGTAAATAAATTATATAATATGGGACATACAAAAACTTTACGAAAGGAATTAGAAAACATGGAGAAATATGAGAAGATGAAATCCTTTGATCCGGAGGTTTACGCTGCCATTCTGGACGAGACAAGCCGTCAGCAGAATAAAATCGAGCTTATTGCGTCGGAGAACTTTGTTTCCGAAAGAGTCATGGAAGCGAACGGCTCACCGCTTACCAACAAGTATGCTGAGGGCTACCCGGCTAAGCGTTACTACGGCGGATGCGAGCATGTTGACGTTGTAGAGAACCTTGCGATAGAAAGAGCAAAGGAACTGTTCGGCGCGGGATATGCAAACGTACAGGCTCACTCAGGCGCTCAGGCTAACATGGCTGTATTCTTCGCGCTGCTCACACCGGGCGACACAGTGCTTTCAATGAGCCTTGCGCACGGCGGACATCTGAGTCATGGTTCACCTGTAAACATGTCAGGTAAATATTTCAACATTGTCCCCTACGGCGTTACAGAAGATACAAACACAATTGATTATGACGAAGTAAGACGTATCGCGCTTGAATGCAAGCCGAAGCTTATTCTTGCGGGAGCAAGCGCATATCCCAGAGTGATAGACTTCGAGAAATTCGCGGAAATAGCAAAAGAGGTTGGCGCGTATTTCATGGTTGACATGGCGCATATCGCCGGACTTGTTGCGGCTGGTTGTCATCCGTCACCAATGCCGTACGCTGACGTTGTGACTACAACTACACATAAAACTCTGAGAGGTCCCAGAGGCGGTCTTATACTTACAAACAACGAGGAAATCGCAACAAAGATTAACAAGGCAATATTCCCCGGTATTCAGGGCGGACCGCTTATGCACACAATCGCTGCAAAGGCTGTATGCTTCAAGGAAGCTCTTGATCCGAGTTTTAAGGAATATGCCCAGCAGGTAGTTAAGAACGCAGCTACGCTTGCAGACACACTTGTGAACGAGGGATTCAAGCTTGTTTCAGGCGGAACAGACAATCATCTTATGCTCGTTGACCTGACCGATTCAGGAGTTACAGGTAAGGAAGCTGAGAAGATGCTTGACGAGGTTGGCATCACAGTTAACAAGAACGCTATTCCGTTCGATACAAAGAGCCCGTTCGTGACAAGCGGTATCAGAATAGGTACTCCCGCTTCCACTTCAAGAGGCTTTAAGGAAGAGGACATGGTCGAGGTTGGAAAGCTTATCGCTATGACTATCAAAGACTTTGAAAACAGCAAGGATGAGATAAGAACGAGAGTTAAGGCTCTTTGCGACAAGCATCCTTTATATAAGTAAATCAGAACTTTATGCGGATTTTGAATTTTTTTCAAAATCCGCTTTTTTTCTCTTGACAAACGTATTTTTTTATGGTATTATATAAAAGCTGTATGGCTCGTTGGTCAAGCGGTTAAGACTCCGGCCTCTCACGCCGGCAACGCGGGTTCGATTCCCGCACGAGTCACCATAAAGCAAAAACCGTATGAATTCGTTTCATACGGTTTTTTGTTAGTATTATAGGAGGTATTTAACATGAAAAAAAGGAAATTTTTAGCATTGATTTTATCAGCGGCAATGACGCTGGCAGTGCTTCCGGCAGCAGCGCAGCCGGACTCTGAGCACACTGCTTATGAAACACTCAGCACTTCTGACGACTTATCATACGAAGCTGAAACCAACGATTTACAAATTCACCATGAGAAGCTTGAAGAACGTATGCATAAGTATGCGGCATTCAGCGAGACAGATATAAATTCTATCTCGCTTATGGCGGCTGATACCACTACCCTGTCTGGCACAGTTTCACTGCCGAATAAGGCTAATACAAGCAGCGACTCGAGAGTGTTTATTTCACTGTATGAAATTGACATAACTCCGGAGGGTAAAATTCTCCATATATCAGACTCCCCCGCTTCATCAGGCTATGCTGATTTTACCAAGGGAGGCAATGCTGCAAAATATTCTGTAACTGTTCCAAAAGGCACATATATCGCGTCCGTTGATGTGTATGAAATATCTAATACCGCGCATGAATACTTTTACTACCGCGAGGACGGTGAATTTACCGATAATATGTATTTTGCAACCCCATTGAATCTGACAGCAAACAAAAATATTAATATTACTCTCGAAAGCATGGAACGCATGATAAGCGGAACTGTAACCTTTACCGAACCGGCACAGGAGGATACATGGTTTTATATAAACGCTTATTCTACCGGTTACGATGACGATTATTATTACTCCACGCAGATAAAGAAGGGGCAGACCTCGCTGAACTACGCAATAGGCGTTGGAAAAGACGTATACTATCTTGAGATTTCCGATTCTAACGGTGATTACAGATATTATTCAATCTCCGGAGTAACCACAATGAAATATGAAAACAGATACTTTATTGACACTACCCATGAGGGCCGTGACAATATAGACTTTTCATTCAAATTATATGACGACTCCGAAAACACTGGTTCAGGCGGCGGTATAGGCGTAGTCTCCCACTCTGTTCCGGTTACAATAACGCTGCCGGAGCCTGCTTCTGAACGCACAGCTTATCGAATTACATCAGGATATATCTACAATAAAGATCGCCCTAACGCTCTGCATTACTTCAGACAATACAGTTCTACTTACCTATATGCGAACGCAGGCAGCCGGACAGTCAGCGGTTCTGTCAGAATACCTAGTCATGAAGATACATTTATTATACGTGTCGTAGAGTCTACTGAAAATTCGACGCAGTATTTTTATTATCACGATGAAAACGGAGTGACCTCATCACTTTATAACGCAACTGATATTGACTCTTATCAGTCTGAACCTATCAACATAGTTATGCCTGACGCGCTGATTTCCGGAACTGTTTCACGAAACGGGCTTATGGAGGGTGAATACCTGACTGCAATAGTGTCCGCTTTCAGCAATGACGGCGAAGAGCGTTTCTTTGCTCCGGTATTAATTCCTGCAGACAACGATTCAGCAAAATACGAGCTGCGTATCCCGAGCGCCCTTGCGAATCAGGACTGCGCGGTTGAAGCTGAGCTTTACTATAATTCTTATGATTCATTCTATATGGAGTATGAAAAAGATGATTATATCGGATTTACAGGTATAAAGGATACGGCAGTTCCGATAACTTCTGCTTCATCGTCCGGAATTAATTTCACTCTTCCGCAGTCTGATATGATATGTCATTTAGAGGGAACGGTAGTCCTTTCAGAGCCTGCTCCTAAGGGTGGTCTGCTACTGCAGTTCAATTCAAGCTTCTATACTGACGATAACTATCACTACTACACAACTCCCTATTATATAATTCCCGAGGGAGAAAAAAATATTGATGTTGATACATATATAATAACAAACAGTGCCGGAAGAGTATACGCAGACTTGACTGATATCAATCACCACTCAGACTACAGCGACATAGACATAAACGACACAAGCGAAATGTCGATTGAATGGAACGGCTCAAATTTTGATGATTATGTAGAGGTCTCAGGTAAAGTCATTCTACCGAACGGGGCGACAAAGTATAATGCTGTGTCATATCAGATAAATTTAGACGGTTACGAATACTACGGAACTGTAGCCAAAGGAGAGACTGAAGACCGATACTCAATTATGGCTTATCCTGATTCATTTATAGATGAGGCAACCATAAGAATTCTTGCATCAGGAGCCGCGCCGATACTCGCAGACGAATTGATGTACTATCATGCTGACGGTACGACAGATTATTATTACGATTATTATGGTCTTGATATATATGTAGAGCCTGAAATGCAGGATATCAACTTTACTGTTCCCGAATGCACTCAGACGGTTACCGGAAATATAGTACTTCCGGAAGGCGTCTCAAACAATGATGTTACCATACGCGTTCAAGTATCATCGGCTGATGATTGGGAAATAAACTCTGCTTATATAGACCTTACAGGAAAGACAACACCATACTGTGTCGCTATTCCTGACGATGAAGATTCAGAATCCGTAATAGTAAAGTATAATGTAGAGTACGGCGATGGTCTATATGAATATGAGCTGTATTATTCTGAGGACGAAGCTCTCTGCTGGAGTGATATTGTTGATAATGGCTATGAATATCCGCTAATCCCACTCACGGAATCAGGGGCATCGAATATCAATCTGACTCTTGCGGGATATAAAATTACTGTTAATCTCACAGGTCATAGAGCGCCGCTTTCCGACCCTTCCGCTTGGCTTGACACGTATATTTATCTTTATCCTGACATCAGCGAAATACCTTCAATCAATGCCTATATCGATATTTCGCCCTATGACTCCGAAGACCATACACAAATAGCGATTCCCGATATCAGTATTTATAGAGACATACAGTCTTTCAAGCTTTCTTACAGCATATTTGACGGAAATTGTCAGTATGATGACTTATATATAAATCCTGATGGAACATATACTTTTGATGCTGATAAGGCTTATGTATATTCAGTTAATGACAGCAAGCTCGATATCGACTTTACGATTGTTGATAATTCATACTTTACCTCAGATTCTATAGATAAAGGCGAACTTGAGTTTAGTGTTGACGAAGCGGTTATGAATACAGACGATGGCATTATTAACGCTTCCGTCCGTTATACCAATAACAGTGACATGATGTACGTTATAACTGCTATACTCTGCGCTTACAATAATGACGGTAACTTCGCTTCCGTATCATATGACACCATACGCCTTGATTCTACATCCGGCGATGAGGTGACAGATACAGTTTCATTCGATGTAGACTCTGATGAGTATACATACAAACTGTTGTTATGGAATAACATGGACTTAATGAAACCTCTTTCCCCTCCTGTTCCGATTACTATAGCTGAATAAAATTTACAATACAAAGCAAGTCATCAATCAAACTAATGATTGATGACTTGTTTTTTACTCTTTTTACCATTCGCGCCGTCTATTTCTAATCTCATTAAATGCAAAAAAGTCTATCCTGAACCTGTCGCACAAATCAGAGTTTATCTGAGGATATGTATTCTTTTATGATTTTGTCTTAAACATAGTATACACGTAATCAATAATAGCTATTTACAATTTCTGTATCAACGATTTATAAAATTCATTAATAAACAAAAACACGGGGATATTGAAACTCATGTTCCAATATCCCCGTGGAATTTTTACTTATCGTATGTCATTTTCCGGTTAATGATATTACCTGAAATGATGTTTTTATTATGTTTTAATTATTCAGCAGCTGTAACACCAGGTATGAGGTTAGCTCCTACCGTAACGCCATCAGTTGTTCCATCATCAAAGTGATATGTGTATGTAGTATTAACTATATCCTTTGTAGCATCGTTATTCAAAAGTCCGTTTGCTACTACAGCTGCCCAACAGTTAGCTGCATTGTATGATGAGTGGAGTGAGTCGTTTGCGTTGTTATAGTAAGCTGTAAGTGTTGCTTTTGCATCGTCCAACGAACTACCATAAAGCGCATGGAAGAACTTAGAGCTGTTTGCAGCAAGATCAATCAGATTAGCTTCTGATGTTGCCGCTGCCTCTCTCATACCAGCAGACCTCGAAACATTACCGTTATACTCGTTTGCACTGTGGCTAGATGAGTTAGGTGTTACAACGAATACTGTCATACCCTTAGCCTTAGCTTCTGTTACCATAGTGATTACTGACTCTTTCATTGCTGATTCAGACTTGTCATTATATCCACTCTCAAGAATGAAGATATCGCCCGGCTGTGCGCTCATGCGTATGCTTGAGAATGCATCGCCCAACAGTCCTATTGCCTCTACACCGGAGTTGCCAAGGTTTGTAATATTTACAGTATCAACAAGATAATCAGCGAGAACATCGCCCCAACCTGTTCTTACGAGCGCTTCCTGTCCTTCAGGAGCGTTACCGTAGTACTTAGCAACGAGCGAGTCACCGAATACATAAACTCTCTGCTTTCTCGCAACGATTGACGGAGCCTTTACAACCTTAATCTTCTTAGCTGAAGCTATGCCGCCCTTGTCATCACGCAGGTTGAATACTGCAGAACCTTCGTTAATCATAACATCGCCTGCTACATATTCAGCATTATCTACCTTTGTTCTTGCAACGGACCAGTTATCGCTACCCTGATTGAGGTTGTTGATTATCATCTGATCGTTTACAAATACGTCTGTTCTGTCAGCCGTACCTGCTACAACAGTAATGTTGTATCTGCCGCCCGGAATATTGAATGTATCGCCTATAACGCCTTCATATACAGGAGCAACTTCAACCTTCTGACCTGCAGCTGTGCTCTCAACTGTAATTTTGCCGTCCTGAACGTCAGCAACCGGAACAACTTTGCTTGAAACTTCAGCGTTGTCCTTAGCAACTGTCACCTCATAGCCTGTAATCATATCGTCAGCATTGATAGCTGAAATATCTACAGCTGTTGTACCGTCCTCAGCATCAACAACAGCGCTGAATGTGCCGATTGTTACATCCTTGCTGAATGAATATGATTTATCACCGTTTGTTAATGTTGCTGTTACCGCAATATCACCTACACCTGTTATTGTTACAACACCCGTAGTCGGATCGATTGTAGCATTTGTGATTTCTTCGTCATCACCTGCAACAGCAGCTGCTACCTTAGCCTCTGTTATCGGTTCAAGCGCGCCTTCACCGTCAAGAGCCTTCCAAAGCATTACCTTGGTACCTGCCGGTGCAGCAATTGTATTTTCTCCCTCTACAAGAGTTACATCCTCTGTTGTAACTGATGTTAAGGTAGTGTCTGAGTAAACTGCCTTAATCGCAACAGCCTCACCTGCGTCATCAGCGTCAACTGTAAATACCGCTGCTGCCGAGCCGCTTCCTGTGCTGCCCTTAGCACTTAATGACCATACAGGTGTGAAATACTCTGTAACATCATCGCCAAACTGGTCGATTACGTCGGAAACAGTATATGTTGCTGTACCGTCCGCTTTATCTAATGTCGGTGTACCATTAATTGATACTGATTTGATTTCAGCCGGAGCTATCTCAACGTCAAGAGTTGCACTCTTTCCTTCTACACTGCTTGTAAGAGTAATTTTACCGCCATTTGTTACTGTTCCTGGAACTGAAAGTACAGCCTTCTGTGAATCCTCAGGATCAGCTGTAATTGTAGCACCTTCAATGTCTGTTGACCATGTAAAGGTCTCGCCATCCTCAATTACCATAGCATCAACCTGGTAATTCTTTGTAATTGTAGTGTTCGCTATTGTCGAGAATGCCTTAGGACCAGCAATTTCAAGGCCTGTTACATCAATCTCTTCAATTGTTATATCCTTTAACATTGCATAACGACCCGGATCCTGTAATGAGTTTACTAACTTTATAGCAGCAATACCGGTTGCATCTGTCGCACCCAGCTCGTACTCTTTACCGTCTACGGTAAGAACTATTGAAGTAACGTCGTTTGCATTTGTCTTATAAAGTATTGAAATGTCTATCCATGTGTTAATTGCCGTCATTTCTCCCCAAGTTGTAGCAAGTGTTGATTTACTGCTATCCCATGTGGCTGTAGCAGCATCACCAACTACAAGGTCAACATAACCAAATGCTACTGAGTTTGTTCCGGTACTGTCAGCAAACTCTACCGTTCTTTTGAAGGTATAACCGGTAGCGTGATTTACAGCTGTCTTAAACTTAACAAGTTGAGCCGTACCCTTTGTAAACGTAATCGGGTCAGGCAGTGTTATTGTGTTTGTTAAATCATTCGTCTTATTCGGATTTGAAGGTGTAGCTATATATCCGCCTGATACGTTTGTTTCGCCATAGCTTGAACCACCAACACCCGGCTCATAGAACAGATAATCAGAAATCGCCAGATTAGCTGTTGCGCTCTCGCTTTCGCCATTCTTTGTAGCCGTAGCTGTAACTACGAAATCCTTAGCGTGTGTTTCACCTGCGTCAAAGCCCTTTGCAACTGTTACAATACCGTCAGCAACAGATACCTTGTCGTCTGCCGGAGTTACTGTCCATGCGATGTCAGCATCTTCGATTTTAACACCCGCCTGGTCAATTACTGTAAGCTCATAAGCTTTGCTTGTTGTGGTGTCAGCGCTGTGCGGAGCTGTCATAACAGTCTGTCCGCCTGTCATTGTAACAACTTTTGGTACCGGTTCATAAACCTGTTCGCTGTAGGTTACATTTTCTGTAACTTCCGCGTCTGTTACAGTAATTGTACCCTTTGCGTCATCAGCCTGACCCTGTGTTGCTTCATATCCTGCCTTATGTACTGTATACGCATACTCGCCCGGAGCAAGCTTTGTCACAATCTTACCCTCTGCGTCAGTCGTATATACAGTATCTTTCAGCGTTAATGTCGCCTCAGGAACAGCTTTGCCGTCTTTATCCGCAACAACGATTGTAACTATGTAATATGCGTCTTTTGTTGTATCAGCCGAGAAATTGTCTATTCGGATATCACTTGAGATATTATTTTTACGATTTCCCTGCAAGGTGAATCCTGCTATATCAGAAGCAGCAGCATCAGCAAACGGAATATCCGTTATCGCTGCCACGGGTGTACCGTCCTCTGATGTATAAGGCACAAAATCAATCTTTACAATTCTCTTTGTCTCAAAGTCAAGAACAGCTGAAATCTTGTACCATGTGCCCGCTGTCAAACCTGATACTGCGCTTTCGTTAAGCTCAATCGCCCCCGATGCGAGTACTCTCAGTTTAATAATCTCTTTTGCTGAGTCATCAATCAGTATTACATCCTGTGAATTTTCAGCTCCTGTACATGTCGTATACCAGTCAAAATTAACGTCTACAACATCTTTTGCTCCCGGCTTTATAGCACCTTTCGGGAACTTAATCTGTGCATTTCTGCCTCCTGTCTGGTTGTCAAGATGCGCATGCAGAACAGTAGTTGTATTAACTGTATCGCTTTCCACCTTTTCCAGAGCTATATTATACTGAGCAGTATGGCTGCCTGATGCTACAAACAGTTGGTCTGCACTTTCAAAGTCGAAGTTTACGCCCACCATAGGCTCACCCGGATCATTAGGATCATCGGTCTCCTTAGGAGTTTCCGTTTCCTCCGGTTCAACCGGTGCAAGCGCTGAACCCGGCGTTACAGTCATATTCGCGAAATATGCGTCAGCAGCTGTTGTTACAAGTCTGATAGTATTCAGATTTGTATCTTTACCATCAAGCGCACCAAATGTCTCTTCGCCAATCTGCTCGTCTGACGAGTTCTTTGCAGTAACCGTGATAAATTTTTCCGGCTCTGTACCTAGTTTGTCATAGTCGAGTTTTACGTTAATATTGTACCAGCCTGCTGTTGTTATATTACTAAGCAGCTTGCTGCCTTCGTTACCTGTCGCGGGACCAACATAAAGATTATGCTCATAATCTACCGCAGCCTGCGCAAAAACTGTTTCTGCGGCTGTAGCAGATGTATAATCAGAACCTGTCTGTTTGTTCTGAAGAATAATTCTGAAGGTTCTTGCAGTTGCCGCGTCAAGATACACATCAGTGTTGAATTCTACAACACCCTCAGACACATCATTTATATGTGTGTAAACATTTTTTGCGTCAAGGAACATCGCATTTTCCTTGTCATGATACGTTCCTATCACAAATACTCCGTCACCGCTTCCGTCAGTACCTGTTTTCCACACCGGAGCAGCCGGGTCGGAATCATCTGCATATGAAGTGACCGTGAGTCCTGCAAATGCAGACATGGCTATTGCCATTGCTATAAGTAATGACAATAATTTCTTTGTCTTTTTCATGTAATCTCTCCCTCTCTTCATTATTTTTTGCGGTATTCCTACCGCATGATATAACATGATAAGAATATTATACAACAGTTACAAAAATATTGCAATAGAAAAAACAGAATTTAAGAGTCGAATTTTTGAACAAATTATCCACGCCTTATTTAGTCGGGATTACATATTGATTTTACAGTATTTTTGCTATATAATAGTAAAAGAATTGTCTATAGGGGGAATGGCTATGAATTACTACGATATTGATTATCTGACCTTGCTTTCTCAGCAGTATCCGACTGTAAAGAAGGCATCAAGAGAAATTATAGAGCTGCAGTCGAGACAGAAACTTCCGAAGCAGACTGAGCATTTCATGAGTGATATTCACGGTGAATACGAGTCATTCCTGCATATTTTAAAAAACGCATCCGGCATTATTAAGGATAAAATCACAACGATTTACGGACGCACACTGTCCGAGCATGACAGACTTATCCTTGCAACGCTTATCTACTATCCGAAGCAAAAGCTTGAAATCATAAAGCAGGAAGCGGAAGACCTTGAGGACTGGTACAGGATAACAATTTACCGTCTTGTCGAGATATGTCGCGTATTCGCGTCGAAGCAGACGCGCGCGACTATACGCGAATTTCTGCCCGAGACATTCGGCGCTATTATAGACGAGCTTATCCACGCCAACACCGACTACGGTTCAGACAAAACAGACTACTACAATGAAACCATCTCAACAATTGTCGAACTCGGTCAGGCGGACGATTTCATCGTGGAAATTTCAATGCTTATCCAGACTCTTGCAATAGGCAGACTGCATATTATAGGAGACATTTTCGACCGCGGTCCCAGAGCCGATATTATACTTGACACGCTCATCAATTATCATTCTCTTGATATTCAATGGGGCAATCACGACGTTCAGTGGATGGGCGCGGCGGCAGGGTCGCTTGCCTGCATAGCGAATGTGGTGTCTATTTCAACCAAGTATTCCAACTTCGACTGTCTCGAAGACGGCTACGGTATAAATATGCGTCCACTCACGGTGTTCGCGCTCGAAACATATGCCGATGACCCTTGTGAGTGCTTTATCCCCCGCAATCCGAACATGGTGCATATTTCAAAGCATGACGTGAATTTCTGGGCAAAGGTTCACAAAGCGATTTCAGTTATTGAATTCAAGCTTGAAGGACAGGTCATCATGCGCCGTCCGGAATTCAGGATGGAAAATCACCTCATGCTTGACAAAATAAATTATGCTGACGGTACCATTACATTAGAGGGAAAGACATATAAATTGAAGGATACAAACTTCCCCACTATCGACCCCGAGAATCCGTTTGAACTTACGGCAGAGGAAAGCGAACTGATGGAGCTTCTCCGCACGTCGTTTATACGAAGCGAAAAGCTGCAGCGGCATGTGAGATTTCTCTATAAAAAGGGCAGTATGTATCTTACATATAACAACAATCTTCTTTATCATGGCTGTATTCCGATGAACAGCGACGGGTCTTTCACCGAGGTGACGCTTGCGGGAGAAAAGGTAAAAGGCAAATCGCTTATGGATAAATCCGACCAGCTTGCCAGAGACGGCTACTTCGCGCGTCCCGGCAGTCACCAGCGGGAATACGGCAAGGATTTTCTATGGTTCCTGTGGTGCGGATGCTTCTCGCCTGTATACGGCAAGAACAAGATGACTTCGTTTGAGAGGTATTTCATAAGCGATGAAAGCACATGGACGGAAATAAAGGACAAATATTACACTCTCGCGGAAAATGAGGAGGTCTGCAACAGAATCCTCAGAGAATTCGGCATTGACCCTTCGGAGTTTTCGCATATTATCAACGGTCACGTGCCTGTCAAGATTAAAAAAGGCGAAAAGCCGATAAAAGCAAACGGCAAGCTGCTTGTCATTGACGGAGGACTATCACGGGCATATCAGCCTGTTACGGGCATTGCGGGATACACGCTGCTGTTTAACTCTCACGGTCTTTTGCTCAGTGAGCATGACGCTTTTGAGTCAGTAGAAAGCGCTATCAAAGAGGAAAAGGACATTCATTCCACGCTTGACGTGATTGACCTTGCTCCAAGCCGCCTGCTGGTTGAGAACACCGACGAGGGCAAGGTTCAGGCGAAAAAAATTCTTGACCTCAAGGCTCTCGTTGAAGCGTACAACACAGGTATGGTAAAGCAATATTAAAGAAAGGAATATTACATGATTATGAAATACGAAAAGGAACCGCTGCACATATCAACTCCAGTCCCGAACGGTACATACGAGGTGACTGTCACTGTCACGGCGCATGAGGATATCACACTCAGGATATATTCTCAATCGCGCAGGTTTATGGTCAAGGACGCGGAAATGAAAAACGGCGAAAAAAGAGATTTTACATTTAACGTGAGCGTCTGTGATTATCACAGGCGCGAAGCGGATTACACAAATGTTCGGGGTGTGGAGCTTGACATACTATGCGACGGTGATTTTACAGCCGTTTCAGCCGTGTCGCCTGTGAGCGTACCGGTTATATATATTGCAGGAGATTCAACCGTCACAGACCAGCCCTCCGAATATCCGTATAATCCGACATCGACCTACTGCGGCTGGGGACAGATGCTGCCTGAGATTCTGAATACCGGTATTGCCGTTGAAAATCAGGCGCAGTCCGGCGCGACAACGGACGATTTTAAGAAAATTAATTTTACGGCATTCTCGGATAAAATAAAGGAAGGGGACTTCCTGATTGTCGAGTTCGGTCATAACGACCAGAAGATTGATTATCTTGACGCGTTCGGCGGATATACAGAAAATCTCAGATATTACGTTAATTTCGCGCGCGAAAAGGGCGCGACTCCGATACTTGTTTCACCGATAAACAGAATTATATTCACAGAGGACGGAACATTACTTAATCTTCTCGGGGATTACAGAAGCGCGGTGAAAACAGTATGCGAGGAAATGAATGTACCGTTTATCGACCTCTGGACGCGGACTACAGAGTTTTTTGAAGCTGCGGGCGCGGTCAGAGCGTGGGATTACTTCCGCTGTGACGGTGATGACCGCGATTACACGCACACAAATGATATAGGCGGTAATATTATTGCGAAGTTCGCCGCCGACGAGATGATAAAAAATAACATTGAACCGATAAGCAGTTTAATCAAAAAAGAAATGATTTCTGTGGAAATGCCCGAAAAAGACGAAAATGCGAAGCCGATGAATGCTAAGGAGCTTGAACACATCAAAACCATAGGCCTTGTCAATCTTCCAAAAGGCGCCGCTCCCGCCGACCTTGACAGGGATATCACAAAAATATAAATGGAACTGTTGTGTCACTAAGAAGCAACCACGCAGGGCTGATTGAATTCAGATGCAGAACGGACAAAACTCACCCGACGGCGTACATGGGTACTCCGAGTGGTGAGTTTTGTTCGTAGTTTAAAGTTTTTTTCATATTATTCTGCCTTTAAACGGTCTGCGCTAAAGGCAACAGACCTGCGCTTTAATAATGGCTTATTACCGTCTGAGCCGCGCTGTTGTCGTCTGATATGCACATCGCGGCAAGACATCCGTCAACAATAACAACAGGATTGTTAAGGTTAGGCATTTCCTCAGGCTTATAGTTTTCAAAATCGCCCTTTCGGCTTTCTATACGCTGTCTGAGCTTTTCACCTAATTCCTGCGCCTTTTCCGGAGTTGCCGCTTCAAACGCGGCAAATTCCTCTGAGGTTGCGCCTCCGCTTATGTACATAACACCGTTCAAAGCATCTCCCTCTGCAAGATTCATGACTCTTGCGACGACATTTTCCTTTACGGGGCTAAGCGTTTCCCTGAACGGAACGCCTGCGAGCATTTCCTCGGCAAAGCTATCGAGATTTATATTTCCGCCGCCGGTGTATATCTTAACAGCCTTTACCGCTTTACCCTTGCGCTTATCAACCACAGCATGATTATGCAGATATTCTTCCCATTTCGCATGGTCAAATGCTCCCACATGAATTCCGTCTGAGGCAGCTCCGTCTCTCAGGTATCCGTCCTCCTCAGCAAGGCAGCCATTGACATTGAGATAGTAACAGCCCGTTTCGACAGCAAGGCTTTCAAGCGCCGCATTGCAAGCGTCTATCTTTGCCTTATTTATTGAAGTTACTTCTACCTTCTTTTCTACAGGAAGTATAGACTCAATATATATAAGACTTTCCGGTTTTTTGGCGCGTATCGCTTCTATAATCTTTCTATAATGCTCCTTAAACATATCCGGCGGTTTATAGCCTATTTCATTTATGCCGAACATTATATAATATTTTGTTATTTCATCATGCGAAAGCAGTGATTCCATTAACGGTATACCGTTAAATCCTTCAGTAAAAACAGTTTCCGAGTTCATAGACGCTTTACAGAAGAACTGCGCCGGTATATTTGCGCTGTAGCTGTATCCGGCTGTCAAAGAATCCCCAACGAACGCCGCGTCCGCAAAATAATCATCTTCAACTCTGTCGGTTTCAGGAAGGAAACCAAACGGCGGCGGGTCAAAATAATCACTCGTCTGGGCAAACTCGCCAAGCTTTACTACATTCGTATCGGACGCAAAGCCTTCCGAGTTATATAGTATAAGAACATCCGTTATCTTGTTTTCCGCCATGTACTTTATCATATCATCGGAATAGTATCTCAGGTCTATAAGGTGTACCTCATCAAAGCTGTCCGAGAGAAACGGCGCAATGCTGTGAGCGTATGAATCCTTAAACACAGCCAGCTTTTTACCCGTGCCGCTGTTTGACTTTATAACCGTCAAGCCATGGTTCCCGTCAAGATACACAGAATACTTGTCCTTTTTCTCAAGGTTTTCCATTACGTATAAGCTATCCAGGCTTCTTTCTTCGGTAGGAAACTCCATTGTCTTATGAAGCCATTCAGCATTTTTAAGACTAAACCGTTCTATTATATCCTTCTGCTGGAATGTAAGGCTTGCCTTTGACCATGACGTTCCAAGAAAGCTGTCTGTCATCGGCTCATGCTCATAATCACCAAGAGGATACGGTTCAAAATCCAGATACTCACCAAGCGCATTGTAGACATAGAAGCTGCCGAGCGCTGTCTGATGATGGTCTGTTCTGTAATATATATATTCATCCTGATGAGTTCTAAGCATTTGGGTTGTATCACAAACTTTAATTCCGGTATCCTTTGTCTTTTCCTTGATTTCATCCTGAATTTTCGTAATTCTGTTATCGTACGCGTAATCAGGAAGCATATCATTAAGCGCTTCAAATGCCGTAGGAACAATTGCCATTGTGATATTATACAATCCTGTATCATTAAGATTTATAACCGACTCTATATTCTTGTCCAGATTATCCATATCCACCGCTGACGGACGTGATATTAAATACTGATTCTTTCCGAAATGTACACTGTTACAGCCCTTTTTGCCTATTATCCTTTCAGTGTCAGCTTTCAGAGATACAAAGCTATCCCTGCCCCAAAACTGGTCTGCGGCATATGTTTCAAACTCTTTCATGAAAGAGCCGTCTAAAACTGTGTCTAATGACGCTTCGGGGAACATAGCAAGCTCACGGTTCTCCATTTCAGACATCTCTCTCGGTTCATGAAATGCATTTCGCGCCGAAAAGACAGCAAGCGTGACTATTACTATAATACTTAAAGTCGTATCAACAACTTTTCTACTCATTGCTTCCTCCCTCATTAAAAACGGAAATACAGGAACGGGTTAAAGGTTTCATCAACCAGGTATGCCGTACAAAGAATAAACCCTGCAGCCGCCAAAACGTACTTTACAAAATAAAGCTTTTCCGGCATAAATTTATCATAAAGCTTTTTAGGTATTCCCGTTGCCGCCAGTATCGCTATAATAAGCACTCCTGCATAAGAAGTAAGGTTATAAAGGAAATTACCCTCATCCAAACCTAAGTAATGGAAGTTAAACATCGCTCTGACATAGCTTATAACATCCGGAAGTCCCTCTAATGAGAACAAAGCCCATCCCACAATCACAAGCACCATTGTGTATACATGCGCAATTGGACCTATCTTATCGAGCACCTTCTTGAGAAAGGCTTTCTCTATCACAAGTATCAGGGCATAGTACAGTCCCCACAGAACGAAGTTCCAGCTTGCTCCGTGCCATAGTCCTGTAAGCATCCATACAGTCAGAATATTGATATACATTCTAAACTTGCCGACACGGTTACCGCCCATTGGTATGTATACATATTCCCTGAACCATGAACTGAGGCTCATATGCCATCTGCGCCAGAACTCGGTTATGCTCTTGGAGATATACGGATAATCAAAGTTTTCGAGGAAGTCAAACCCGAACATCTTTCCCAGTCCGATTGCCATATCGCTGTATCCTGAAAAGTCAAAATATATCTGAAGCGTATACGCGATAATTCCCATCCATGCAAGCCCTGATGATATTCCCGTGAAATCATACGCTGAAATGTTATTCCATAGATTTCCCACATTATTCGCTATTATAACCTTCTTGCAAAGACCGACGCAAAAACGCGTCATACCATCCATGAACATAGTTCCGGAATGGTTTCTCTCTTTAAGCTGCTTTGCAACGTCATTATATCTTACAATCGGACCGGCAATAAGCTGAGGGAATAAGGAAAGGTATAATCCGAAAGCCAGGAAGCTTTTTTGCACTTCTGTTTTGCCTCTGTATACGTCAACCGTATATGAAAGAGCCTGGAATGTATAAAATGATATTCCGACCGGAAGCACTATATCAAGCATAGGCGCGCCTTCCGGGAAGAACGCTCCGACCCATGACAGCACAAAATTTGTATATTTAAAATATATAAGTATGCCTATGTTTACTATAACGTTAATAATAATCGCAAGCTTCTTTTTTTCGGTTTTATCTATAAATAGACCGCTCTCATAATTGAACACCGCCGAAAAAAGCATCAATAGCACGTATTTGGGTTCTCCCCATGCGTAGAAAACAAGACTTGCTATAAATAAGAATAAATTTTTGCCTTTAGACGGCATCAAACGATATATAACCAGTACCGGTACCATAAAATAAAACAAAAAAACGATACTTGAAAATACCATACTTTACCCCATCCCCTTTTTGACATATTACGACATATTATTTTATCTCATTTCTTACCAAATGTCAATATAAAAACCTTGCCTATAATCGTAAAATAAAAAAGAATCAAGTTCATTTCTAAACTCGATTCTTTAATAAGCAACCACGCAGGGCTGATTGAATTTAGATGCAGAACGATCAAAACTCACCCGACGGCGTACGTGGGTACTCCGAGTGGTGAGTTTTGTTCGTAGTTTAAAGGTTTTTTTCATAATATTCTGCCTTTAAACGGTCTGCGCTAAAGGCAACAGCCCTGCCATTAATAATGACTTATTACCGTCTCAGCGGCTCCGTTGTCGTCTGATATACACATTGCCGCAAGACAGCCGTCAACAACAACCACAGGGTCGTTAAGATTAGGCATTTCTTCCGGTCTGTAGTTTTCAAAATCACTCTTGCGCTTTTCAATGTGCTGTCTGAGTTTTTCGCCTAATTCCTGTGCCTTTTCCGGAGTTTCCGCTTCAAACGCGGCAAATTCCTCTGAGGTTGCCCCTCCGCTTGTGTAATAGATACCGTTCACCGCATCTCCCTCCGCAAGATTCAGGACTCTTGCGACAACATTTTCCTTTACGGGAGTAAGTGTTTCTCTGAATGGAACACCTGCGAGCATCTCCTCGGCAAAGCTGTTAAGATTTATATTTCCGCCGCCGGTATATATTGAAACAGCCTCTACCGTTTTTCCCCTGCGCTTTTCAACCACGGCATGATTATGCAGATATTCTTCCCATTTCTTATTTTCTAACGCTCCAAAATGCACTCCGTCAGGCGCTGCGCCGTCTCTCAGGTAGCCGTCCTCCTCAGCAATATAACCATTGACATTAAGATAATAACAGTCCGTTTCCTCCGCAAGTTTTACGAGCGCATCATTGCAAGCATCTATCTTTACCTTAGGCACGTCCGTTTCTTCCGCTTTCGGTTCTATCGGAAGTATTGATTGAATATATATAAGACTTTCCGGATTTTTTGCGCGTATTGCATCTATAATCTTTTTATAGTCCTCAACAAACAATTCCGGTGTTTTATATCTTGTTTCATTTATACCGAACATTATATAATACTTTGTTATTTCATCATGCGAGAGCAATGCATCAATCAGCGGCACACCGTCAATTCCTTCAGTGAAAACGCTGTGCGTACTCATCGAGGTTTTACAGAAGAATTGTGCCGGTATTTCAGCGTAATAGCTGAATCCATCCGTCAGAGAATCACCAAAAAATGCGGCATCCGCAAAATAATCATCTTCAACCCTGTCCGTTTCAGGAAGGAACCCGAACGGCGGCGGGTCAAAATAGTCGCTTGTCTCTGAAATCTCACCGAGCTTTACTACATTTGTATCAGACGCAAAACCTTCTGAGTTGTATAGTATAAGAACATCGGTTATTTTGTTTTCCTCCATATACGCTATCATATCATCGGAATAGTATCTCAGGTCTATAAGATGTACCTCGTCAAAGCTGTCCGAGAGAAACGGTGCAATACTGTGGGCGTATGAATCCTTAAATACAGCCACCTTTTTACCCGTTCCGCTGTTTGACTTTATAACCGTTAAACCATGATTTCCGTCAAGATACACGGAATACTTGTCCTTTTTCTCCAGATTTTCCATTACGTATATATTATCCATGCTTTTGTCTTCAGTTGGAAACTCCATTGTCTTATGAAGCCATTCGGCATTTTTAAGATTAAAGCGTTCTATGATATCCTTCTCCTGGAATGTAAGGCTTGCCTTTGACCATGATGTTCCCAGAAAGCTGTCTGTCATCATTTCACGCTCATAATTATCGAGAGTATATGGCTCAAAACCCAGGTACTCACCAAGCGCATTATAGACATAGAAGCTGCCGAGCGCTGTCTGGTGATGGTCGGTTCTGTAATATATGTATTCATCCTGATGCGTCCTCAGCATTTTGGTTGTGTCACAAACCTTAATTTCTGTATCCTTTGTCCTTTCTTTGATTTCATCCTGAATTTCCGTTATTCTGGTATCGTACGCGTAATCGGGAAGCTTATCATTAAGCGCTTCAAATGCCGTAGGAATGATTGCCATTGTTATATTATACAGTCCGAGATTGTTAAGATTTATAATTGAATCTATATTCTTGTCCAGATTATCCATATCCACCACTGACGGACGTGATATTAAATACTGATCCTTTCCGAAATGAACACCGTTACAACCTTTTTTACCTATCATTTTTTCAGCGTCAGCCTTCAACGACACAAAGCTATCCCTGCCCAGAAACTGATCTGCGGCATAGGTTTCAAATTCTTTCATAAAGGAACCGTCTAAAAGCGTCTCGGAAGACATTTCGGGAAACATGGCAAGCTCACGATTCTCCATCTCTGACATCTCACGCGGCTCATGAAATGCATTTTTTGCTGAGAACACCGCCAGCACAACTATTACTATAATGCTCAAAACCGTATCAACAATTCTTTTATTCATTGCTGCCCCCTCATTAGAAACAAAATACAAGAACGCGGTAAAGGGTTCATCAACCGGGTACCGTACAAAATAATATTATATCTCTTTTTTTATAATATGTCAATGGGCTGTTGCGTATCATTCAGCGCAAACCGTTTAAGGGCAAATGTTATAAAAAAGCCCGTGTTCACTGGACAAAAGTCCGTAATGCACGGGACAATAACAGGCAAAATCACCTATGTTCAATTTCCACTCCTGTGTAGTATGTTTTTAGTATCGCGTCATACTTCTCCCCCTGGGAGGCAAGATAATTTGCGCCGTATTGGCTCATACCGACGCCATGACCATAGCCTCTGACATTCATTATAACATCGCCGTTTTCCCGTGTAAGCTCAATAGTTGTGCTGCGCAGTGAAAACATACTTCTGAGTTCAGTGCCTTTTATATTCACGCCGCCAACGTCAAGAGTAATAATCCCGCCGGCTTCGGAACGGTTGATATTTGAGAACAATTCTCCTGTCCAGTTTGTTCCCGATACATGTTCGTCAATAGTATGTTTAAATTCATCTTCGCTTATTGATACTGAGCTTAAAAATGACGGCGCCTTATCATCGCCGATACTTGCGACACTTTGCAGATACGGAACATCACTGCCCCAGACATCTACGGCAGCCTCAGTCGCGCCGGCAGATGACGAATGAAAAAGAGCGGAAATTATTTCTCCGTTATACGTCATAATTTCGCCGTCAGTATCCATCACAGCGGCGCTTATTTTTTTCCAGTTTTCATCCGCCTTCTCTCCCCAGCTTTCGCGGCGCTTTTCCTCTGTTATATATGCCTGACAGTGAGTTGAGTCGGTACATATGGGCGCGTCCGGATGATTATCCGGGAAATTACCGTTCTGAAATGCTTCAATATGTGAATAGAGATATGTTCTTGCCGCGACTGACTGAGCTTTAAGCGCCTCTTCTTCAAAGTCGGCGGGCATTTCCGCCGAGACAACACGTTTTAAATACTCGTTTACATCCATTTCCTCTGTCCGTCCTTCATCAGAAACGAACACCCTGACACTATCTATACTCTCTTTTTCCTCATTTCCGTCCATGCCGAACAAATACACAATCGCCAGCGGCAAAAGCAGAGTGATAAATATTATTGCAACAAACACCGATATAACCTTTTTCACATAAAAATCCCCTTTTAGTTTATATATATGGATTTTCATGTAAAAAATGACCTTTCGGGTTATTCCTTAATCAAACCGTGAAACATTTAGATAAATTATGGTTTAATTTTACTATATTTTTGTGGTATAATAATTACAAAAGAAAGGTTTTTAATGTTATGAGTCAAATTGAAAAATTAATATATTCTGTATTATGTGGAAAAATGATAAAAATATCTCATTCAGGGATTTGCAACACTTATTAAAGCATTTAGTCTTTCGAGAAAGAATACGCGGTGACCATTTTATATATACAAAAATTGACGTAGTTGAAAAAATCAATATTCAATCAAACGGAACACAGGCAAAACCGTATCAGGTAAAGCAAGTCAGGAATATTATAGTGAAATATGGTTTAGGAGGAAATGAAAATGTATAATTACGAAATAATTTTATATTAGAGTAAGGATGACGAGGCATTTATAGCTGAAGTCCCTGAGCTTCCGGGATGTATGGCTGATGGAAAAACACGCAAAGAGGCCATTGAGAACGCAGAACGTATTATTGATGAATGGATAGAGATTGCGCGTGAAGACGGCGAAGAAATCCCCGCACCGCGCGGTAAGCTGATGTATGTATAAAAATCAGATAATGTGATAAATGAAAAAAGACTCCAATTAATGATTTTTAATTAATTGAGTCTTTTATTTTTTTGTTTATTGTTTAAACAAGTCACTGTGCGTTCCGGTTCGTTGAAGTGATAAAACAAGAATACCGTGTTCAATGCGATATATCAATAGCCAATCAGGTTGTATATGACATTCCCGATAGCCCTTCCAATCACCCAAAAGATTATGGTCATTATACTCGTCGGGAAGAGGCTGACCTGTGGCAAGTAAGCGTATTGCATTATCCAGCAGTTCAACATTCAAACCGCGCTTGATTGCAAGCTTATAATCTTTTTTAAACTTAGCTGTCCACGCCACCTGAAGGCTCATGACTTCAACTCATTTAATGCATCTTCCACATTATAGGTCTTCAGGTCAGGGTCTCGAAGCATACGTTCTGTTTCGAGCATCGCAGCAATTGTCTCCGAATTGGGTGTATTGATAGTTATATCGAAAGGAATACAGCCTTCTCTTACCGCTTGGCGCAGAAAAATATTGAATGCTGTAGTCATATTCATGCCAAGCTGCGAAAATAGTGTGTCAGCCTGAGCTTTAAGTTCACTGTCAATACGGAAACTTACATTTGATACGTTAGCCATACAAATCACTCCTATATATTTTGTAATCATATTATATCGTTTTAAACTGCTATTGTCAAGCAAATACAACGCAATTTGCAGTTAAATGTTATAAATATTATATGAGATTATATGAGCAAATATGCAACAAGATTATTTAACAAACACATATGGAGCAGTATGAGCAAGAGCTATTCTTTTTTATCCGACAGAAAAAACGCATTTTGAAAGCTTGAAAGCAGTTCAAAATGCGTTTTCTGTTTTTAATTCACTATGTCATTAAGTTATATATATTATGACATTTTCCAAAATGGGAGTGATTTCATTGAACTTATCGTATCAATTACTATTGTTCACTGATATGCGGGTCTTTTTCATAACTGAAATCGTCTTTGCCGCTTGCAATCGTATCAAGACAACCCATCATATACTCAGCCAGTACCTTTCCTAACTGCTCTTTATAGTGGTTATGGTCTGCCCACCAGCTACGCACAATCTCAAGCGTGCTTGTATATTCTGTACCGTTAGCTGAATTATACTCATCAACATCTAACTCTGTTAACATTCTGTTTATATAATCCTCGCCATAATAGCTAAGCTCTATAATGTTCAATTCATACTTCTGCGCAAGCTTTCTAAGTATACCGTTACGAGCGCCTGTACCGCGGTTACAATTAATCTTGCCGTCAGATGTTTCTGTCCAACCCTTAGTTGGATCAGAGTTATAACCAACCGGAGTTGAAGTTGTGATTACAGGAATACCGCCGCGATCTATTATAGCCTGTACGAAATATTGGTCAACAATCATTTCAAATACATTACTATCGTTCTTACTATCACGTATAGTATTAACTCCCATGTTAACGGTTACATAGTCGCCTTCACGAATATCAAGCAATATTGCTTCCATCAGACCGTTATCGTAAAAGCTTATAGAATTAGCGCCTGACTTTCCGTTATTCGAGAATGATGAGAATCTCTCAGGAACTATGCTTGCATTACGAGCTGTATAGCTTCCCCACGAAAGAGCGCCGTTTTCATTCTGAGTCGTTGAGTCACCGACTGCGTAAATTTTCGGTTTGTCTCTTGACTCGCCAGGTGCAATCTGAGCAATTGAGAGGGAAGTTACACTTGAATTTGCCGCAAATGTAAGGTCGAGAACACCGTCGCAGACAGCCACATTGAAGTTTTCACCGCTCTTTGTAATACCAGCAACATTTGCATTACTATCAAGTTTATTTGCCTCATCTATAATTTCAGCCTGCATTGACGCTGATGTTGTATTTACTGTAACCTTATAGTTTCCGTTAGGAACCTTAGCCTTGAACTTGTAAGCCGCTGTGCCTGTAACCTTGTCTGCAGCGTCTGTAAGTCCTGTTGTAGATTCAAAACCGTAGCCAAGGGTTTCTGTATAGAGCGATTTAGAAGTAACCTGAGTATCTCCCTCTACTTCGTCTGTTCCGAAGCTGTAGCTAAGACCGTGAACATTTACCTGTGTCTTTGCCGATAATCCGTCTCCGCTCTTCTGCGTAGCCTTAACATAGAATACTGCAGGAGTTGCGCCCGCCGCTACGCTAATGGTAAGCCTATTTGTATCCGGATCAACCGATGATGTTATACCGTTCGGCAGAGGTTCAAGAGCAACCGCTCCTGTCTTGTCGAGGAAGGTATATTCAATATCTGTATCGTTTGTTCCGTTCGGTGAATCCGGAGTGATTGTGTCAGCCAAGAATTCACCTGTAGCTGCAGGACTGCCTTCAAACGGAATTGTGATAGAGGACGTCTTTGTTGTGAATGCAACTCTATTCTTTGAGCTTGTAATTGTTATTTCCTTTTCAGCGCTCTTTCCGCTCATTGAAGCCGTTACTTTTATTGTTCCGCTTGCATTTTCTGATATCTTAAGAGTAGCAGTCTGTGTACCCTTTACAAGCTCCACACCGTCATACTCTTCCGCAAGACTCCACTCAACTGCGCCTGTAAGATTCATGCCGTCAGCCGTCTTACAAATCGCTCTGAGCGCAACCTCATTCGTCGCTCCCGCTTCCGGAACAGCTACAACATCGACATCCGATGTTATTGAAATTGTATCAAGCGTAGGAACGTATGCTCTTAAGCTGTTGAAATAAATCGGGAAACCATAGTCAACACAAAGGAACTTTCCTGCTGCTCCGCCTGCAACGTCTGTTATTGAACCAACCGGCGTTCCGTCCTCCTCATATGCATATACCGAGTACAGCTTACTTGCCGGATCACTTGTGACAACAAGTTTATACCATTTGGTTTTATCAATGCCTGTGATTTTTCCTTCTCCTGCTGTTATTGAACTATCACCGTCAAATGATACAGCCCATTCAGCAACAGCACCACCATTGTTAGGTGTCTTATCCCAAACACCTATTCTTGTCGCGCCTTCAAATTTAACAATTGTTTCAAAGACATACTGTGCAGACTGCTGCGGGAATGCATATGTACCAACGCAAGACGAGCTACTTCCCCCTCTGTTTCCGCCTGTATTTGTGAATTTCAGAGCTTTCTTGCCTGCTTCCTTTACAAGAACTAAGTCTCTTGCCGGATTCGAGCCTACGATACACCAGTTGTTGAGAACCGGATCGAAGCCATAACTATAATCGTCTGAAGTTGCTACATAGCCTACAATATCGTCAACATAGTAATCCATGCTTGCACGATAACCAGCAGCAGGCATAATCTGACCTGCAACCGTTCCGCTCTCCAGAGCCGCGCAAGGAATCTGAGCGGTGCCTGTTGTATTCTTTGATTCGTCATCTGAATTTGCAGGGTCATATGTAACGTCAACCTTGATATAACCGAACCATGACTCTCCGCTCTGTACCATTCTTGTATATCTCTTTGAAGCTACAATCGCTGATTCATCATCGTCGTCTTTTTTCTCTACTAAATTGAAATAGTTTGCGTCCTCACCACCGCCGCCGACTGCAGTCCATGTAATTTCACAATCAGCCGTAATATCGTCGCCAGTGTCGCTTGTTACCTTGATTTCATAGAGATGATAGTCAATCGCTCCAAGTTCTGTCGGATATTTATATGCTTTTACATCTCTCGGTAATATACCCTTGCCTTCTGCATCTATAAATTCAACTTTAGCAATACTCTGAACATACTCTGGGTTCAAATGATACTGAGCTGTAAATGTGGTATCTGCGCTAATAGCTCTTTGAGCCAACGCTTCCGTAGAGATAACTTCTTCCGTATCTCCTACCTTCCAGCCGTCAAATATGTAACCGAGTTTGTCAGTGTTGGGAATTTCAGCAACTGTACCGCCCTGAGCCAAAGACTCTGTTGTTATCTTGCCGTCTACATTATATGTAACAAGAACATATACCGTATCGTCAATTTCTTCCGATACGCCTATAGACTTCAGACCGTACAGAGTATTCCAGTTTACGCTTCCTGCTCTTACGAAGCCTTCAGTAACGCTGTTATATGTCGCGCCCGGAGCAATATTAGCGTTAGTAAGCGCCGCAATCTCTGTGCCGTCAATCGACACGCTTATCACTCTGTTTGCGCTGGTGTTTATAACAGCAACAATCTTTAATGTCTTACCCTTTGCGCTGTTTACTATTGCCGGCGTTTTATATGTTGCGCCTCCGTCAAGGCTGTAGAACAGGTTATATGTGCTGTTATAGCCAAATGTCAACGCCGAACCAAACTTGAGGTATGCGTAGTTACTATCACGACCCGTACTGTTTTCAACATAGAATTCAGCCTCATATGTAACAACCGCATTGTCCGATATGTCAAATGTCTTTGTTACAGAGCTTGTCATATTGGTATCGCAGTACAAACCGTGATCAGCGTTTATTGTCGGCTTACCCGAAGCGTCGCCTGTATGAGTCCAGTCTTCCAAGTCAGCATTAGACCAAGCCGTCTTTATACCTCTTTCATAGATGTATTCCTTCGCCGGAGGTGCCTCTGTCGGTTCAATTGTCGGTGCCTCTGTCGGCGCTTCTGTCGGTGTTGTGTCACCTCCGCCATCCGGTGTAGCTTCCGGTGTCGCTTCAACTGTCGGCTTCGGTGTCGCTTCAACACCGCCTGTCACATCAATCGCACCACATACAGGCTTAAGGCTGCCGTCCTCATCACTAAGCTTAGTCCATACCATAAGCTTTGAGCCGTTTACAGCACCTGCAAGAGCCTGTGTTGCAACGCCGTCTGTGAATGTCAGGTCATATGTAGACACACTTTCAAGTGTTGTGCCGTCATACTGAGCGTTAATAAGTACAGCATTTGTTAATTCTTCATCATCAACTGTTACAGTCACTGTACCGTCAGCATAAACAATGCCAACCTTCGGTTCATCTGTATCTGGTGCATCTGTTGCGTCTGTGTCAGGCGCATCTGTTGCATCTGTGCCCGGTGCGTCTGTTGCGTCTGTACCCGGTGTATCATCGTCAGCAGAAGCAGCTGTAACGTCGATACCTACAAGATCCGGCGCCCATTCCTCACCATTGTTTGTACCGACTACAATGTCATTATCTCCCGCTTCCAGAGATACATTTTCAAATGTGTATGTAGCCAGCGGTTTTGCATCATTGTTAAGCAACGTCCACGCCGACATATAATCCCCACCGGTTTCTACCGAGAACAAATACGGCTTAGTTCCAACTTGCAGGTCAACACGGCGCTTATTAGGATTGTACACCGTAACCATAACATCATAGTCGCCTGCATCTGTTACATTTACCTTGAATGTTGCCGTTCCGGCATTATCCGGCACTGTCGCATCACTAACGCCTCCAGCCACATAGCCGAGAATGTCAAACTTGACAGGTTCGCCATCGACAGTACTTTCTTTATCCTTGGTTAACTTGTCTGTCGTGCCCGAATATGTAGCATCGGCAGCGCCATACTGCGGAGCAGTCCATGCAGCGCTCGCCGGAATTACAAAGGCCATTGATGCCAGCATCGAAACAGCCGATACTGCCGCAACAACCTTCTTGAAAAGTTTACTTTTCATCTTATCTTTCTCCTCTCTCTTTTTGATTAAGTTAATCATTAGTATTACAATTATACTATATTTTTTTCATTTTGTACAGCCTTTTTTTACATTTTCGCCAAATAAATTCAGAGAACTTTTTTTCACTGTTTTTTTAACAAAAATGCTTGACAAAGTTTTTTACCGCTGTTATAATATTAACGTTGTCTGCACCTGTGGCGGAATTGGCAGACGCGCTAGACTTAGGATCTAGTGTCCCCGACGTGAAGGTTCAAGTCCTTTCAGGTGCACCAAAAAATCGACAGGATTCATATAGAATCTTGTCGATTTTATTTATATTAGCATTTGGTACGTCAAAAACATTATCTATTGGCATTTATGATTCATTCTTCAATAATGTGGGTATTATCATAAATATTGAAACCAAAAACATCTA
Organism: Oscillospiraceae bacterium; assembly: GCA_022509025.1. Lineage (GTDB taxonomy): Bacteria > Bacillota > Clostridia > UBA1381 > UBA1381 > Hominilimicola. The sequence goes on along the minus strand of JAFLUB010000008.1, from coordinate 3,836 downwards.
TCGTATATCCAACCAAATAACTATTTTCGGCTTCGGCTATAATTGAATGGTGCTTTGTAACGCTATATATCAAAGAAACATATTCAACGCTTCCTCCGTCGGTATAGAAGTTGCGCTCAGGTATCAATACAACTAATAAAGCAATAACTAATACAACTAAAAGCAATATTTTCTTTTTCATAACATCTCCCATGTAATTTTTATAATATTATACAAATATTTACAATAGTGTACCAACCAGATACCGTGCGAAGATTAATAGTCCCTATGGAATTTAATTATAATTTCCTCAGGAAATCATCCAGTTCAATATGTGCCATGCCCAGAATACTTTTCAGTGTACCTTTTGCAACTTCTGCATGATTAGGAATTATAACAAGATGCTTACCGTGTGTAGGTTCTGTAAGAACAAAATAGCCCATTGCAATGGGCTATTTTGTTATTTGAATATAGCATCTTCTTACTGTGCGGATATAGTCAGATTGCTCCAGTCGAGATTATCCCAGTCAGGTTCCGGAGCAGCGTTGGCATCATCCTTCCAGAAGAAACCAAGGTTCGTCATGATATTTGTCCATTCATCGATGTGCGATGCCACATATGCAGCGTAGGTCACACCTGCGCCATCCACCTCATCCAGAGCCAGATTCGGCAAAGTATATATCTCAGGCGCGCCTCCCGGATACAGGATACTCACGGCATCGCTGTTGCACGGATATGTGTCAAACTCTTTTCCCCATGCGGCCTGTGTCTCAGCTGAGCCGAACCACTCCGCAAATGCATTGACAGCCTCATTTTCCTCAGTAGTCCGACCCTCTTTTTCAAGAATACCAATATATTCAGCTATGTAGTAGGTGCCGTCCTCTATGTCAACCAAAGCCCAGTTCTCAGGTTTCAAGGTGCCGCGCAGAGGGTTTGAGGAATTCTCTGCCGCCGCTTCGATTTCTCCGTACAGAGCGGAAGAATAGAACGCGGATATCTGGACATCTCCTTTGTTAAGCGGAACAAAACCATATTTATAATCGTCAGCGCCGCTCTTGCCCTCGGCACAGTAGCGCCATAGAGCCTTCCAGCCTTCCTTTGTCACACCGCCGGCAGGAGAATCAGGATCAATAAAAGCGTACAGTATGGAAGCAACGATATTCGAGTTGGTAGTACCGCCCACCTTGTTCGGGCGATACCATGTATAGCCACTGTCCACAACATCTGCCCAATGCTTGAAGTGAAGTTTTTTTCCATTCGTGCCCAACTCATCGGTGCGGTAGAGCGGCAGCACGTTCTGTATTACCAGGCCGTAAGCCTTATGGAAGTAGCTGTACTCTCCCACATCAAATGCCCAAGTAGGTCTCCAATCCATGAGGGACAGATTATTATAGTTACCGGCCACAACTTGCTCCCAACGGGTCTCATTTAAGCCGAACAATATATCTCCATCCTTGTTTTCATTTGCAGCTTCAAGTACTGCAGCATCACCTGATACAATGTCTCCGTTGTCAATAGAGACGGTAAATCCTGCTTCGCTCGCCTGCTGAACAAGCCATTGGGCGCGTTCGGCAGAGTTTGAATTGGAGTAGACGCGTATAGTGTAGGCGGAGTAGTCTTTACTATCAGATTTTTTCTCTGATAACAATGGCATGCTGCACGATCCAAGCAAAACTGTCATTATAACAGTCAGCGTCAAGGCAAGTAATCTCTTCATTATTTTCCTCCTTTGCTTTTACGTTCATATTATTATTTTTCTATTTTACCCAATTATATATGATTCTTCAAGCATTTGCAAGTACTCGACCGCATTTTTTGTCTAAATATTTATTTTATTATAAAAAAAGTCACTATCATGACTGTCTCTTTACCTCGTTTCACTCCAATAGGCTGACTTTTTTGCTAACAGAAAATTCAGCAATTTTCCGTTAGATAAAAAAACTGCCGCAATGAGCACTTTCTACACTCACTTGCAGCAGTTTCTGTTTTACCAATTATTATCAGCCTTCAACCAGACTCTTAGTATCAATCGCAATCATCAGTTCCTCATTTGTCGGAATAACGAGTGTCTTAACCTTCGCATCGTCAGCTGAAATATCAACTGTGCCACGCACGCTGTTCTTATCAGCGTCTATCTTAATACCCATAAAATCAAGACCACTGACAATTGCCGCACGGGTTGCAGCATCGTTTTCACCTACGCCGGCCGTGAATACAACAGCATCAATTCCGCCCATTGCGGCAGCGTAAGAGCCGATGTACTTCTTTACCTGATACGTGAACATATCAAGAGCAAGCTGCGCTCTTTCATTGCCTTCTTTTGAAGCAGCCGTCAAATCTCTGAAATCGGAAGACACTCCTGAAACACCGGCAACACCGCTCTCCTTATTCATCAGGCTGTCAACCTCTTTCGCACTCATACCCTTCTGGTTGATAAGGTATGTCACAACAGCAGGGTCCATTGAACCTGTTCTTGTACCCATCGGTACGCCGTCAAGCGGAGTGAAGCCCATTGAAGTATCTACGCACTTGCCGCCGTCAACAGCCGAGATTGATGAGCCGTTACCAAGGTGGCAGGTAACAATCTTAAGCTCTGACGCGTCCTTTCCGAGAACTTCGGCAGCCTTCTTTGAAACGTATTTATGGCTTGTGCCGTGGAAGCCGTACTTTCTTATTCTGTCCTTATCATAGCATTCATACGGCAGCGCGTACATAAATGCCTTTGCCGGCATTGTCTGATGGAACGCGGTATCGAACACGCCGACCATAGGAACGTTCGGCATAATCTTCTTGCACGCCTCAATACCGATAATATTCGGAGGGTTATGCAGCGGAGCAAGCGGAGTACACTTCTCAAGCGCTTTCATTACCGCTTCCGTAATCATGCAAGAATCAGCAAATTCCTCAGCGCCATGCACAACTCTGTGTCCTACCGCGCCAATCTCGTCCATTGAGCCTATAACGCCGATTTCCTTGTCAACAAGGGCATCGATTACCATCTGGATTGCGTCACCGTGATCCTTCATTGGCTTTTCTATCTTTGTCTTTTCATCCTTTGCCACATTTGTATGCTGCAAATTAGAACCTTCTATACCTATTCTCTCGCAAAGTCCCTTTGCAAGAACAGCCTCGGTATCCATATCAATAAGCTGATACTTAAGTGATGAACTTCCCGCGTTTATTACTAATATTTTCATTGTTTTAATCCTTTCATAATATTTATTTTACTCTATATGTAATTAAGCGTCAGATTGCGTGCATATCGTTTTTTCTCGATTACCGCCGCGTACACTTTTCATTACTTTTGCTTCGCAAAAGCCGCTTCGCGTCCGCGTTTCTTCGCGGTAAGGTACACAATGTGAGCGAAAAAGACGATAGGCGCGTGATATAACGCCATATCCAATTAAGCGTTAGATTGCGTGCATATCGTTTTTTCTCGATTACCGCCGCGTACTTGCGGTACGCAAGGTGAGCGAAAAAGACGATAGGTGCGTGATATAACGCTTAATTCGCTTAATTTTGGGCTTGGATTGCTGTTATTGCGATAACTCCCGCAATATCCTCAGCGCTGCATCCTCTTGAAAGATCGTTTACAGGCTTAGCGATACCCTGAAGCATCGGACCGTAAGCCTCAGCCTTTGCAAGTCTCTGAACAAGCTTATAGCCGATATTACCCGCGTTAAGGTCAGGGAATATAAGTACATTGGCTGTGCCTGCTACATTTGACTCGGGAGCCTTCTGCTTACCTACACTCGGAACAATAGCCGCGTCAAGCTGTAATTCACCGTCAAGCTTTAAGTCAGGCGCCTTTTCCTTTGCAAGCTTTGTAGCCTCCTGAACCTTCTCAACCAGCGGGC
>JAFLUB010000079.1 GCA_022509025.1 Oscillospiraceae bacterium | reverse complement strand
ACCACAATGCGCTTTCAGCGCAAGCGGTGTCGAACGCTTTCGCGTTCTGCAAATATATGATATAATAACCTTAGGGTGTTACCCAAATTAAAATTTGGACACCCTTAAGAACATTGAATCATAACGCTTCGCACACGTTGCGTGCTTGCAGTTATGATATAATATTTTCAGAATGGAATATCAGGAGAGATTTTATGAGAGCGAAAAGAATTGATGCGATAAACGAATATGTAAAAGAAAAACAATCGGTTTCTTTACAGCAGCTTTGCAAGGAATTTCATGTTTCCTTAAACACTATAAGGCGCGACATTGCTTTTTTAATAGAGCAGGGTGAGATAGAAAAGGTGTATGGAGGAGTAGTTTCAAAGGCAAATTCAAAATCGCATTCGCTGAGCGTACAGCCGTTTTATGAGAGAAATATCGTCAATACAGACGCAAAAGAGAATATCGCAAAGGCTGCCGCCGATTTTGTCGAGGATAACGATACTATTTTTCTTGATTCCGGCACAACAACTATTCAGATGGTGAAGTATTTGGAAAAGTATAATAATCTCACCGTTGTAACTTATTGTATTCCTATTATTGCAGAACTTTATAAGCTGAGTGATATTCGTGTTATCAGTTTGCCGGGGTATTTGCTGCGCGACACTTGTTCACTGGTAGGAGAAACGGCTTGCGATTTCCTTAACGGACTTAATATTAACAAGGCTTTTATGGCAAGTACAGGCGTTACTTCAGATTTTAATGTTACAAACGCTACCTTTGAGGAATGCGGTATAAAGAAAACGGCGCTAAAACAAAGCAGAACACATTATTTATTGGTTGACAACAGCAAATTCGGTCAGTCCGGAATTATGTCATATGCGCGGCTTAATCAGTTTGACGCTGTAATTTCAAACGCTGGGATTCCCGATACGATGCTTAAATATATTAACGAGAATAATATTCAATTTTGTGTCAGATAAATTGTGGTTTATGCGCATCCGCATAGGACCCTCCACCACGCTTCGCGCAATCCCCCCTACACATAATGTGCCTTATCATATTTCTCGGCGCTCCGTGCCGGTATACTTCGTCACAATGCTTCGCAAAGAGTATACTTCGGTATTCTTTATACTTTTGGCTGACCTCCGGTCAGACCATACTTCGCCTGTGCGCCTTCTTGTTGCGGTATACTTTCGCAAAATCGTATACTTGCGCATTCGCTTCTCGAATACTATAATTTATGGAGGATATTACCATGAACGCTATTCATATCAACTGGACAAAGCCGTTTACCAACAAAAGCGGCAGACCGTATGAGACAGAGGATTTTGAAATACTGACTACTATTCTCTCCGCGCTCAGGTGGCGTGAGAAAAACGGTAAAATAACGATGATAACCGATTCGGAGGGTGAAAAATACTATCAGAAAATAAACCTGACATCGATATGGGACGGCGTGGAAAATATTCTTGATGATATTGACGTTAACCCTGACGTATTCTGGGCAGCGGGTAAAATCTACGCGCTGAGCCGCCAAAGCGCTCCGGTGGCAATGATTGACACGGACTTTATCGTCTGGGAAACGATTGACGCGGCTAAAGACGCGGCTGTGATACATTATGAGGATTTATACCCGGACGTATATCCCGGTAAAGAATATTTCAAGATGAAGGATTACGCGTTTGATGATGAATTTGACTGGAGCCTTAAAGCGTGTAACACTGCATTCTGCGTAATAAATGACGAAGAGCTTCTGAAGTACTACTGCGAGCAGTCAATAAATTTTATGCGTCATGCTACCGAACAGGCGGATTATCTTAAATACATGGTTTTCGCGGAGCAGCGACTTCTGCCGATGTGCGCGAAAAAACTCGGAAAGTCTATATCCGCATTTTCAGATTTGGGCAGTCTGTTCGGTGAAAATGAAAAACGGTTTACTCACACATGGGGCATGAAACAGCAGATGCGCGATAATCATGAACTCAGAAACGATTTCTGTTTTAGGTGTATTAACCGCATAGTCCACGAATATCCGTATATGTATGACATTATGAAAAATATAGAAAATTTAAAGCAATACTTTTGAGCGGACTCAAATAAATTATAGTTTTGTCGGTATGTTGATGGCGTGCGTTAGCCTCCCTGCAACGCGCCTTTGGCGCTTTGGAGGGAGGTGGCATTTTAGAGCGACAGCGAAAAAATGACGGAGGGT
>JAFLUB010000078.1 GCA_022509025.1 Oscillospiraceae bacterium | reverse complement strand
TATGCTGGTTAAGACTCTGCCGGTTTATTGTTCGTTTAACGATGATACAACTGTCAGCGAATACATGAAAGGATTGCAGGAGCAGCTTATGAACTCCATGGCAAACGATATATTCCCGTTTTCAGATGTTGCCGCAAAGTATGGAATCAGCGCAGATTTATTGTTCGCATATCAGGCGGAGTTCTCCGATGATTTTAAGATAGGTGACACAATTTTAACTAAAGAGGATTTACTGCTTGATTTGCCGAAGGAACCCTTGCTTGTGCAGGCATGGCTTAAGGACGGCGAGTATTATCTGACAGCGGAATATCGGGTAGATTTGTATGACGAAGAGACAATAGACAATATTTTAGAATCATACGATTCCGCAATGAGTTCCATACTGAACTGCCGTCATGTTTCAGACGTATCGATACTGTCAAAGGCGCAGGAGGGAAAACTGGATAGCTTTAATATGACTGAGGTTTCCTACGATTATACAAAGACAGTCGTTGATATGTTCTGCGAGGCTGCGGAGGAAAACGCTGACAAAACAGCAGTAGTTTATGGAGATATAAACATAACGTACAGTGAGCTTGAAAAAATAACAAGAAATCTTGCAGGGTATATAAACAGTCAGGGACTCCATACCGAGGACGTTATTGCCGTGCTTATACCAAGATGCGAATATATGGCAATTGCCTCAGTGGGTATAGCGCGTTCGGGCTGTGCGTATCAGCCGCTTGACCATACGTATCCACAGGACAGATTACAATTTATGCTTGAGGATTCCGGCGCAAAGCTTCTTATCACAACGGAGGAAATGAAAAATCTCGTCCCCGGCTACGAAGGACCTATACTGCTGGTTGACGATATACCAAATCTGCCGGAATATACAGAGGAACTTAAAAAGCCATCACCGGAGGATTTGTTTATACTGCTCTATACCTCAGGTTCTACCGGAGTGCCCAAAGGCTGTATGCTTGAATTTGGCAATATTACCGCATTCTGTCGGTGGTATCATAGGTTCTATGAGCTTGACAACACCTGTCATGTCGCTGCATACGCGTCATACGGCTTTGACGCGAGTATGATGGATATTTTCTGTCCGCTTACAATCGGCGCGGAGTCTCATATCATATGTGAGGATATACGGCTTGACTTAATAGCCTTAAACGAGTATTACGAGAAAAACCGGATAACCCACAGCTTTATAACAACACAGGTGGGAAGACAGTTGGCGATGATGGAGAATAATTCTCTTCGTTATCTCTCAATTGGCGGTGAAAAGCTTGTTCCGCTGGAGCCGCCGACAAATTATGAATTCTTAAATGTTTACGGACCTACCGAGTGTACCGTATTCACCACAAGGTTCCATGTGGATAAATACTACGATGATATACCCATCGGAAAGCCGTTGGATAATTTAAAACTTTATGTCGTGGATTCTAAAGGACACCGACTGCCGCCGGGCGCGTGCGGTGAGCTTGTTGTTTCGGGACGGCAGGTATCGCGCGGATACTTAAACCGCCCTGATAAAACTGCGGAGGTATACAAGATGAATCCGTATACAGACGAGCCTGGATATGAAAGAGTATATCATACCGGCGACATTGTCCGGTATTTAAACGACGGAAACATTGCGTTTGTCGGTCGCCGTGACGGTCAGGTAAAGATACGCGGATTCCGTATAGAGCTTACCGAGGTTGAGGAAATAATCCGTCGTTTCCCCGGTATAAAGGACGCGACTGTTGCCGCATTTGACGAGGACGGCGGAGGTAAATATGTTGCCGCATATATAGTGTCGGATGAAACGATAGATATAGATAAATTAAACAGCTTCATAATGGAAACAAAGCCGCCGTATATGGTTCCGGCGGTAACGATGCAGATTGACTCTATACCGCTGAACCAGAACCAGAAGGTTAATAAGCGCGCTCTACCGAAGCCGGAGAAAAAGGTTGAGGAAAAGGTAGAGCCAAAGACGGAAATCCAGAAGCGTATCTATAACTGCGTTAAAGAAGCTATAGGACATGAAGATTTCGGAATTACCACCGATATTTATTACGCAGGTCTTACGTCTGTGAGCGCGATAAGACTTAACGTATTGTTGGCAAAGGAATTTGACGCGGTAATAAAAACGGGTGATTTAAAGCAGAACCCGACAGTTATTCAGCTTGAAAAGTTCATAGAGACCGCACCCGATATTGATAGTCATGAGGAACGTGACATGTATCCGTTAACAGGTTCCCAGAAAGGAATATTTGTGGAATGCGCAAAGAATCCTGAAAGCACGCTGTATAACATTCCGCTCCTGTTTACGCTTGATGAGACAATAGATATCGACATGCTCAAAAGTGCAGTCACAAAGACAGTTGCCGCACACAGCTATATGACAGCGCGGTTTGGAATAAGCGAGGACGGTGAACTTTATCAGAAACCGTGTCCGGAAGAATTTATTCCGGAAGTAATAAATACCACAGATGCAGAATTTGAAAAGCTGCGTCCTGATTTGGTGCGTCCGTTTAAGCTTGAGGGCGGACGACTGTTTCGTGTTGAGCTTTATATCACCGAGAGCAAAAAATATA
>JAFLUB010000077.1 GCA_022509025.1 Oscillospiraceae bacterium | reverse complement strand
CTTCTGGTCTAATAAACATTCCTATATCATGTAAAATAGCAGATAATAACAAAAGAGCTATTTCGAACGGAGTAAACTTATTAATATTTTCTTCAAAATTTTTATCTATACCAAAAGCGAGATCCTCCATATATGCCGCAACTCTTATACCATGACTCATATCGTGCATAGTATAATTGTTATAACACCCAGAAATAGAATTAATGGTTTCCTTTATCGCATTGTAAACCGATAAAACCTGATTAGATAATTTTGAATCTGTTTTTTTTAACTGTTGGAATGATTTTAAATCAGTAATTTCCATAATTTTATTCCCCTCTAAAATATATTTGTATAATTATACCATAATTCTACAATATGTGCAATAATTTTTATTGAATATACAGAAGGCACGGTCAAAATGACCGCACCCTTTAAAAATATATGAATGTACTATTTAACCTCCACACTCTCTGAAAGCGGAATCATACCCTTAATTGAGTTCCAGACAAATATTTTATACTTACTTGCACCGTTTGGCAAATCAAATTCGCACGGAAGTGGTGTATTTGACGTAAGAGCGTCAATATTTTTACTTTCTGCCGTTACAAGTATGTCCTATCAGTATATGCCGCAAAAATCAGACTACCCGATTGTGCGCTATCGCTTATATTTACAATGGTTGCTGTTACTTTATCATCTACAATTTGTGCATTTTGAATATCGAAACAGATTTCCTTTGGCTCGACAGGGTCGGGTGTTGGTATGACAGGATTAGGCGTTGGGTCAACAGGAGGGTCTATAGGCTCCTCATTGTTACCGTCAGCAGTCATACTATCAAGCGTAGTAAATGATTTTACTTCACCACTTTCGCACATTTGATATTGGTAAGTCGTTTTAGGAATAAGATCCTCAACAAAGACACTGTAATCGCCGCTACCCTCTTGAACTTCGCTTGTATATAACTCATCGGGGTTATCTGTTGTCCAATATCTGATATATCGTTCCGCGCAGTCAACATCTTCAACACTGCCACTCAACAGTGCAAAATAATTTCCTATGCTTTCAGCATTATTTGTAACCGCTTTAATATCCGTACTGATATTTACAACGTCCATAGTAACAACGCTGTCCTCGGTAATAATAAAGCTGTCACTTGTTAATTCCTCCCCGTTTACATATACCGCCTCAACAGCATAATCTGTATCAGCTTCAGTATTAACGCGGATACGGCGGTACGTCCGGTTTCAATTATCAGCTGCCGATTATTGAAATGGTTACTCCGACGGGCATAACAGAGTATTGCCAGATTGGCTCAAATCATTATTCAAACGGTAACGCGTTTACATCGCCAGTGCTTATTGACGGAAAAGCGTACATTCCGATACGCGTAATTGCCGGCATGATTGGCGGTAATACTAACGTCAAATGGAATGACGGCGCGCATGACACATATTATGAAGGCGCGGTTGAATTTGATGAAGAAAGTATGACGCTTTCGATTGAAACGGATTGGACAAAGCCGGTTGCGCTGTCGGATATGGAAGCTCGTCAGATGTATGCTGATTATGATTATATGATGAGGGCGTGCTATGCAACGGTGAGTAGCTTCTTTGAAGTTTTCGGGGAGGGAAACGGCGAGGCGGCGCGCGCTTACTGCACGCAGGAGTTCTTGGAGCGGCAGTTTAACAACAATAAGCTGTTCTATCAGCCGAGTGCGGTTCTTTTCTCGGCGTATTCAATAAGCATGTATACCGACGGTAATATGTATGCTCGCGCGCAGATTGGTGACGATTATGCGAAAAGAGATGTAATGCTCAGAATGGCACAGCAGCCGGATGGGACGTACCTTATTGACGATGCGGAAAGTCTGGGAACGGTTTTGAAAGAGACTCCGCCAGACTATATTGACGATAGTGGCAGCGTTGTTTTGTCGTACACTGAGCCAACGGAATAATACTAATAGGGATAGGTAAGAAGGATAAAGGGAGTAAAAATTAAAGGAGCTTACACCGCAATTTTATGGGTAGGCTCCTATTTCATATTACTTATTTATAAAGTTTAATATATCTTTTATTTTTTTAATCATATTTCCATCTTCCAATGCAGATTTTATATTCGTATTATGACTATACACAGCAGGAAAAATATCTGTCACATTCATGTGTCTTAACAGTGTACGCGCTGTATCGTATGCCTTGTCCATACTCCCATCACCACCGCCGACCAGTATAACAGCTCCCTTTTTCTGCTTAATTATTGGCGTCTCATTTCTGAAATATCTTGCATTAAAATACGTCTGTAACCTACTGCCAACATCTAACAACTTACCAGTCAATTCCGAAAAATATATAGGTGAAGCAATTATAATATTGTCGCATTCTTGAATATAGGAATACAATTCCTGCATTTCGTCATCAACACAACAGCCGCTATGTTCTCTGCACCAACGACAGTCAACACAAGGTGAAATGTTGCAGTAATATGTATCAATAACTTTATATTCACCAGGTAAGGACTCTATTAATTTGTTAATAATTTGTATTGTATCGCCGTTTTTTCTCGGCGAGCCATTAAATATAAGTGTTTTCATAATTTTATAGTATCTATTATATTTTTAATTCGATATGTACAATCGTTTATCCTATCGCTTGATTTTCTCCATGAATCCGAAAGCGGGAAATGTACATTATCTTTAGCTCTTATTCCTAAATCCCATTGACCATTGGTATTCCTGTTATTCTCTAACCAAGTTGTCACAAAGCCAAGCTTTTCTCTTGCCGATTTATATCCTGATAAAATCTCAATAGCATCCAAATATCGGACGGTTTCTTTAGAAGCAAAAAACTTAGGTAGTTCATTTATAGGCTTATCATAAATATAATAAATGCCATCCGATTTTGATATTACGTAATCTATCATAAAGTTTTCTACATTCTGTGGTAAAACTCCCTTGAGCAGATTAATGTGATAAAAATCTACAAAATCACGCTCTCTTGTACCTCTGGGTTTTGAATTAAATTCAGATATATATGCCTCTATATACGCACTATTGTTATAAATCCCGTTTTCGAAAGCTTTATTGATAATGTTTGCCCACTGTTTTGCAAAATTCAATGCTATTTGATTATCCGGTTCAAATATTCTAACCCACGTTGAAAGCATAAGCTGTGTAAACAGTTCCCAATCATGTGACTTTTCCCAATAATCATCTATTTTTCTTTCACCGCACAAACACGCGGTCATACAGTCAACAGCCTTGCGAATTGGTATATCTTTAATAGTAAAACCTAAAACTTTTAATCTTCGCAAAGCCTGCTCCGTTGTTAGCGGATGCCTCTTATTAGGAGGGCATAATGAATGAAAGCATTTACCCCATGTTCCATCTTCATTTTGTAAT
>JAFLUB010000076.1 GCA_022509025.1 Oscillospiraceae bacterium | reverse complement strand
CTGTGCAATAAGCTCATCCGGCAAATCATAATAAAAATCTGTTCTTTTCAAGTTTATTTACCTCTTTTTTGTAATATATATATAAGTATACCAAAAAAATAAGGTTGTTGCAATAGTTTACAACAACCTTAAATTTAATATTTTAGTTAGGGATAGTTATATCGCGTAATGTTATTATAATACCCTCGGCAATACCCTGCGCCGCTTTTGACTGGTATTCATCAGTTGTCATCTGATAAACCTCCGCAGCATTTGATATGAATCCAACCTCTGCAAGCGCAGCCGGCATCTTGCAGCGTCTTGTTACAGCATGCTCCGCGCACTTAACGCCTCTGTTCGTAGAGCCCATATAGTACAGCATTCTGTCAAGAATATTCTGGGCAAGCTGCTGACTTGTAGTTCCGTAGGAATCGCCGTTGTTTTCATTCGCATAGAATACCTCAGTTCCATGAGCCTGAGTTGCCTCAGCTGAATTTATATGTACACTTACGAAGACCGCCGCATTTTCTGCATTTGCCTGTGTCGGACGTTCTACGAGAGACGGAAGCGTGTCGCCTGTACGGGTCATCGAAACGGTGTATCCTGCGCCTTCGAGGATATCCTTAACCTTGTATGTGATTTCAAGAGTGAGTTCTTTTTCGAGTATCTTGTTGCCGTCTAAGTATCCGACTGCTCCCGAATCCTCGCCTCCATGTCCCGCATCAAGCACTATAAGCTTACTGCTGCTTGGCTGTGCCGTATATGACGACGGGTTCTTTTCAGACTCGTTTACTGTATTAGATACAGAAGCACCTTTAGTTTTTATACTGATTTCGATTGTATCAGATGCAATTTTTTCAGCATCATAACTGTCAAGACGCTCCACATCCACTACTATTCTTGCCCTTTCCTGATTATCACCAAGTCTGATTGTTGAGACTCCTGCCTCATTAACTATAATAGTATCTCTGAGCTTGCCTATTCTTGCTCCGGCAATATCCAGAACAACTCTTCCGGGTGATGTAAGATCAAAATAAGTATAGCTTTCTATATCCGCATCAGTTCTGACAGTCACTTTGATATTCTTATCTCCTTTAGTATCATAGGAAACATCAGTTACATATGGTATCACAACAGGCTCCTCATAAACCGGTTCCTCGTAAACGGGTTCTTCGAATACAGGTTCCTCATATACTAATCCCTCAGCAAGCGTATATCCGTTTGAATCTATAAGTATCGCTCCGTCTTCGGCATCGAACTCAACGTCCAATCCGATAGTTTCACTTATAAATCTTACGGGAACCATTGTTTTTGTTTCACCGCCCACTTTTGCTATAAGCTTCGGTACAACGTTATCAGGAATATTGGTTTTATCACCGTTTATGTACGCGACATTATCGTTTATTCTGAGTGCTACATGTGAATCGCCGTCTATCACCTCAACAGTCTGTGTATCGCCTATGTAATTAACAGTTGCTCCCACTTCCTCAAAAATTTCTCTGACGGGAACAAGTGCTCTGTCATTGAAGATAATCGGATCCATCGCTGAATTAATAAGACGGTTATTGACAACAAGTGAATAAACCTCTCCGTTATACTCGTGTGTTCCTCCATCATATTCCAGCATCATACTTTCAGCAGATGCAAGCGTTACACTGCAAAACAGAAAAATTAAAACTGATATAACCGTCACTCCAAACCTTCTCATTTTGCACATCACTCCTTTACATTTTATCTTTTATCCTTGTACATATATAATCATTCCGAAAACGGTATTTCAAAATGATCATAAGCTAATTTTGTGGCTATTCTGCCGCGCGGCGTTCTTGATATAAAGCCAAGCTGTAAAAGATACGGCTCATATACGTCCTCAATCGTGTTCGGTTCCTCTCCGATTGTCGCCGCTATAGTATCAAGTCCTACCGGTCCTCCGCCGAAGTTTTCTATCATCGTTCTTATCATTCGCGCATCAATTTCGTCAAGCCCCAGCTCGTCTACCTCCATGCTCCTGAGAGCCTCCGCAGCGACTTCATAAGTAATTTTACCATCATGTTTTACCTGAGCAAAGTCTCTGACACGCTTTAAAAACCTGTTCGCAATTCTCGGCGTACCTCTTGAACGCGAGGCTATCTCCGCCGCACCCTCAGCGTCTATCTCAACCCCTAAAAGACTTGCGCTTCTGATTACAATCTGCTGAATTTCTTCGACACTGTACATTTCAAGTCTGCTAATCACTCCGAATCTGTCACGAAGCGGAGCTGTCAGAAGTCCGGCGCGTGTTGTCGCGCCTATCAAGGTAAACTTCGGCAAATCAATTCTTATCGACTTCGCCGCAGGTCCCTTTCCTATAATTATATCAAGCGCATAATCCTCCATTGCCGGATACAGGATTTCCTCAACCGTTCTCGACATACGGTGAATTTCATCAATGAACAATATATCATGCTCTGAAAGGTTTGTAAGGATTGCCGCAAGGTCGCCTGCTTTTTCTATCGCAGGACCTGATGTAATCCGTATATTGACTCCCATCTCATTTGCTATGATACTTGCAAGTGTCGTTTTACCAAGTCCCGGCGGCCCGTATAAAAGAACATGGTCAAGCGCCTCATGTCTATCCAGTGCCGCCTGTATATACACCTGAAGGTTTGTTTTCGCCTTTTCCTGTCCTATATATTCTGACAGATTTCTGGGTCTTAACCCATACTCTATTTCAGCATCTTCATTTATAAAATCACTTGTGACAATTCTCTCATCTTCATCAAACAAAGATTTTACCTCCTATTGATTTATAAAAGACTCGAAAGCGCCTTTTTAATTATTTCCTCGACGCTCAAAGTACCGTCAATCTTTCTCACAGCATTCTGCGCGTCTAAAGGACTGTATCCTAAAACAACCAAAGCGCTTATTGCTTCATTCTTATTATCTGACTGCGTTTCTTCTATAGGTTCCGCAGCGTCAATATCAAGCTCTTCTGTCTTTATCTTGTCCTTAAGTTCAAGGATAACCCTCTGCGCCATTTTAGGTCCTACTCCCGATGCCTTTGTGATTGTCTTTACATCATTTGTTACGACCGCAACAGCAAGCTTGGAAGGAGTTGTTACGGATAGAATGGCAAGCGCCGCCTTAGGTCCTACACCCGATACGGATATAAGCTTCATAAACATATCTTTTTCTTCCTGCGTTGTAAATCCATATAAGTCCATTATGTCTTCACGCACATGAAGATAAGTATACATTGTTATTTCTCTTCCGCTTTCACCCGCGCTTGTTATGCTCGACAATGAAGTATAAATCATATACCCTACGCCGCCGGCATCAACAACCACGAAACCGTCGCCCTTCCAGGCAAGAATTCCTTTAATATAATAGTACATTCTTATCAACCTCTGCCTATATAATACAATAATATTACAATTATGTCAACTTGGCAATTGTTACAAAATTGTTAACTTTTTTGTATCTTTTAAACATATTTTTAAAAGAATAACTTTTTTGTTGTATAGTTTGCATATATTTAAAACAC
>JAFLUB010000075.1 GCA_022509025.1 Oscillospiraceae bacterium | reverse complement strand
CTGCTCGAAACCTGTGTCAAGCACGCTTCCCATACGCAGGATAAACATTGTAACAATTGTACCCATGATTGCGGGCAATGTTATGTAAATAAGCTGCTGGAAACGGTTTGCGCCGTCCACGATAGCCGCCTCATACTGTTCTACATCGACACCTGCAAGAGCTGCAAGGAAGATGATTGTTCCCCAACCTGTTTCCTTCCAGATTGTCTGAATAAGCAATAACCAGTATATTGCCCATCCGCCGCCGAGCGCTTGCATTTCTTTACCCGTAAGCTTTTTAACGATTTCGAACAGCGCACCACCGCTCTGTGCTGCTGAAGACGGAGCCTTAACAAGCATGAACGTGATAGATGCGATGACAACCATTGATACGAAGTGAGGTACGTAAACAAGTGTCTGAGCAACCTTTTTGTACCACTGTATCTTCATTTCATTAAGAAGCAACGCAAGGACAATCGGAAGCGGGAAGAAGAACAGAATGTTCATACCCGAGATTATCAGCGTGTTTCTTAAAAGTTGCCAGAAGCTTGAATCGGTAAGAAAGCGGGTGAAGTTTTCAAAACCAATCCAGTTCTTTGTTAAACCTGTACCGAAGAATTTGGTTGTCGGATAATAATCCTTAAACGCGATAAGGATACCCCACATCGGTACGATTTTGAAGATGATAAAATACAAAAATCCGGGCAATAGTAACAGATAAACCCATCTGTCTCTAAAAATCTGCGCCCTTCTCTTTTTTGAGATTTTCGCTTTCTCTTCCGGTGAAAGCGCAACCTTCTGAGCTTTAGCCATAGTTGACCCTCCCTAAAAAGTATTTGTTTTGCTTTGACGCTTGCAAAAACCGCATAAACAAGTATCTGTATACGCAATTTGCACAAAAGCCAAGAGCTTATAAATGTATTATAGCTTATTTGGGATAATTTTGCAATAGTTTTTGTGAAAAAATTGCAAAAAATATAAAAAAAAGTTGTTCTTTTATATAAAATAACCATTTAAACCGAATACATTTAAAAAAGTTATAATTTATGATACCATTTAATCCTCTCAAAAGTCCATAAAAAAAACAGTGATTTTTTGTTTAATTTAACGATAAAAAAATGACGGATTTAAATCCGTCATTTTTGTTTGTTCAAATTGACCAAAATCTATTTTGCAAGAAACTCGCTTATTCTTATGACCTCAATTCCCGCAAGCATTACAATACCTGTGCCGTGCGTATCATTAAGATTCCAGCCGAGTTCATATTTATAATAGTCCGGAATAAACGAGAACTCACTGCCGCGGCATACACCGTATACATTTCCGTTCGAGTCAACACTCGTCTTAGAGATAGCTTCCCAAGCCTTGAATATTGACTTTACATACTTCTCTGGATTTTTGAGCCATCCGAAACGGATACCTCTTGAGAAAGCGTATATAAACATTGATGTGCATGATGTTTCGGGATATGAGTCATGGTCGTTAAGCACCTGATGCCACATTCCCTCTTCGTCCTGAAGCGCAAGATAGCCTTCGCACAGAGTATTCAGCATTTCTATAAGATCGTCCTTTTTCGGATGTCCCTCCGGAAGCTTTTCAAGAAGCTCAGTCATGGAGAATACCACCCAGCCGTTGCCGCGTCCCCAAGGAACATTTGTCTTTGTGTCATACTTGAAGTCATATACGTGTGACATAATCTTTTCCTCAGGCATAAACAGACGCTTCTTGAATCCGAAGAACTGATTTGCCGCATCGTCAATATACTTCCGGTCTCCTGTAAACTCATAATATCTTGTAAGGAACGGCACGCTCATGTAAAGGTCATCAGCCCACATGGTCTGATTATGGAAATGATGCATCATCTCCTTACGGAAGAATGTTCCGTCCTCAAGTCTTGCCTGATGATTAAAAATGTAATCACCGACATAGTCAGCAACAGTTTTTACATCCTTAAGTCCGAGATACTTATGCACTTCAAGCATCATTGACGCGAATGAACCGCAGTCATCAAGACTGTCTATACTGGTAAGCAGGTTATGGATACCTGTCGCGCCGCCGTACTGCTCCTTATCCCATAAAGCATATTCGAGAGTATCAATACAGAGCTGAACATGGTCTCTTATGTAATTCTGGATATCCTGCGAGCCGATAAGAAGCGCCGTGTGCAGAAGTCCGTACATCGTAACTCCGAGAGGATAGTTCCACTTTCCGAACAGTGTATTTTCGTTGTATGGTCTTACGAATGTGTCAGGAGCGTCAAGACGCCAGTACGTTTTCGGTTCTCCGACTACGTGCAGCATATCAGACGCTTTATCAAACGGGAAGTCATAATCATTATCAAATGTACCGATATACATCCATACATCATCAGTACCCTTAACTCTCGCCGCATTCTCAAATTTCGCGTCAGCGCATTCTAAAGCAAAGCCCCAGTCACTGCCGTCACACATGCATTTTACGTGTATATCATATGTGCCGAACGGAAGATCAACATCAAAGGTCTCATTTCCGCCCTTTGTCCTGAACACTTCTTTCTTATTAATATATACTGCTGTTTCACCCTTTGTATTAAGAATGAACTTATGGTTTATATCCTTTATATCGTCAAAGAACGCCTTTGTGTATCCGACAGCATAGCGTCCCTGAGGGGTGCCGAACATACGTGTAAGCTGACCCTTCTTCATTTCTTCGTCTGTCCAGTCCTTAACAGGGTAGAGCTTCTTATCAAAATCAGCCTCGCTCATACCTATCTCAAATTCAGGTTCATATGTATCAGAAACAAGCTCCGTAAACACAAAGCCTTCCTGTCCCATACGCTCCTTGGTAGGCATAATAGTATAGAAATCCCACTTGCCTATCCATGTTCCGAACTGAGCGCCGAATCCCGCCTTAGTCTTCTTGAACTGTATTCTTATGTCATTCCAGCCTGGCTCTACGTCAAAGAAAATACGCGTTGATGTTTCCGAATATCTTTCTTTGAAAATATCAGACTTGTAGACAACTTCACCGTTGACATACATAATCATAGGACCGAAGCAGTTAATGTCAAATCCGAAATTACCTTTTCCCGCGCTGTATGTACTTGCGAACGCCCATACACAGTCCTTATCCTTCGATTCAGGATAAATCTTATTGAAGTCTACAAGATATCTGTAATCTGTGGTACGGACGATGCCGTTATTGGTGTAGGCGCGGTAATAAAGACCGTGCTTAAGGTTTTGTCCCGCATAGCGGTTTGCAAGCGATGAAATAATCGCCTTCGGATCGGTGCCTTCAAAAGCGTTTATACTTACGCCGTCATCAAAATAGTATCCCATCTTTTTCCTCTCCTTAAAAATATATATTGTTAAGAATATTATACCATTAAGTAATGCATATTGTCAATGTAAATGTTGTTTTAAGATACAATTTCTGTGCAAAATAACAGAATTGGATGGAATAGCGAAAATGTGTAATTAAAATTTGACAGTGAGATAAATTGAAATTTGTTGGTGAAATAAATTATAGTTTGACGGTATGTTGATGGCGTGCGTTAGCCTCCCTGCAACGCGCCTTTGGCGCTTTGGAGGGAGGTGGCATTTTAGAGCGACAGCGAAAAAAT
>JAFLUB010000074.1 GCA_022509025.1 Oscillospiraceae bacterium | reverse complement strand
CATAATGCGGTATTTCCCGCATTATGCTTCGTTTCATCCATTCTGCATCTAAATTCATTCAGCCCCGAAGGGGGTGTTGCTTAACGCAACACCCCCTTTGAATGTATTATTCTGTAATAAAATCTTTTTCTTCAATAGATGCCAATTCGCATAATGGCTTCATACCAATCATACTGTCCCATATAAATATTTTTGCGCTTGTAGCTTTGTCATCGGAGTCAATGGTAACTACTTTTTCGGTATCATCAGGCAAAATAAAGTCTGTCTTAAAACCGGAAAGAGCGCCGCCGTTATACAGGACTGTAATCAGTCTGCCGGAGCATTTTACATTGTCAAGCTTTATATCAAATGTATACGAATTACCCGATGGCGTTATCTTTGTTTTATCAAGAATTTCCGGTATGATATTATAATGGATTTGAGCGTAAATTGTTTCGTCGGGAAGAAGAACTATATCAATCTTTTCCCAGTCTTCTTCCGTTCCCTCGTAGTAAATATCTGTCAGAGCCAGGGAACTCAAAACATGATACGATATATGCTTTATGCTTTTAGGTATATAAATACTTTTCAGCGAGTCATAGTCTATAAATGATAAGTCTATATATTCTATACCTGTAGGAAGTGATAATTTTTCCAAAGACGTACAGCCATTGAACACCTTTGGCGCTATGTATGTGACTGTGTTCGGGATAATTACTTCGCAAAGCGAGGTACAGTTTTCAAAGACGGACGGTTCAAGCCATGTTACAGCATCAGGTATTATAACTTTTTTCAGCGAATAACATTGCGCAAATGCCCATTCTCCGATAAAACAAACATTTTCGGGAATATATATATCAGAGAGCAAATGGCAATTTTCAAACGCGCAGTCGCCAATACTTGTAATAGAATCTGGAACTGAAATGTCAGTCAATCCGGTACAGTCCTGAAACGCGCATTGAGATATTGAAGTTACACCGTCCTCAATAATAACCTTTTTTATATTCGGTTTATAGCCATACCAAGGTATCTCATCATATGACCACATATAATTCATTTCACCATCGCCGCTGATTGTAAGAATGCCGTCACTGTCAAATTCCCATGTCACATTGCCGCCTTTGCTTCCGCATTCTCCGCTTTTTGCAGTTTCCGCATTTGCGATAACAGGAATAAACAACAATATTGTCAATATTAACGTCACACTTAAAATGTTTTTTCTCATGCTTCTTCCCCCAAGTCATGTAAAATCTTTTCTGAATTTTTACAATGCTGACTTGTACAAACTTATTAAAATATATGCGGTAGAGTCGTTATACCACACCATACAGTTTCTGTCTATATCCTTTCTTTACTTGTGATACAAATATATTTTATCATATAATCTTTTTTTTGTAAATATTTAAAGAAAAAACTATTTACAAATAAGATGTGACGTTATATAATAATATGTAACCGAGTATTTGGAGGGAAAAAATGGACGATGTATTAAATGATGTTTTATCTGCTCAGAGAATAGTGGTAAAAGTGGGAACTTCAACGCTTACATATGAGCAGGGAACGATGAATCTGAAATTGATTGACCGTCTTGCTATGGTGCTTTCAGATTTAAGAAATCAGGGCAAGGAAATAATACTTGTTTCTTCCGGAGCAATCGGAATTGCTCTGGGAAAACTCGGTCTTGATAAAAAGCCGGAGGATACAAAAGGAAAACAAGCGGCAGCGGCTGTCGGACAGTGTGAGCTTATGTATCTGTATGATAAAATGTTCGGTGAGTATAACAATATAGTTGCTCAGGTTCTTTTAACACGCGATGATATTGCAATACCACGCCGTAAAAGAAATATTCAGAATACTGTTACTACGCTCCTTGAAATGGGCATAATACCTATTGTAAATGAAAATGACACTGTAAGCTTTGATGAGATTGAAATCGGGGATAACGATACTCTTTCCGCTGTTGTGGCTGAACTGGTAAACGCAGATTTATTAGTGCTGTTTTCCGATATAGACGGTCTTTACGATGATGACCCGCATAAAAATAAAAACGCGAAATTTTTACCTGTTGTTTATAATATAGATGAAGTTAAGAATGCGGCGGGAGGTGCCGGAACGAGCCGCGGCACAGGCGGAATGGTAACAAAGCTTGAAGCGGCCGAACGCGCAACAAACGCCGGAATCCACATGATAATTGCTAACGGAAACAATGTTGATGCCTTATATGATATACTCGCAGGGCAGAATGTAGGGACATTGTTCGTTTCAAAAAATTTTGAAAGGACAGAAGATTTATGAGCGAGCTGACGGAAAAATGTACCCTTGCAAAAGAAGCCGCTTATAAATTGGTTTCTGTGGGTACAATAATAAAGAACAACGCTCTTAATGCTATAGCAAAGGCGCTTGTTGACAGGGCTGATGAAATAATCGAGGCAAACAGGATTGATATAGAAAACGCTAAGAAAAACGGTACGCGTCAGGCAATGATTGACCGTCTTACTCTCACAAAGGAACGAATAGACGGTATGGCTGAGGGAGTAATGCAAGTGTGCGCGCTTAATGACCCGATAGGTGAGGTTATCAGGATGTGGCAGCGTCCCAATGGTCTCCTTATAGGACAGAAACGCGTCCCGATGGGAGTTATAGCCATAATCTACGAGGCGCGTCCCAATGTTACTGTTGACGCGGCGGCATTATGTCTTAAGACATCAAACGCGTGTATTTTGCGCGGCGGCAGTGAGGCAATAAATTCCAACAAAGCGTTAATGAAAATTATGCAGGAGGCGGCATATGGTACAGGGGTGCCGGTTGGTTCGCTTAATATTATTGAGGATACCTCACGCGAAACGGCTACCGGGCTAATGAAAATGAACGGTTATGTGGACCTTCTCATTCCGCGCGGCGGTAAGGGACTTATCCAATCGGTTGTCGAAAATGCGACTGTGCCTGTTGTGGAAACAGCGGCGGGTAACTGCCATGTATATGTGGATGAAGACGCGGACATGGATATGGCGCTTGAGATTGTTCTTAATGCTAAGGTGCAGCGTCCGTCAGTATGCAATGCGGCTGAAACGCTTCTCATACACAACAATATTGCAGACGAGTTTGTCCCACGTGTCTTTACGGCGCTTAAAGAAAAAAATGTGGAAATACGAGCCGATAAAAAGGCAAAGTTAATCTTCCCGGACGTAAATGACGTGACGGAAGAGGATTACTATACAGAATATAATGACTATATTTTAGCCGTAAAGGTTGTAGAAGATATAGATGAGGCAATAGCGCATATCAATAAGTACAACACAAAGCATTCTGAGGCTATAGTAACGAACAATTACGAAAATTCTCAGAGATTTCTGAACGAAGTGGACGCCGCGGCGGTATATGTTAACGCTTCGACGCGGTTTACCGACGGATTTGAATTCGGGTTTGGCGCTGAAATTGGTATCAGCACACAAAAAATGCATGCGCGAGGACCTATGGGTCTTGAGGCATTGACATCAATAAAGTATGTGATATACGGAGACGGACAGATAAGAGAATAGCCTGATGCAATATATTTCTGACATGAACGCGCAGAGGGAATATGCAGGGCATAGAAGTATATATG
>JAFLUB010000073.1 GCA_022509025.1 Oscillospiraceae bacterium | reverse complement strand
TTGCGGTTGCAGGCTTTTCGTCCTTATCATAATACTTCAGACCGCCGGATGGATTTACTTCATAAAGCTTTCCTAACAGCAGAACGTATTTGATATCTTTAACTTCCATATATTTACCGATTGGGTCCATATATGTCAAAGCATTATCTACTTCTAAATCGTTTTTACCCTCAATAGGATTGAAAGCATCGCCAACCCATTTCAGAATTAATTTACTAAGCTCATATTCTAACCTTGATGGGTCATCTATGTTATCGTACATAGTAGGATAATCAAGAGTTGAGGTATTTATGTCTTCTCTCGGAGGGTGGTACATTGTGTATTCGCCGGTTCCGTATGCGGTACCGGAGCTGGCGTTATTAAACCTCGGGGTTCCTCTGCCTGAATTACTTATATACGTATTCCACCAGCCGCTAATGGTTCTGAAATAATCATATTTGTTTGGCTCTTTTAAGAAACTTGATGGATTTAATGCAGCTTGTGCTATCTGACCATCGTGAGCAGTATTTGCAGTAGCGGAATCCGGATTATCCATACAGATACCGAAATTATAAACAAGAGATTTAAATTTATCTTTATCTGTAGGAATTGAACCATAGTAGTTCTTCTCTACCTGCTGCTTCTGGTAAGCGGCGCTGGCAGCTACAAGTAATCCGTTTGCTTCGTGATATCTGTTAATTACGGATTTGCTTACTGAAGTTCCGCTGCAGTCCCACCAGTTTTCGGTATAAACTCTTGACGAGCCGTTCAATCCTGTACTGTTAGGGTTAGGAGCACCGTCGGTAAGCACAACAATGATGGGCTGACGCTGGATTTTAGCCACGGCAGGGCCGACAGCTTCGCTTGCTTTGTCTGTTAATTTGCCGTTAATGTCGTTGTACAACGTGAGCTTTGTATTTTTTTCTGTGGCTAATATCTGCATGCCCTCTTTGATGCCCCACGTTGTATCAGTACCGGCTGACGTGTGGATGGCAGGAATTATAGTGCCGTCGTCAGCTTTTCCGTTATAACTTGATGATATTTTTATTGAGCTGTCCTGACCCGGTTGAGGAACAGCGTTGATTTCAATGATTTTCCAGTCTTCAGGTGTTCCCTTACTGTCAACAAATCTTATCGTACCTGAATTTGTATATTGCTGCTCAAATCTATTATCATAGTAAGTCGGAGTGGAAGCGTATCTGCCGGTATCACCGGTATAACCGTTATTGTGTAATGAGGGTGAAGGGTTACTACACTGCGCAATAGTGAAATAACGCTCTTCATTGTTGTGATAACCTTTGCTCTGATTTGATTTACGCTTTACATGTGTTTTTTCGTATCTGCCAAGAGGCATTATCGTTTCTGCACCAATGTTAAATGAAACAAGTGCCACACGGTTAAAATCGCCTTTCTCCATCAGCAAATCTACTGCTGCATTCAGTGCATCGGTTGTATATTCAAGACGGGGATTCTTATTGGTTTCTCCGCCAATTACGGGTTTCTCATAGTCAGTATCAGTGAACTGACTTTCACCCTGGCTTGACATAGATGCAGACGTGTCAAGAACGAATACTACGTCAAGAGGCTGAAGCTTATCAGGTCTTTGGCTTGAGCCAAGTGCGGAGAATACGTGCAGGAAGTCGCTGCCGTTCATAATTTGGATATTCTCGCCGTTTACGTCAATATCGCTATTACTGAGCAGGTATCTGTCTATAGTATTTTTGTCGATACCGTCCGTTGTCATATCAAGCTCGATACTGTCTGTAAACACAGACTTATCTGCCCAAACACGGCCGGCTCTTCGTGAATTGTCACGCAGAGCGACAAGGTTACGATAGCTGTCTGTCGTATCGCCGTCCGCAGTATGCTCTACGGTTCCGGGCGTGATATCGGCAGGCACTATAAGTCCGCTGAAGCTTGGTAAAATCAAGCACAGACAGAGTAGTACCAAAAAAATTCTGCGTATCGTTGACTTCTTTTTCATAACGTTCTCCTAACTATAGATTATATTTGAGATTTAATATAATAATCATAATATATATTTTCAGACGACAGTAATATATCACGAAAACTCAAATATGTCAATATGTAATTTTTAAAAGTTACAATTTGTAACAATTTAATTTGTCCAAATATGTCAATATGTAATTTCTGGACAATAAAAAAAGGAAAGAACACTGAGTTCCTTCCTTTTTAGTCGATAATTATTTATTTTTATTTATCCCAATGCCACCATGCTGAAAACGAGAGCAAAGAGTGCAACGGTTTCGCAAAGTCCGACAACGGTGATGTACTGTGAGAAGCCCTTTCCTGTTTCAGCTAATGCATCCGCACCGGCAGCACCTGCCTTGCCCTGAAAAACAGCTGAAAGTGCCATAGCCACACCGGAGGCAATTCCAAGACCAATTAAAAATGCAGGGTCAGCATCAGACCCTTTCATCTGTTGCATCAAAAGGAATCCGTAAATTGTCTGTGTAAGAGGCGCACCGGCAAATACGGTAAGGATGAAAGGAGCTGCTTTATTATTCATATAGCACTTCTTCCATGAGCCTATTGATGCCTGACCTGCAATACCGATACCGATTGCTGAACCGATTGCGGCAATTCCCATAACTAATGCCGTTCCTAATAATCCTAAGTTCATAATGATTCTCCTTTATATATGATCAATTTCTTCCTTGAAGGGTTTGAATTTATGTCCGCTCCAGGACATATCGAGATGTGATGAAAATTCCAACGTGTTCAGCCTGATTCCGTGAACGATAACAGACAGAACGTTCAATATCATATTAAGTCCGTGACCGAACACTAAAATAACGATAGCAACTATCATAAACATAAATTTTCCGAGAAGCGGTCCTGCAAGCTCGTTTACGGTTGAGGATATTGCGGCACCGGCAAGACCGACTGCCCAAAGACGTATATACGAAACTATGTCTGAGAACACGTTGACTACGCCAAGCAAAACCGAAACGATATTTGTAAGACTTGAAAGTATTGATTTTACAATACTTCCCTCGTAGTTTGAAAATACAAAGCTCAGAACGAAACCTATTCCTATTAACGCGATAGCAACTGTACCGACAGGAATACCGCCTATTACAAGCCCGAAGCTGAACACCTCAGCGTTTACTACAAGACTGAGAACTAAATAGTAAATTCCGAAAAGCTGTAATATCGAGCCGATGTCACCGAGCATTTTAACAGTACTTCTGTTTCTCACGGCACCCTTTATATGCGCTACTGTCAGCTGTATAAGAGCGAGCGAAAAGCAAAAGATTTGTAAATTCTGTGCAGTTGTGAGTCCTGCTTCGCCATTTGTCCAAAACGGATACCAGATTCTGTCGGAATATACGTTTGAAATTACGGGTATAGACAAGCTCTTAAGCCAGCTTGGAAGCTGCTCGGGAGAAAGCCCGAACCACGTGCAGGTAAGTGTTCCGAACAGTACCGTTGACAATCCGAAAAGTCCTATAAGCAGCATAGCAGGGGAGACTGATTTCTTTGAAACCAGCGACTTTATAATAGGTATAGCCGCCACTGTACAAATAAGCAGTCCGTATCCGCCGTCACCGAAAATAATTCCGAAGAATATGAGTATGAAAGCTAAAAACCAACCGGAAATGTCATACTCAAAATAACCGGGAACAGTACCCAAGAAATCTGTCAGCGGATAGATAAGACTTACAAACTTGTTATTTTTCAGCTTAGTAGGAACGTTATCATCCTCGGTCGGCTCCTCAACGAGAAGTCCCCATGCGTTTTTCTTGGCTGTTTGCTGAAGTCTGTCAAGATTCCCTGCCTCAATATATCCTTTGAAATATGAAACGGAAACTGCTCTGCTTTCATCGGCTGACAGTCTTTCATCTGTCATACCCGTAGCATAAACTTCAAATTCAACTTCTTTTTCAATAGACTTTATTGCCTTTTTTATGCTTTCAGTATAGCAGGCATAGGAAGCAATTTGCTCGTCTA
>JAFLUB010000072.1 GCA_022509025.1 Oscillospiraceae bacterium | reverse complement strand
ATACATAAGAAATCAACTGCATGAAGATTACATATCAGACCAAATATCAATAGAAGAATATATTGATCCGTTCACAGGAGAGAAGAAGGAGAAATAAAGAGGACAGCTATCGGTAGATGGCCTCCCGTGATAGTAATGCGATGTCAAATTTTCAATACCGCCTTTAGGGGGTAAGCAAGTGCTGCCCCTTCTAGGGGCTGAGCAAACCACCAGTTCACTGGTGGTTATGATTGAAAGATTGACATGAGAAAATTAAGATAGTATAATATTGTCAGAAGATAAACTTATGTATATAAGTGTCATATAAAAGAGAGGGTAAGGGGAGAAAAATGGACAATCATTTACCTGAAGGATTTCATATAGCTACAAGACCCTGTCAAGGAGATAATGTTCCTTCTTCGTTATTCCATTATACGAATTTAGATATTTTAGCTTTGATTTTGAAAAATAGAACAATTAGGCTTACCAGATTGGATTTTTTGGATGACCTCGAAGAAAAAAAGTACAGAAGTTTAGCAAGTATTAAAGTACATACATATGTGAGTTGTTGGACAAAAGATGAGCGGGAAAGTATTCCTATGTGGAATATGTATACTGACATGGCGAGCGGTATAAGAATTGAAATGCCGACACTGCCTTTTCACAATATGGATACCATAGGAGGTGCTTTTTTTCTATTGTCCGGTTTTACTGGTTCTGTTCAGTTTGTGGTGTTTTTTTTATGTATAATTTCTACCTACAGTTAAACAACAGGTTGCATTTTTTATTATTGTATTGATTTATGTCAGAAATATAGTATAATAAATAGATAGACAAATCGGAATTCGAGGAGGAGTAATAATGTTTATTTCGATAGCAATACTTTTTATAATTTGCGGCATATTGCTTCTGCTAAAAGCGAGTAAAACGCCGAAAGAACAAGGTCTCCATATTGTTACAGGTGTAAGTGCTATCGTGCTTATCATTTTAGGAGTGATATTAACTTACTATTTACTTTCTGGAAAAATAGTTTTACCGTTGAATTGATAACTTCCTGTTTGTACGATAGTAAAAATACAATTTTGAAACGGTCAAATGCGTTTACTCATGTCAGAAATTCGCTGCTATTGTTTCAATAAAATAAATTTCTATTTGCTAAATAGAAAATCAAAATTTACACGGAGAATAATTATGAATAAAGATGAATCGAGAATAATACACAAGAAATTATTAGAGTATTGTTTAACCAAAACAGGAGCATATATTGATCATCCGTTTGGAATGGATTCGGATATAATAAAAGTAAAGAATCGTATTTTCGCACAGCTTTTTTCTCTGAACAATACCCCGATGATCACTGTAAACGGTGATCCGGTAACAAATGATTTTTACAGACAGATGTATCCGGAATACATAAAACGCGGGTATCATTGCCCGCCTGTTCAGCAGCCGTATTTCAACACAATAGATTTGACAGGAAATATAACGGAAAGCGAATTATTTGTAATGATTGATAATTCATATGAATATGTAGTAAGCAAGCTTACGAAAAAATTGCAGAAGGAATTGGAAAATGAATCAAATGACTTTGGTCAATAGTACAAATATAAGCAAAAAATATCAAGAAACTCAAAATCAGTTGAATCCAAACGCTGTGTCCGTTATGGTCCGTTACAGAAGATTGAAATTTTCTGCGACCGATTCACTTGCGATGGCTTGTAAACGTCTGAATGAGTGTGCATAGATATTAAGTGTCTTACTTGGATACTATATACAGGATAAAAAAGCAGATTGTCAATCCTCGTGAGGCGGAGGCTGTAAGAATAATATTCCGTATGTATATATTGCTATTTTCATGGGATTTAACTATAGATTTACTAAACACAAAAAGGTCAGAAAGTGTATTAGCACTTTCTGACCTTTTATATAGTTATTCTATTTCAGTAAATATATACTTTAATCCCCGATAACTATACTTTCAATAGCAACCGCGCTCCACGCTCCCAGATTTAACGTTATATCTGATACGTCTGTCGTGCTTGTAACCGTTTCGGTTTTCCAAGTGTCATACGTAGTATAGTTTGCCTGTAAATCAATCGTTTCTGAGCCGATTGTAACTGAATTCATGCCATTGTCAGTTGTTCTTAGAGTACTACCGTTATTGGTTCCTTTCGGTCTTGCAAGTTTTATAGTGATTTTCTCGCCTGCCGGAACCGGTTTGACAAGATGCAGTGTGATAACTACGTCGCCGCTGTTGCCACCGGCGCCCGCGAACAGATAATATTTATCGTCGTCCGCTTTAAATGTTGGGGTGTACGGATAATATCCCTCTTTTTTGCTTGTGCTGTTGCGCAGGTATACGCAGTTATAATTCCCATTGCCTGTTGAGGAAACCGTCATACCTGTATCACCGACCTCGACATTCGCGGCGTTGCTTGTGTCAAATCCTTTTACCGCAATATATTCGTCTCCGAATGTGTATCCTGTAATTTCCTTAACTGTAATCTGCGCAGTTTCGGTAACTGTTTTTTCGTTGAATGTCGCTTTAACCGTTAATATAATCACAGTTCCGTCCGTCGCAGTATCGGGAATTGTAACAACTCCGTCCTCCACTGTCGCGCCGTTGTCACATGTCCAATCCCATGTCATACCGCCTTCTATAGGAAGGTTGTCAGTATCATAAAGTGCGGCTGTGAATTTCTTTGTCTTTGTTCCCGACGCAGCCTGAGTGCTGCCGCCCGAGAGTACTATTTTGGACGGTGTGCGGTCATTTTTTGTAAGCGTGAAGCTCTGAGCCCCGTCTTCCGTAACGGTAAATCTGTTTTCGGACGCCAGATATTCTCCCGCCGCCGTAACCGCCTTATATGTACCCTCGGCAAGCACAACATTTACTTTTCCGTTCTCGTCTGTTGTAAACTCATTTGAATATTCCGTCTGACCTGTTCCCGCAATCGTAACCTTTACATTCTTTGCAGGAGCACCGTCTGACGTATATGTTATCTCTGTTTTCTTACCGGGCTGAATTACAAGCTGCGGAGGATTGTCTGAGTCAACTCCCGACATAAGCGCAACTGCAGCATATGACGTGGTAATGGCAAATGCAACTTCTCCCGGTGTGTTAAGCGAAGATATATATTCCGTAAGGTCAATGTCGGAATAGTTACCCTGTGGGAACACTGCCGATGTATTCACGCCCGTATAGGTCTTTATAGGACTGCTGCCCTTTGTAATTGAAGCGTAATCGGAATGTTTACTTTCCTTTGACCAGCTTGTATCCGCCGTGTAAACGGAAATATTTCCGTTTCTGTTGTTGTTTATTTCATTCGTGTAAATCCTGAGCTTTGCCGACTGAATATGTGTTGTGTCAAGACCTGTCAAATCAAATTTTACAAGCGGATACGCGTTCATTTTACTGTAGGCGTTCAGATACATATACGTGCCGTTTGCTGTGTCCGCCGGGATATCCTCCTTAAGCGTATTCGGGAAGCTCTTAGCTTCTATAGTTCCCTCTGATATAAGCGCGGTATCTGTCGCCTTATGCGTTACAGCTTCTGTAACTGTCGGCGCATTGCCACTCCACGAAGCAATCACATTATAGAACGCAAGAACCGACCATTCCGAAGCCTTATCCGTAAGTGTCGGAACAAAGTACTTGCCGTAGCAGCAGTCAACGGCTATTGTACCCGCCATTTCCTCTGCCACGGTAAGAGTTACGGTCTGGTTTCCATCTGCTAAATCATTATTTAATACAGCATTCGTTATTGTAAGGGTTGTACCCTTGTTTACATTGCTTGCCACAGGTTTTTTTGTTCCGCCCTGACGGACTGTAAACTCTGCCTTTAAATCTCCAAGCTTTATTGTATGCAAGCCGTTTGTTATGCCGAGTCTCTTTGTATCTTCGCGCAGATACAGACCATCTTTTCCGACATTTTTAAATGTAAGCGTAAGCGTGTGCTCATCTGTAATCGCAATATTGTCTATAGTCGGGTGGAGATACTGAACATCTTCGTGTCCGTATATCTGATTTAACGCAACATTTGCCCATGCGCCGCCGACTTTCGGGTTTGATTTCGCGCTGTTATGGATTGTGTCGCCCAAATCAAGCGCG
>JAFLUB010000071.1 GCA_022509025.1 Oscillospiraceae bacterium | reverse complement strand
CTTATTTTCGTGAAAAGCGCATAACAGCGGTGTTTTTCGATAAAATACCGCTGTTAAATTTACTTAGTATAAAAAACATCTTTTTTATTTATTAAAATAATAATTCCTTCATAAGAATATATTATGCTATATGCTTAAAGGCGGGAGGGTGTATAATGATTATTATGAGGAAACAAATTGCGGTTGTTTTTTTTATAATTATTGCAGTTGCAGCAGTGTTTTTCGGTATAAAAAAGTACGAAAGCCGACAAACCTTTGCTGACCGGGACTTGAAAATTGTGCTTGATGCCGGACATGAAGCGCTCGGGAAATGCTTTAAATAAGATACGGTGTAACCGTGGTTTGTATGGAAAGAAATACCCGCTGCTCTTGAGGAAAAGGAGCGCGAAGAGCATACAAGGCTGAAAAATATCAAGCGGGGGAAAGAGGAAGAATAATGAAATAAAGTATAAAAAAACAACCCCGAAGGGTTGTTTTTTATACCGTCATAGACGGTTTTGCTTTATGAGTTCGAAGCCTTAACTGTTACCGAAGAGGAAATTGTTATTGTCTTATCGCCCTTTGTAATAGTTGCGGTAACATTAACGATAGAATCAACCGCAGGCTGCGATTTAACTACTATTTTGCTCGAATTAGGTTCAAAGTCTACAATCTCGGGATTTTCTGAGGCCCATGTGACATCTGCGTCATCAATACAATCTGCAATGTTATCACCTGATGCGTCATACAACCCAAGGATTGTGAACTCACCGTACGTACCGGCTTCAGACAGACCATCTTCGCTGTGGCATGAAATGAAGCCTTTAACAAGCTCCTTATAATCATCAATTGTTATATTAAGGCTCTTTGTTACTCC
Source organism: Oscillospiraceae bacterium (assembly GCA_022509025.1). Lineage (GTDB taxonomy): Bacteria > Bacillota > Clostridia > UBA1381 > UBA1381 > Hominilimicola. The sequence continues at coordinate 3,874 of JAFLUB010000071.1, read as the reverse complement.
GTTCTTTTTAGCAGTGATGATATAGTCACCTGTCTTGGCAAACTCGTCATCGACAGTAAGCAAGCCGTTCTGGTCAATCTTAATACCGGGGATATCGGCTTCGGACACTTCGTAAGTGAGCTTATCCGCAAGCGGAGTCATCTTGTCTAAATCCCAGAGCATATATGTATGACCGACTTCTGCGTCAGGAATTTCAACGTCCGTACCGACGGTAACGCTCTTTTTGTCGGAAAGACTTACACCAACAAGCTTGCCGTCAGTGGTATATTCTGCATTGATAAGTACTGCTGTTTCTGATGCCGCATAAGGCGTGAGGCTTACAACCTCCTCGGAAGTCGGGAAGATGTCCCATGTTACATCGCCGTCTGAGGAAGCGCCATCAGACAGATAGTACTGCTTTTCTATGGTTTTGCCTTCAATCTTTGCGAAATGACTATCGCCGACAATTTCAAGGTGCGAATCATCGTATTCGGCAATGAAAACCTCGCCGACGTGTAAGTTTCCTCTTCCGGCAGTCATGTATGTTCCGGAAATTGCTCCGTCGATGGTTTCCACATCAACGTCATACGGGAGACCTCCGATAATAGCGCCGGTTTTATCATCAAGGAAGGTGATATATTTGTTTACATTATCAATATCCATGATAACGGTAAGTTCGGTTTGCGGTACATAACCTGTTTTGTATATGAAGCTGTGTTCAAACTGTCCTATATCGCCCTGCTGGGAGAATGGGTTATTACTCATCGAACTTCTGCTTTCTGCGGATTTGCCGGGCATGAAACCGGTCCACGCAATAATTGTGCCATCTGATATATACTGAAGACCTACAATCGGATCGGCGCGGAAAGTATCGGCGCCGGTATCATCGTCATGTTCTGTCCTCATATTGCCGACGAGCGCCCATGTTCTCTGACCGGTACGGCCGTTTCCTCCGTCAGGAGCGCTGGTGAATGTCAGTTTGGCTATGCTTTGCGTAACATCCGGCATAGGCAGTTTAGAGGGGTATTCATAAGTTTCCGTTCTCTGACTATATGTATGGGAAAGAACCTCGGTGTCCGCCGAGTAATAAATGACATCGCTTTCGCCGATATAGAGCGGCGCCGTTAAAGTTACAGGCGTAATGCCATCATAATCTCCGCCGTCATTAATATGCGACGCGGTAAGCGCTACTTCATATAAAGCCACTCTTCCGTTGCCGTCAACACCGCTGTCGTCAACACTAAAGCCTTCTGAAACGCTGACCTTGCCGTTTTCATCTACTGTTACGTATTCATCCTTGTAGCTTGCGTCTTTATCCGCCGGATATACCGACCACTGAGCAATATATTCGCTGGTTTTATCGTCGTTGTCTCCTTCGGGATTTGTTGCCTGAATCATCAGATTGCCGAGATTGTCGTAAACCGTTGAGTCAAACTGATCCTCTGAGTTATCTTCGCCTGACTTGGGTGCATGCATGAATAATGCTCCGGCAATACCTGATGTAAGCTTTGTGTCGCCGATTTCAACTTCTTCCATAGGATATGTAGAGACATCCTTCTCTGTAAGCCCGACGGTAAAGAGGTTATCGGTAACGGATACATCTGCGTCTACCGCTCCTGTTTTAACATCAATTGTGCCGGTGTAAGTATCGCCGTTATCATATTCATATGCGGGATGTGAAACCGTTATAGCAGTTTCTCCGGCAGGGAGCGCTATATCAGCTGAACCGTTGGCGTCTGTTGTCAGCGTTATATTGTTGCCGATTTTTACGGTCGCGCCTTCTATAGGAGTATCTTCTTCGCTGTCAACAACCTTTATTGTGGCAATACCGGTGTCCACATTTTTCTTCACGACTTTTAAATCATCTATGGTATATACGCCTGCCTCGGCGGTAGCTGCTATGCCTGTTATCTTGGTTCCGTCAACGGCGTTGTTTCTGGTAATGCTGTTTACCAAGCCGCCATTATTATCGGTTACAATCATATACAGCTTTTGAGTAATAACAGGCTTGCCATTGACAAATTCGGATTTTGTAACGTTTGGATCAAGAATCAAACGTACCAAACGCGTGTTATCATCATCAGGATCATTTTGATTGTTTAATGTGCCGAGCTTGCTGATATCTATTCCGAGTTTCTCGTAAGTGATGGGGTTAAGAGCTGAACCGGAAGATGTTATATTGAAAGCTGGTCTCGTCTTGTTGGCATCACCGCTGGCATCGAGCAAATCAAACTTTACTTTAAAGCTCATTTCCAGAACCTCGCCGGTAGCCTCGCCGTCGCTGATTTCGAAGAATGTCGGTATACCCGCCGCGCTGTCAAATGTAAATCCGGCGCCGCGACCCTGGCTCGAGTTGTGGTCGCTGACAAGCTGAAGATAATTGTTTTCTACATTCGCATATCGCACAACACGCGCGAATGAGTTTATACCGCCGGTTCTGTTTCCGGCTGAAAATGTAATATTTTCAATTCCCGGTACCGTAATCGGTTCGGGGGCGGATTCTTTACCTGAACGGATGAACTCATTATTAGTTATTGAATCATATACATAGCTGTCAAAATTCTCGTTAATGTAGGTCTCTATCGCGCCAGCTACATTTTCCGGCTCTGCATGCGCTGTGATAAGCGCCGCAGGCAGAACGGATGACGATAGAGCCAATGCCGTAGCAAATGACAAAATTCTGCTTTTCTTTTTATTCATATAATCTAATCCCTCTCTCCCTCTTTCTGAGTAGCGTATAACTGCCCTGAGTATAATATTATGAATCTATTATATAGTAAATAGGAATATTTTTCAATATAAAAAAACAGTTACAAAAAGGTCGGCTTTTTAAACATAATATAAACTAAAAATCTGCAAAATATATTGAAATGATAAAATGATTGTGGTATAGTATAATAGGATTGTAAGGTTTTTACACACGACTTACAAATAATTCCAGTTCTATGTGTACAATATGCATAAAGAGTGTAGCCTTTTTGCATATATTAACGGAGGTTAATGATGACAGATAAAGAATTAAGGAAATTAAGGCGTGGCGAGCTTCTTGAAATGCTTTTAGAGCAGACGAAGGAAAATGAAACTCTTAAAAATCGTATTGCGGATTTGGAAGCGCGGATTGATACTCGCGAGATTATCATTAAGGAGTCCGGATCAATAGCCGAAGCAGCTTTGAAGCTCAACGGAGTGTTCGAAGCGGCGCAGAAGGCAGCGGAGCAGTATCTTGAAAATATAAGAAGCAAAGGTGGTGCCTGATGGCGAAGAAAAAATATATCGGACGCCCGAGCGCGGCACAGCTTGAAGCGGAAATAAAACGCGTGCGCTACCGAAGTCAATACGCGTCGGTTTTAAAGAGTACGGTCTATGCGCTTGTAATCGTGGCGGCATTTGCGGTGCTTGTCGCAACGCTGTGGTTGCCGGTTTTGCAGATTTACGGAAGCTCCATGAACCCGACGCTATACGACGGAGACATACTTGTTTCGGTAAAGAGCAGCGATTTTAGGCGCGGCGATGTAGTGGCTTTCTACTATAATAATAAGATACTCGTAAAAAGAGTTATAGCCGTTCAAGGCGAGTGGGTGGACATAGACGATGAAGGAAATGTCTATGTAAACGAAGAGAAAATCGACGAGCCGTATGTGAGCGACAAGGCGCGGGGGGAGTGTAATATTGATTTGCCTTATCAGGTGCCTGATTCGAGAATATTCGTTATGGGAGACCACAGGAATGTTTCGATTGACTCGCGGAGCACTTCTATAGGCTGCGTCAGCGATGAGCAGATTGTCGGAAAGCTTGTCTATCAGATATGGCCTTTGACAAAAATAGGCTCTGTTTAAATTTGGTTAACGGGATAAGCATTCCCTGTATATAAATATATATTAAGATAAATAATTTT
>JAFLUB010000070.1 GCA_022509025.1 Oscillospiraceae bacterium | reverse complement strand
TATATTTTTTGCTCTCGGTGATATAAAGCTCAACACGAAACAGTCGTCCGCCCTCAAGCTTAAACGGACGCACCAAATCAGGACGCAGCTTTTCAAATTCTGCATCTGTGGTATTTATTACTTCCGGCACAAACTCCTCCGGACACGGTTTCTGATAAAGTTCACCGTCCTCGCTTATTCCAAACCGCGCTGTCATATAGCTGTGCGCGGCAACTGTCTTTGTGACTGCACTTTTGAGCGTATCGATATCTATTGTCTCATCAAGCGTAAACAGGAGCGGAATGTTATACAGCGTGCTTTCAGGATTCTTTGCGCATTCCACAAATATTCCTTTCTGTGAACCTGTTAACGGATACGTGTCACGTTCCTCATGACTATCAATATCGGGTGCGGTCTCTATGAACTGCTCAAGCTGAATAACAGTCGGGTTTTGCTTTAAATCACCCGTTTTTATTACCGCGTCAAATTCCTTTGCCAGCAATACATTAAGCCTTATCGCGCTCACAGACGTAAGACCTGCGTAATAAATATCGGTGGTGATTCCAAAATCTTCATGTCCTATAGCTTCTTTAACGCAGTCATATATACGCTTCTGGATTTCCGTCTTTGGCTCTACCTTTTCCTCGACCTTTTTCTCCGGTTTTGGTAGAGCGCGCTTATTAACCTTCTGGTTCTGGTTAAGCGGTATAGACTCAATCTGCATTGTCACCGCAGGAACCATATACGGCGGCTTTGTTTCCATTATGAAGCTGTTTAATTTATCTATATCTATCGTTTCGTCCGACACTATATATGCGGCAACATATTTACCTCCGCCGTCCTCGTCAAACGCGGCAACAGTCGCGTCCTTTATACCGGGGAAACGACGGATTATTTCCTCAACCTCAGTAAGCTCAATTCTGAATCCGCGAATTTTAACCTGACCATCGCGGCGACCGACAAACGCAATATTTCCATCGTTTAAATACCGGACAATATCGCCTGTGTGGTACGTTCTTTCATAACCCGGCTCGTCCGTATACGGATTTCTCTTGTATACCTCGGCTGTCTTATCGGGACGGTTTAAGTATCCGCGCGATACTTGTCTGCCAGAGACAACAAGCTCGCCGCACGCGCCCGGCGGCAGTCGGTGTCCTTTAGAATCCACGACATAAAGTTTTAAATTATCCACCGGCTTTCCTATAGGTATATCATCATAATACTTATCCATATAGAACGCCGTAGTGAATACTGTACACTCGGTAGGTCCGTAAACATTTAAGAATTTGTAATTCGTCGGCGGTTCCAGCGGAACAAGCTTTTCTCCGCCAATTGAGAGATAACGAAGAGAATTATTCTCCATCATCGCTAACTGTCTTCCCACCTGCGTTGTTATAAAGCTGTGGGTTATTTGGTTTTTCTCGTAATACTCATTTAAAGCTATTAAGTCAAGCCGTATATCCTCACATATGATATGAGACTCCGCGCCGATTGTAAGCGAACAGAAAATATCCATCATACTCGCGTCAAAGCCGTATGACGCATATGCAGCGACATGACAGGTGTTGTCAAGCTCGTAGAATCTATGATACCAGCGGCAGAATGCGGTAATATTGCCATATTCAAGCATACACCCTTTGGGCACGCCTGTAGAACCTGAGGTGTAAAGCAGTATAAATAAATCATTTGGTGACGGCTTTTTAAGTTCTTCCGTGTATTCCGGCAGATTTGGTATATCGTCAACCAGCAGTACAGGTCCTTCGTAGCCGGGGACGAGATTTTTCATTTCCTCAGTTGTAATAAGCAGCTTTGCGCCGGAATCCTCAAGCATAAATTGTAATCTGTCCTGCGGATACGTATAGTCAAGCGGCTGATACGCGCAGCCCGAACGCGCTATGCCCACTGAGGCAATCGCCATATATTCACATCTGGGTATAAGCACAGCGACAACGTCCTCGGTATGGAGTCCCTGACCTTTTATATACCCTGCAAGATTTCTTGTTATTTTTTCAAGCTCACTGTACGTTATGTTTATATCTCCATAAACTACTGCAGTTTTGTCAGCGTTTGCCTCCGCAGCCTCGCAGAACATATCAACTACAGTTTTTGTGTAGTCATACGGTACTTCGGTCTCGTTAAATGAATCAAGCAGCTCAAGCTGATTTTCACTCAGAAAATCAACCTCGCCCAAACTTTCCCTGCGGATAAACTCGCTCACCGCCTTGTCAACAGATTCAAGCAAACCGACGATAAACGCTTCGCTGTACTTGCCGCTGTCGTATTCACACTCGACTATAAACTTCCCCTCATGGCGGTATAGAATCATGTTAATCTCCGCCTTTAAAGAATTCGTAAAATGAAGCTCAAGATATGTATCCTGACCGCATACAGAAACAGACTGCACATTTGAAAGGTCTCCCTGATACGCGAAATAAACCTGCGGATTTATGCCAAGCTCCGCGCTGATATCCGCGTAGGAAAAGATGTCATGATGACGGCTTTCGTTTATCTGATTATCAACTTTTCTTATATAGTCGATGATATTATCGTCATCAGCGCGCGAAACTACCGGGAAAGTTTTCACGAACATTCCTATAGTGTCAGCATTTTTTTCATTGCGTCCATTGAACACAGTGGAAAATACGCTGTATTCTGTTCCTGTGTATTTTGACTGGACGTAGCCGAATGCCGAGTAAAATAACGCGCTTGTTTTGATATGATTTTCATGTGAGAATTCGCGTATCTCATCCGTAGTTATATATTTAAATGTATACTTTATACTGCTTGCCGAAGCTTCGCCCGAATCCACATCAGGGATAGGAATCAACTCAGCCTCCACATCGTCCAATAAATTTTCGTAATAGCGGCGTCCTGCATCAAATTCCGGGGACGCTATACGCGCCTGCTCGTCCATCGCGAAATCAATCGCGGAATACTTTTCCGGCACTAACTCTTCGCCGAAAAACGCTGCGTCAAGCTCACGGATAAAAATTGTGTTGCTTGAGCCGTCATATGCTATGTGATGCACATCAAAAAGAAGCTCGACATTATCCGGACGATTAAATATATACGCTCTGATACACGGACCTGCCGCCAAATCAAAAGGCTTTACATAAGGCATAATATCCTCGCTGTCTGTGTCAATAATCTCAACATCAACCGTACCGGATAAAAGCTGTCTGCATATATTACCGTTCTCATCCGGCACAAAACGACAGTTCAGATTCGGATGATTTGCGATAACCTGCAAAAATGCCGACTTAAGCCTGTCGATATCTATAGGCTTTCTGAATTTCAGTGTATATGGTAAATTATATGCCAGATCGTACGGATCCGATATATGAGAAAGATACATACCGTATTCGGTTTTTGAAATAGGATACTGCTTTGTGTTCATCATTAAAATTCCCTTCTTTCATTACTAAAAACACCTGATTCTTTTATTTACCTTCAGATGATAAACAACCTATATGCGCTTTGCCATCAACGGACAAGCTTCCTGTTCATCATCTGTAAAATTCAATAACTGTATTATTTAAATCAATCGCTCTTATGTAGCTTATTCTTGATGAAATCCTTTTAACAAGCTCAATGCCGTGAATATCAAATTCATCGCTCGCGGGCAGACAGAGAATAAACAGTCTCAGCACGGCCGCCGCTTCACTCAGTACTTGCCGGATTGTCCTGTTTCGGAAGCTTCCGAAAATAGTAAACGACAAACGGAACAGTTAACGGCAATGCTAAAACCATTGAGAGCGGCTGAGCCTCCTGTATCCCCGCAAGCCCTCTGAAGTATGAAAGAATATAGAGCAGAGGGATAAAGAGAATCCCATTCCTGAGTGCCGAAAGAAATGATGCGCCGAACCGCTTTCCGGTGCTTTGAAGGAGCATCTCTGTCGTCATACAGACGGGCAGCGCAAGATTTGCCAGCGCCTGCAATACCAGCGCTCTTGTACCCACCGCAATAACTGCCGGGTCATCACGGAACAGCCCGATCAGGCTATTTGAAAAAATAATAAGAAGCGTGCATCCCACGATAATAATACTCTCTGCGGCAAGCGCTGTAAATCTGTATCCTTTTCGGACGCGGGAATACTTCCCCGCCCCGTAATTAAATGCCGACACCGGCTGAAATCCCTGCCCGATTCCAATTGCAATGGAAAAGGCAAAAAATATAATCCTGCTCACAATGCTCATACCCGCGACTGCCGCGTCTCCGTAAACCCGGCACTGTGAATTGAGCATCACGGTAGTCAGGCTGTTTAGTCCCTGTCGCAGCAGGCTGGGGAATCCGGTAGCCATAATATTTCCGTAAACCATAGGCCCGACGCGCAGCGCCTTCGAAAAGCTCAGTTTTGACACGGTCTTTCCGGATAAAAACATAAACAACAAAATCAGCCAACTGATAATCTGACTGATGGCAGTAGACAATCCCGCTCCTGCAATACCCATGTTCAGCCCGAACATGAGAATCGGGTCTCCAATCATATTCAGAACCGCACCCGACATAAGCCCAATCATACCAAGCGCCGCTTTGCCTTCATAGCGAAGAAAATTATTGAGAGAAAGGCTTCCGCTCATAAACGGAGCGGCAATCAATATGTAAGAAATATATGTTTTTGCGTAGGGCGCGATAGTATCCGTACTTCCCAGCAGCATGACGATGTTATTGAGCCATCCAAATCCTATAAGAGTTATAACAAGTCCGCACAGCATTGAGCCGAAAAAACCTGCTGATGCGTGAGCGGACGCAGATTCCCTGTCCTGTCGTCCCAAGGCTCTTGACAAAATACTTCCCGCGCCCTGTCCGAACATAAAACCAAAAGCCTGAATAATTGCCATAAACCCGAATACAATACCTACCGCTCCGCTGGCACTTGTGCCCAGCCGTCCGACAAACGCCGTATCCACCAAATTGTATATATTATTAATCAGCATGGTGATAACGCTTGGAATGGACAGACCAATAATCAGCCGCGGAATCGGCGTTGCGGTCATCTTTTCATATTGTGTCAATTCTGTTGTCTTTTTCATTTTTTCTCCCTATTCTGTAAGCAGTTCTCTTTTCTAACGAATATATATTTCCTTTAGCCTTTCTTTGTGTACCTTCCAATCGGGACAGACTACAGCCAATTCTTCATAAAACTTACTCGAATGATTTGCCTGCAGAAAGTGCGTAAATTCATGCGCCACTACATACTCGATACACTCTTTCGGCGCATACATAAGGTTTGTATTAAAGGTCAGGATTCCCTTTATAGGCTGACAGCTTCCCCATCGTGAAATCATACGACGGAATTTTATTTGCGGATATTTTACGCCTCGCTTTTCAAAATATGGATATACCTTTTCACATAGTCCGGTAATCAAATTGCAAATCTCATCTCCCGCAAAGTATTGCTTTTGCGGCTGGGATGAGCGTTTTTCATATTCTTCCAAAGCCTTTTGTATAAAAAACGCCTTTGAAAGAACAAAACTTTCGATTACTTTCTGAGAAACCCTTTTGTTTGCAGATACATGAACGGTCCCGTCAGATTTTATTCTAAGGTTTATATTTTTGACTTTTTTGTATTGTAAATCGTATTGAATTTTTGTGCCGTTCAGAAAAATTTCTTTAATCATAATATAAAAATCATAGTCGCCATTTTGTGTGATTACCTTATTCATATAGCATCATTTCATCTTTTATCATATCATAATATACATACACTATCAAGAGCATATTTTCAATTTATATGCAAAAAGGTCTATGCTGACGGAATTATAAAAAATACCTTGATATTGTAGATTGTAATATTGCGCGGTCTGGGCAATTTGTCGACAGTCTGAGCAGACGTTGACAAATTAGGTCAGATTTTACGAAAAGAGAAAAGTCGGCGTACGTGGGTACGGTAAGGCTTATTTTCGTGAAAAGCGCATAACAGCGGTGTTTTTCGATAAAATACCGCTGTTAATTTTACTTAGTATAAAAAACGCCTTGATATTGTAGATTGTAATATTGCGCGGTCTGGGCAATTTGTCG
>JAFLUB010000007.1 GCA_022509025.1 Oscillospiraceae bacterium | reverse complement strand
CTTACCTCTTAAAATGCTTGCAACTGTAGCTGCAACACGACCAAGCGGCTTATTTGCTGCATCAACAACGTACCACTTTCTTTCAACTTCCTGTGGCTTCTGCAAATAGCTTGAATTCATAGTAGTGTTCCTCCTATATAAAGTATAAACCGGTTAAAACCTGTTGTTTTAACTCACAACGGCTATTTTACTATCTTTTTCCCGCATTGTCAACACTTTTTTTGAGAAAATTAATAATTTATTTTACAATCTTCAATTTTCTCTTGTTTTCTCTTTTATACTCTCATATTCTCATACTTCATTTTAATTTTTAACACTAATTACACCAATGCTTGACATTGCAGGGGATTTTTTATATAATAATAAGATAGGAATAGTTTAATATAAAAGGAGAATACATCAGCTATGAAATCAATGGGTGTAAATGAAATAAGAGAAAAATTTCTCAGCTTTTTTGAGTCAAAGAATTGTTTAAGGCTCGGCAGTTTTCCGCTCGTGCCGAAAAATGACGCGAGTCTGCTGCTTATAAATTCGGGTATGGCGCCGATGAAAGCATGGTTCCAGAACCCTGAAACAGCGCCGAGAAGACGCGTTACCACATGTCAGAAGTGTATCAGAACAGGCGATATAGACAACGTGGGTAAAACCGCGCGTCACGGCACTTTCTTTGAAATGCTCGGAAACTTCTCATTCGGTGATTACTTCAAAAAGGAGGCAACCGCGTGGGCATGGGAGTTCTTCACAGAGGTGCTTGGAATTCCGAAGGAGCGTCTCTGGATTTCAATCTATGAGGAGGACGACGAGGCAAGGGATATATGGATAAACGAGGTCGGAATTGACCCTGAGCGCATAGTGAAGCTCGGTAAGGACGACAACTTCTGGGAGCATGGCACAGGTCCGTGCGGTCCGTGTTCTGAGATTTATTATGACCGCGGCGAGGAATACGGCTGTGATTCACCAACTTGCGGCGTAGGCTGTGACTGCGACAGATATATGGAAGTGTGGAACCTTGTGTTCACGCAGTTTGATAAAGATGAAGATGGAAATTATACACCTCTTCCGAATCCTAATATTGATACAGGTATGGGTCTTGAAAGACTTGCTGTTGTTATGCAGGGCGTGGACAATCTGTTCGAGGTTGACACCGTGCAGGACGTAATGAAGCATATATCTAAAATTGCTGGTATTGAATATAAGAATAACGAGAAAAACGATGTTTCTCTCCGCGTTATAACCGACCATATCAGAAGTACGGTTATGATGGTTTCGGACGGTGTTATTCCGTCAAACGAGGGCAGGGGATATGTTCTTCGCCGTCTTTTAAGACGCGCCGCAAGACACGGAAAGCTTCTTAATATTGACCGTCAGTTCCTCTATGAGGTTGCGGACACTGTTATTGACTGCTCAAAGGACGCTTATCCCGAGCTTGAGGAGAAGAGAAGCTATATAAAGAAGATTATACAGAAAGAGGAGGAGCGTTTTGACGCTACTATAGACAACGGAATTGTCGTGCTTAACGGATACATTGAGGAAGCGAAGAAAAACGGCGCGTCCTCTCTGACAGGTGAGCAGGCGTTCAAGCTGCATGACACATATGGATTCCCTCTTGATTTAACTATAGAAATGGCGCAGGAAAAAGGACTTTCCGTTGATATTGACGGATTTAACGAAGCTATGCGCACACAGAAGGAAACGGCGAGAAAAGCGCGCGAGGATGGCTCAAGCTGGGACGGCGATGAAGTTTATACATTTGATGACGCAGAGCCTACAGAGTTTGTGGGTTACACAACACTTGAAGCTGATGCGAAGGTTGTCGGCATAGTTGCTGAAGGCGAGGGCGTTACTGACGCAATCGGCGCAGGTCAGTCCGGATTTATCGTAACTGATAAAACTCCGTTCTATGCGGAAATGGGCGGACAGGCAGGAGATATAGGCGCTATTTCTGTAAACGGTAAATTGGCTGGTACAATCGTGAATACGACAAAGACAGGCGACGGTTTTTATCTGCATGAGGTGGTTATTGAGAACCCTGTAAGCGTGGGAGATACCGTTACATTGTCGGTAGATAAAAAGAACAGGCTTGCAATCGCGAGAAACCACAGTGCAACGCACTTGCTGCACAAGGCTTTGAAAGAAACTCTCGGTGAACACGTTGCTCAGGCAGGTTCGCTTGTGGATTCTTCCCGTCTGCGTTTCGACTTCTCACACTTTGAGGCTATGACAACGGAGCAGATAAAGGAAACAGAGAAAAGGGTAAATGACGCGATACTCTCCGCATTAGATATAAATGTACAGGAATTACCTATTGACGAGGCAAGAGAGCTTGGCGCGACAGCTCAGTTCGGTGAAAAGTACGGCGATGTTGTAAGAGTTGTTTCAATGGGCGATTACAGTATTGAGTTCTGCGGCGGTACACATCTTACAAACACAGCTCAGTGCGGTCTCTTTAAGATTACATCAGAGGGTGGAGTTGCTGCCGGTGTAAGACGTATTGAGGCTGTAACAGGACAGGGCGTGCTTGATTATATCGCGTCAAAGGATGAACTGATTGAGAAAACAGCGGTTGTATTAAAGACCAACCTTTTAGGCGAGATAGATAAAAAGGCTCAGAGCGTGATGGAGCATAGCAGAGAGCTTGAAAAGCAGATAGGCGATTTCAAGGAAAAGATGGCTGCGGCTAAGGTGAATAACATCATGGCAGGCGTTAAGCATATCGGTGATATAAATCTTCTGACTGCTCAGGTTGACGGCATGGGCGTTGACGAAATGAAGGCTATGGCGGATAAGGTTAAGGCTGAGGTTCCAAATAGCGTGGCAGTCATGGGTGCTGAGACAGACGGTAAGATTACGTTTATCGCTATGGCTTCAAAGGACGCTGTAAAGATGGGCGTACACTGCGGTAATATCATTAAGGAAATCACTGCGATAGCAGGCGGACGCGGCGGCGGTAAGCCGGATATGGCTCAGGGCGGCGGAAATGACGCAAGCAAGATTGATGACGCACTGGCTAAGGTAGATGATATAGTAACAGGACAGACGGCGTAAAATTAGATATAATGGAGGAAGCAAAATGAAAATTCTTGCTATAGTAGAATCACCTCATCAGGGGAATACGTTAAATATTGCAAAGGCAATGGCTGAGACCGCGCCAATGGATATTGTAAGCGTTGCAGATGCGCCGAACTATAATCTGAAAGATTATGATATCGTAGGCTTTGGCAGCGGTATTTACGCGGGTAAGCATGACAGGAAGCTATTGAAGCTTGTAAATAGCTTTTGTGATGAAAAGGCTTATGCTTTTGTGTTCTCCACAAGCGGCACGGGAGGAATAGAGTATAATAAGGGACTTATTAATCTGCTCGAGAAGAAAAATAAGACGGTTTTAGGCAGTTTTGCTTGTAAGGGACTGGACAAATTCTTCATTTTAAAACTGTTCGGCGGTACTAATAAAGGCCGTCCGAATGAACAGGATTTTAAAGACGCGCGGATTTTTATACTTGACGTTATGAAAAAATATGAGGAGGTCAGATAGATGGACTGCATATTCTGTAAAATAATTGCGGGTGAAATCCCGTCAACAAAGGTATATGAAGATGATATGGTGCTTGCGTTCCGCGACATTAATCCGGCTGCGCCTGAGCATATTGTGATTGTGCCGAAAAATCATATGGAGAGCGCGAACGACATAACTGAGGAAAATATTAAGTATGTCACTGCAATCTGGCAGGTGATTCCGAAGATTGCAAAGGAACTTGGATTTGCCGAAAACGGTTACCGCGTTATAAACAACTGCGGCGAGGACGGCGGACAGACAGTGCCGCATCTGCATTTCCATCTTCTCGGCGGCAGAAAGTTCACAGATTTTTAATTCCATGCAAAGACAATAAATCGGTTATCCGGTAAAAAGGATAACCGATTTTTTATCTGGAGCCGTTGAGTTAAGAAACAGTCCATAGTATGTATGCCTTTAAACGGTCTGCGCTAAAGGCAACAGTTCTTTTTTTAAAAAAGTACTTGACTCTCCCCTTAGGGAAGGCTATATAATGAGATTATTCTAGAATAAACAGTGTACACTAAAACAAATCAGGAGGGAATATCAATGCTCACAATAGGTCAATTTTCAAAGGTGTGTATGGTTACAGTTAAGGCTCTGCGCCACTATGATGAAATAGGGCTTATAAAGCCTGTCGAAATAAATGATGAAACAGGCTATCGCCAATACTCAGAGGAGCAGATACCGCGTATGCTGCTCATAAACAGGCTGAAATACTACGGTTTCTCACTTTCTGAGATAAAGGATATTCTTTCCTGCGACAATACTATTTTAATAAGATTAAAAAGGCAAAAGGATGTGCTTATAAATTCGATTGCGGAAACAGAAGCGGTAATAGCCGAATTGGATAAGCACATAAGAGATTTGGAAAGGACAGGTGATATTATGAGTTATCAGAATAATTATGATGTGGAGCTTGTAACAACAGAGGACAGACACATAATCGCGTGCCGCCAGAATATGAGTGTAGACGATTTTGGGAAGTATTACGGTGTGCTGTATAAGCGTGTTGCGGACGAGAATATTGTACTGAACGGTGTGTGTATGGCGATTTATCACGATAAGGAGTTTAATCCTGAAAACAGCGATATAGAGCTTGCTCTGGGTGTCAGTGATAAGGCGCTTGCGGATAAGACTATTGAAGGAACATTATGCGCGTCAACGGTGCACATCGGCGGATATTCAAAGCTCAGTGAAGCATACGGAGCGTTGACAAAGTGGATAGAAGAAAACGACTATGAAATAACTGCGCCACCGTATGAAATATATGTAAAAACTCACTTTGATAAGCTTCCAACCGAGAAATGGGAAACACGTATTTTCTTCCCGGTAAGGAAAGCGTAAAATCAGGAAAGACGGCGTCAGCCGTCTTTTTTCACACCTTGGTACGTGTCGCGCTTTACCATCAGCTTATCTATCTCATTAAGCACAACAAATTTTTTAAGACTCCACAATGGACCAATGAGCGAATCGCGTCCGCCATCGCCTGTGAGACGCTGAATAACAGTTTCCTCGGGGAATACTTCAAGCTGATTTACTATAGTCTCCACATAATCCTCTAATGTCATAAGCTCAAATTCGCCTTTTGCGTACATATCGGCAAGACGCGTATTTTTAAGAACATGAAGAAGATGCAGCTTGACGCAGTGCGGTTTCAGCTTTGCAACTGCCTTGGCGCTCTCTATCATCATTTCCGTTGTCTCGCCGGGAAGTCCGTTAATCAGATGTACGCATACGTTTATACCGTGATCCGTGAGCTTTTTATATCCTTCAAGGAAGTCCGCGTATGTATGGCAGCGGTTTATTCTTTCGCCTGTTTCGTCAAATATCGTTTGCAAGCCCAGTTCCACGATTAAATATGTACGTTTATTAAGCTCCGACAGATATTCAAGCACGTCCTCTTCAAGGCAGTCGGCGCGCGTGGCGATACTCAGTCCAACCACATTTTCGTGACTGAGCGCCGCTTCAAAACGCTCGCGAAGAACGGAGACGGGCGCATAGGTGTTTGTATTCGCCTGAAAATAGGGGATATACTTAGCTTCGTGCCACTTCTTATGCATACGCTCCCTGATTTCATCAAACTGTTCCGTGACGGTATTCTCCTTGTTACCGGCAAAGTCACCGCTTCCGCCGGAGCAGTATATGCATCCGCCTGTTCCCTTGCTTCCGTCTATATTAGGACACGTAAAGCCGCCGTTTAAGGCGATTTTTGATACCTTGCCGCCGAATTTATGGCGCAGGTGATAGTTCCATGTATGATATCTTTTATTATCGTCCGAAAATCTGAATTTATTTTCCATTTGATTACCTATGTAATATGTAAAGGGGCTGAATGAATTTAGATGCAGAACGGACGAAACGAAACATAATGCGGGAATCCCGCATGATGCCTTGCCCGAAGTCGTACCGTGACGGTTTTGCTTTTAGCAAAACTCGCCTGTGGCGACTATCGGCTGTAAGCCGATAGCGTCAGCGTACGTCGAGAGGTGAGTTTCGTTCGTAATAGAAAGGCATAAAAACGGAGAATTTCACAAATTATTGTGAAATTCAACATTTAGACAATTTAAAATAGTCTAAAAATTCAGTTTTTACGCTGATTCAATGCCTTTCTATGGTCTGCGCTAAATTGGGCAGCCCCTTATGGGTTCTGAAATTTTGTTAGTTATTTCTTTAACTCGAATGAAGTACAATCTGTACATTCAATCACTGTCGGGTTTGACTCGTGTGTTCCTACCTGGATTGATGAGAGCGCGCAGTAATCCGCGTTATCGCAGTGGTTAGCGCACTGTGTTACAGTACATTTAATGCTTCTGTTAGCATTGCTGCAATCGCATGACATAATATTTTACCTCCGTAATAGTATTTTGCCGTTGTTCGACATAAATATTATCTGCATACGGAGTTTAAAATACACAGGGAAATTTTTCTAATCTTCAAGGAGGCGGTGCTCTGCCGAAACAGAAAGCTCATCTCCAACCCTGTCAGCAGTTACTGTACAGCCCTCTGTAATCTGTCCTGTCAGGGATAGCTGTGACAGCTTATCCTCCAATAGCTTCTGGATTGCGCGCTTTAAAGGTCTCGCGCCGTACTTCTTGTCGCAGCCCTTTTCCAGTATAAGCTCCTTAGCCGCGTCAGTAACAACAAGCGTTGCGTTCTTTTCTGATAACTTTGCGACAATATCTTTTAGCAGTAAGTCTATAATCTGACGCAGATTATCGTCTGTAAGCGGACTGAAGGTCACAATCTCGTCAATTCTGTTAAGAAACTCAGGCTTAAAGAACTGCTTGAGGCTCTTGTCTACGTTGTCCTCGTTTCTTCTGTCTTCGCTAATGTTAAAGCCTGCCGCAGATGTCTTAAACTCTGAGCCGGCGTTTGTAGTCATTATAATAATCGTGTTTTCAAAATTGATTATCTTACCGTGGCTGTCCGCGATTCTTCCGTCGTCGAGAATCTGAAGGAACAGGTTAAACACTTCCGGGTGCGCCTTTTCAATCTCATCGAGAAGTATAACGGAGTACGGCTTTCTGCGCACCTTCTCGGTAAGCTGTCCCGCGTCGTCATAGCCGACGTATCCCGGGGGCGAGCCGATAAGCTTTGATACAGAATGCTTTTCCATATATTCTGACATATCAATTCTTATAAGCGCTTCCTCGTTGTCGAACATTACTTCCGCTAATGTTTTAACAAGCTCTGTTTTACCAACGCCTGTGGGTCCCGCAAATATAAATGATACGGGACGTTTGCGCGTTGTAATATCCGCTCTGCCGCGTCTTATAGCGCGTGAAACAGCATCAACAGCATTATCCTGACCTATTACGCGCTCATGTATACGGCTTTCGAGATTTAAAAGCTTTTCCGTTTCACTTTCAGTCAGACGGTGTACCGGTATCTTTGTCCAGCCTTCGATAACAGCCGCGATATCGTCAAAAGTAATCTCGGCGTTTGCCGCTTCACGGCGCGCTCTTTCGATTTCATTCTCTATTTTGAGCTTTTCGACTCTTATGTTCGCCATTTTCTCAAAATCACTCGATTCCGCTGCTGCCGTCTCCTCGCCGTTCAGCACATCAAGTCTGCCCTCAAGAACCTTCATATCGTATAACGCTCTGTTTTTGAGATTTACTCTTGAACCAGCCTCGTCTATAACGTCAATCGCCTTATCGGGCAGGAACCTGTCGGTTATATACCTTTCAGACATTCTGACAGACTGACCTATCACATCATCGCTGATTTTAACACCGTGATACTTTTCATAGTAGTCCTTTATACCGCTTAAAATTTCTATGCTTTCCTCAATTGAAGGTTCGTCAACCATAACGGGCTGAAAACGTCTTTCCAGCGCGCTGTCCTTTTCAATATGCTTCCTGTATTCCGTAAGCGTGGTCGCTCCGATAATCTGTATTTCACCGCGCGCGAGAGCCGGTTTTAAAATATTAGCCGCGCTCATTGCGCCCTCCGCGTCACCTGCCGCAACTATATTGTGTATCTCGTCAATTACGAGTATAACATTTCCTCTTTCTGCAGCTTCCGTCAGAAGGCTTTTGAGCCTTGCCTCAAACTGACCGCGGAACTGTGTTCCGGCAACAAGCGCCGTGAAATCAAGGAGATAAAGCTGATAATCAAACAGCTTCGGCGGGACGTTTTTCTCGAAAATCCGACAAGCCAGTCCTTCCGCAACCGCTGTTTTACCAACGCCCGGCTCACCCAGAAGCACGGGGTTATTTTTTGAGCGTCTGTTGAGAATCTGGATGACGCGCTCAATCTCCGTATTTCTGTTCACAACTCTGTCAACCTTGCCCAAAGCCGCCTGTTCCGTAAGATTTGTGCCATATGTGTCAAGCATTGTCTTTTTCTGCTTTTTTTTGGATTTCTTTTCTTTGGACTTAGCGCTATCCACACCGCTCTGTCCGTCCGGCTGAGCGCCTCCAAAGAAGTTCTTGAAAATATCAAGAGGAGCGGTTGCCGCGCCGCCTTCGTCATCTTCGCCGCCTGAAAGCTGAGACATCATTTCCATCGGGTCTCCGTCTATGCCGTCCATACCGTCTATCCCCTCAAGACTTTCCATGAACTCAGACATCTGAGCGTTAAGATTATTAAGCTCATCATCGGACACGCCGAAATTTTCAATCATTTTATTTAATGGCGCAATTCCAAGCCCTTTTGCGCAGGGCAGACAAAGTCCCTCGCTGCTTGTCTTTGAGCCTTCCATTTTTGTGATGTAGAAAACCGCAGGGTTTTGCTTACATTTTGAACATAAATTCATTTTCATTCCCTTTCTGGTTTATATTTATATAAATATACGCCGAGAATTATTTTACCACATTAAACTCAATTTTTAAACCCCTTTTTTATTATGTTTACAAATATTTCATTTTTTTTAAAATAACTGGAATATTTTGTAAATTGCGTGCATATAATTACGTAATACTAAAAATATTTTACGGGAGATGGATAACGTGAAAGAGACAGGCATCTCACTCTTTTTCGGAACCCCACGTCCACCATACGTCGGCGTTCCTCAAAAGGGCAATCTGCTTGCTCACGGGTTTCATGGGCGAGCAGCAAATTGCAATTTGCGACCAGCCTTTTCCACGTTATAATATGTGCCGCAAGGCGGCAGAATGGAGATTAAAATGAATACACAGCACGAAAGAAACAGTAGGTACATAGCAGCAGTGAATTACAGGATACAGCGCAGGGGACGGAAACTCAGAGGTGAGCTTATTGTGTTTTTCTCTGTACTATCTATTATATGCACAGGACTATATATTATAATTTCTTCTGTTTCATATTAATGAAGATAATGTCGTAATCATTAAAGAATTATTAAATTTAAAAAAATTACGGGAAATGTATTGCTATTTTATAATAAAAATAGTAAAATAAGTTATAAATAGCTAAACTATCAGAGAAGTATTTCCGGGGGGAAAATGGTTTAATTCTGACTATAGGTGGTATAAAACATTGGGAAGGATTTACGAAGGGGAATATAATGATTATAGAAACAATTAAAAATTTTAACTTAATTGTCGGCGCAATATTTTTTGTGTTATATTTTTATCAGATTATATATTTTTTTGTACCTTTTATTAAAAAGGATAAGCCGCATAAAGAAACTGTGCTGCACAGATTTGCTGTGTTGATTTCAGCGCGGAACGAAGAAAATGTGATTGCAACGCTGGTCAACTCCATCCATCATCAGGATTATCCGCAGGAGTTGATTGACATATATGTAATAGCTGATAACTGCACGGACAATACCGCCGACGCGGCGCGCAAAGCGGGCGCTGAGGTTTTTGTGCGCAATGATATGGAAAAATTAGGCAAGGGCTACGCGCTTGATTATGCTATAAACAGAATAGCCGGCGAAAAAGGATGCGATTTTTATGACGGCTTTTTTGTGTTTGACGCGGATAATATCCTGGACACGAATTATATCAGCGCAATGAACAGAACCTTTTCGGACGGACACAGGATTATAACAAGCTACAGAAATTCCACTAATTATGGAACCAACTGGATAACAGCCGGTTATGCTTTATGGTACATAAGGGAATCGAAGTTCCTTAATCATTCAAGAATGCTTCTGAATACCGGTTGTGCGATATCCGGTACCGGTTTTCTTATGCATAAGGATATTGTAAAAAGGATAGGAGGCTGGAAATATTTCCTGCTTACAGAGGATATAGAGTTCTCAATAGCCAACGCGATGGAAGGGGAGAAGATTGCCTTCTCAAGCGATGCGATTTTGTATGATGAACAGCCGCAGACATTTAAACAATCATGGACTCAGCGTCTCAGATGGGCGCGCGGGTTTTTGCAGGTTTTCAGGAGATACGGCTTAAGACTTATTGGTTCAATATTCAGAAAGAATAAATCCACCTGCTATGATATGTCAATGACTATTCTGCCGTCAATTTTTATAACTCTGTTAGTAGTATTGGTAAATGCCGCCGCGATGATTACAGGCGCAATTCGCGGTGAAAGCTTTATGCCGCTTCTTATCTCTCTGGGGCAGTGGGTTGCGGGAGCGTATGTAACAATATTTTTAATAGGACTCGTAACCACCATTGCTGAGAATAAGCATATACATACCGGAACATGGAAAAAGATAAAATACCTGTTTACTTTCCCGTTTTTTCTTTTTACATATGCACCCATTTCAGTAGTTGCAATATTCAAAAATGTTAAATGGGAGCCTACGCGTCATCATGGACCGACGGTAAGCTCGGATAAGATAGAGCAGACAAAAGAAACGGTGAAGAAATAACACGGAATGTAAGCGGCGCATATCACCATTTTTTGGAACCACGCGTATCCTCAAAATGGCGATCTGCTTGATTCCTATGCTGCATGGGTTAGCAGCAAATGCAATTTACGACCAACCTGTTCCGTATCATGCAAATAAAAAAGACTGCCGCCGGCAGTCTTTTAGTTTACGTTTTTTTGTTTATGCCCCAAGAATAACAAGAACCATTGTTGTAATAAGGAAAAGTATCGCCAATGTTGTTGTAAGCTTAGAGAACATAGCTTCCTTAGTGGTTCCGCCGTTCTTCTTGAAGAACGAATCACCCATATCTGATGATGCGCCCTGAATACCTCTCATACCGGGATCCTTACCCTCCTGAGCCATAACTACGAATATAAGTATAACAGTAACAATCAAGTGTGCAATTACAAATAGAGTCTGCATTGAATAAACCTCCTTTGTCCGTGAAGTATATATGAAACTATTACATTATAACACAAATTTTAGATTTTACAATACTTTTTGCAAAAAAAATTAATTTTTTTTGAACCTTCTACATCAGTGGCGCAACAAGACGCATGATATAACCTGCAAGACGCGTGAAGATATTAAAGCGTTTAATATCCTTGAGCGTAATCTTTTTGCATTTTAAAAGGGTATCCTTAAAATCGCGCTCTATATCAATAATAGCCGGCACGTCCATCATATATGCGGCACACTCATAATGCAAGTAAAGACTCCTGTAATCGTGGTTTATTGTGCCGACAATAGCCCTTGAGCCGTCGCTTACCGACATTTTCGCATGGACAAAGCCGGGTGTATATTCATAAATCTCTATACCTTCCTTTATAAGCGGCTTGTAATATGTTCTTGCAAGATAGAATGCAAACGGCTTGTCGGGAATATGCGGAAGAATCAGCTTAACATCCACTCCGCGCTGCGCCGCGTATTTCATGCTCTCATACATCTCATCATCAATAACGAGATACGGCGTCATTATATACACATAATCTGAGGCATTGTCGAGATTATGGAGATAGGCTCTCTTACCTAAATATATATTATCGAGGGGCGTATCGCCGAACGGAATGACAAATCCGTCTTCGCTTACGCAATTGGGTTCAGAAGCGGTAATATATTTTCCTCCGTCCTCAATGTCTGTGTCATATATATTCCACATATTCAGGAACATCGCCGTAAATCCGGCGACAGCCGCTCCTCTGAGCATAAAACCTGTATCCTTCCAATGCCCGAATCGTATCTTTTCATTTATATACTCATCTGCGATATTTATACCGCCGCAGAATGCCGCCGTTCCGTCTACAACTATGATTTTTCTGTGGTCACGGTTATTCTGATGCGTGGACATGAGCGGAACGATGGGCGAGAATACATGGCATTTTATACCGTAACGCGCGAGCACTTCGTTGTAGTGACGCGGCAGAGTTCCGGCGCAGCCCATTGCATCATATATAATCCTTACCTCAATGCCTTGTCTTGCTTTCTGACGGAGAATTTCAAGTATTTCACTCCACATACGGCTTGTATAATTAATGATAAAAAATTCCATAAATATAAATTTTTCAGCCTTCAGAAGCTCCTTCTTGATATCTTCAAACATTCTTTCGCCTATGGCGAAATATTGCACCGAGGTATTGGAATATACCGGCGCGCCTCCATAACGTGAAAGATAACGCGCAAATGCGTTTTCATATCTTTTTTCAAGAGTAATGCTTTTCATTACCTCTTCATTTTCAATCATATATTTTTTATTTATATCACGTGCACTGTTATAATCGTCGCTTATGTTTCTTGATATCATTTTTGTGCGGGTGAACAGGTAAAACAGCACACCAAATACAGGAATAATCGCGATAAGTGTTATCCATGTCATTTTGAACGTGCTCTCCTCAGTACGATTCACCTCAAATATTATCATAACTGCGCTTAAAAGAGTGGTAAAGCCGATAATCACCTTCGAATAATCGGAAATCCATATAAACATCGCAATAAAAACCGCTATCTGGATAAGCAGCATTATAAGCGCGAAAAATTTGTTTGAATATAATAGCTTGTTAAGCCTTTTCACGTCATATCTCTCCTCATTTCAGTGCTTTTATGTATGCGAAGGTTTTCTTTTCCCCGTCTCTTTGCAGCATTCTGAGCCAGCCCTCAAGAAGCTCGGCTGTTTTAGGATGCATAATTGATTTGGCGTTGCCTTTTTGGAAATAATCTATCGGATTATCTGTTGTATACTTTTTGCCGAGGTATATTTTACCCGCCGCAACTCTGTCGCAAAACATTTCTTTTACATATTTAAGCGGCATTTCAACAGGTTCAAGCCGGCGTGTTTTGGCATTGTAATCAGTCCAGTATTCAAAGTGGTGCTTGTTTCTGCCTTTATGGTGCATCCACGCGGCGGAATATCCGTATTCTTTTCTTTCCGCCTCTGTGGGACTTCTGTCTCCAAGATAAAACTTTGCGCCCGCGAAAAACTCGCATGGACTGTATTTTGACAAATCATGTCTCAGTCCCTGCCATAAAACACCGCATTTAGCGCAATGATATATCACCTTGTGCCGGTGACGCGTTATAGTCAGAAAATGTTTTATTATATGCATCATATAAAGCAAACTTCCCCTTAGTATTATTTTCAATATAAGTATAATTATAGCACGAAAATTGAAAATTTACAACATTAAAAAAGCTTTAATCTAAGAAGTACTATAAAAAAAGTTACATTTATTATCATTATATTAAAATTTTTTGAATTTTTCACATAAAGGGTATACTTAACGGCTGATTTTTGCTATAATAAATCTGAAGAATATGAGGAATGTAAATACTATGGACAATGAATGCAAACAATATGGATTATAATGAAGAAAAAAGAGAAAAGGTAATAATAGCAGGTGTACATCGCGGACTCCGTGACGCCATTTCTGATACGACAGAGCAGTCTATGGCAGAGCTCCGGGAGCTTGTGAAAACAGCCGGCGGTGATGTTGTAGGGGAAATGGTGCAGAATAAGGCTGATATCGAAAGCGCCACCTACATGGGCGAGGGCAAGCTGGAGGAACTGAAAACAGCAATAGAGGGTCTGGACGCTGACACCGTTGTTTTTGACGATGAGCTTACGCCTGTACAGATGAGGAATATAACGGATTTCCTTGAAGTGAAGGTACTTGACCGCTCCATGCTTATACTTGATATATTCGCTATGCGTGCTTTGAGCAGGGAAGGTAAGCTGCAGGTGGAATTGGCGCAGCTTAAATACCGTTTGCCGCGTCTGAGAGGGTTCGGAACGGAAATGAGCCGTACCGGCGCGGGTATAGGAACGAGAGGCCCGGGTGAAACGAGACTTGAAAGCGACAGACGTCATATCAGGAGGCGCATAGGCGCTCTGGAGGATGAAATTCAGGAGCTTAGAAAACACCGTGAACTGATACGCGAAAGAAGGAAAAAGGACGGGGTTATAACCGCGGCTTTGGTAGGATATACAAACGCGGGAAAATCGACGCTTTTAAACACGCTTACAGATGCTCAGGTGTTCGCCGAGGATAAGCTGTTCGCAACTCTTGACCCCACTTCGCGCGCGATAGTGCTTGACGATAACAGACAGATACTTCTTGTAGATACCGTAGGCTTTATCAGAAAGCTTCCGCATCATCTTATTGAAGCGTTTAAATCCACTCTTGAAGAGGCGGTCGTAGCGGACGTGCTTCTGCACGTTATTGACTCGTCAGGAGATGATGTTGATAATCAGATTACCGTTGTTGAACAGGTGCTTTCAGATATAGGCGCTGTAGGTAAGCCTGTGATAGAGGTCTTTAATAAATGTGACAAGGCTGAGGAATACAGCGAAAAGGCCGATGGAAGCCGCGTGTATATAAGCGCGAAGTATAAAAAGAATATAGAGAAGCTGCTTATGGCGCTTGCAGACGCTGCCCCTGGTAAGAAACAGCGCGTCAAGGCGTGCATACCGTACAGCGAGGGCGCTCTTATGAGTGAATTGCATGAAACGCAGAAGGTTATTTCTGAGGAATATGTTGAAGACGGCACACTAACCGAGCTTATGGTGGATGCTAAAATGTACGATAAAATAAGGGAGTATATAATCTGAAATGTCAACTAAAGACGTTTACAAAACAATACGTGAGCGGTCAGAATCACTGCTTATTGAAAAAAAATCTAAGTTTATTGCAAGCGTCAAGCCTGTGGATAATGAAAAGGACGCGATAGATTTCGTGAACGAGATTCGCTCACTCTATCCCGATGCGACGCATAATGTCTATGCGTATGTTATTGACGAGAATAATATTTTCCGCTACAGCGATGATGGCGAGCCGTCAGGAACAGCCGGTATGCCTGTTCTCGACGCGATTAGAAAGGCGGGAATAGTAGACGCGGCAGTTGTCGTGACCCGGTATTTCGGCGGTACTCTTCTGGGTACCGGCGGATTGGTACATACCTATGGCGCAAGTGCTAAACAAGGGCTTGAGGCTTCAAAAATAGTTGTAAGACAGCTGTGCGATATTATATCTGTCAGGGTTGATTACACGCTTCTTGGAAAGATGCAGCATGAAATCATGTCTAAAGGATATATCCTGGAGGATACAGTATATGCTGACAACGTTTCGTTCATAATAGCGTGTCCGGTGAGTTCATCAGACAGAGTTATTGCTGAAATTACCGATATGACAAACGCGCGCGCGGTATGTGAAAAAACTGATAAAAAATATGTGGATATGGAGGCAAAAGAAGAATGAAGAACGTGTTAAAGGTTATCGGAGCGTTAGTGCTTGCGGCTGCGATTGCCGCCGGAGGTTATGTGGCAGGACAGAGAGCGCAGATAAGCAGTATATCATCCGCATTGCCTAAGAATATTCTTGATAAACCCGAGGAAAGTGCGCCCGTGACGGAAAATAATATTTCGACAGAGAGCGCCGCTCCGCAGGAAAATATACCACCTAAGGACGTGGTACAGATTGAACGAAATATAATAGAGAAAAATTCACAAACCGCGGCAGCGGAAGCCAAAACGGTGGTAAGCAATGTTAATATAAATATTGCGGGAGAAAGCGCCGATGTTAAGCTGTATACGTCCGCCGACAAGGACGCTGACGGAAGCTTCGTGTGGAATGACGGAAATCAGTGGGTGCTGGAAGTGGAAAAGGACGGCGCGTATTACACGCTTCTGAATAAGTATGTCCAGCTGGGCAAGGTAAGCCTTATGGTTGCTGATGATGAAAACGGCGAAGGCGTAATCACAGCTGTTGTTTCGACAAGTTCAGGACTTTCCGTAGAGAAGTATACATACAATGGTACTGCTTTTGAAGGACAGACCGTGTATAATTCGGGTATTCTAAACGTAAGAACATCAACATTTTAAATTAAGGAGGAAAATAAAATGGAAATAGAATTAACAAGCGCAAACTATGAGGGAGAGGTATTAAATTCAGATAAGCCTGTATTGGTGGATTTCTGGGCGCCGTGGTGCGGACCGTGTCAGATGCTTGGTCCTGTAATAAAGGAATTGAGCGAGGAGTATGACGGTAAAATAAAGGTATGCAAGGTGAATGTGGATAACGAGGGAGCCATCGCCGCGCAGAACGCGATTGTGTCAATTCCCACAGTTATTCTGTTTGCGGACGGTAAACCGGTGAAAAAAATAGTCGGAGCTCACGCGATAGACGACTACGAGGACGAAATAGATAAAATAATATGAAAAATAAACGTCGCATCTCAAGCAACTTCACAAAGTGAAGTTGCGATAACATACGAGCGCGCCGGTGTGACGTCATGAAGCGAAGCTGAGTGACAAGGTGACGAAGTCGCCACTACGCGGCGTAATAAGGGTTAGTATGAAAAAATATTCAAAATACCGCATAAATATTCATTATGTTGAATATTTATGCGGTATTTTGTTATTGCAGTGTACTGAATTTAAAGTTTTTCAAAAAAACTCTTGCATTTTTATTCAGATAGTAGTATAATCAATAACATATTTCAAATTGGAGGAATAGGTAATGCTTGAAGATATTATACAGCTTGATAAAAAATATTATATGAATACCTTTGGTTCAAGACTTCCGGTGTGCTTTGAAAAGGGCGAGGGAATGAAGCTTTTTGATGATAAGGGAAATACGTATTATGATTTTTTAGGCGGTATTGCTGTGAACGCTTTAGGTCACGGACATAAGGATTTCATCGCCGCACTTAAAAATCAGCTTGATAAGGTTATACACACCTCAAGCCTCTATTACATAGAAAATCAAGCAAAGCTTGCCCAAAAAATGGTGCAGCTTAGCTGTGCCGAAAGAGTATTTTTCTGCAACAGCGGCGCGGAAGCAAACGAGGGCGCGATTAAGCTTGCAAAGATTTATTACTATAAAAAAGGAATGGAAAAGAACGAGATAATATCGCTTGATAAGTCATTCCACGGCAGAACTGTCGCGACTGTCGCTGCAACAGGACAGGAAAAATATCAAAAACCATACAGAGGTCTCACACGCGGCTTTATACAGGTTAAGCCTAACGATTTTGAGGAACTCAAAAATGCGGTAACCGACAATACGGCCGCGATTATGATAGAGCTTATTCAGGGTGAGAGCGGCGTGTATCCTATGGATAAGGAATACGTTGAAAAGATAAGACAGCTTTGCGATGAAAAGGATATTATGCTGATATTCGACGAGGTGCAGACAGGCATGGGCAGAACCGGATATCTTTTCGCAAGCGAGATGTACGGCGTTGAGCCTGATATATTCACCTGCGCAAAGGCTTTGGGCGGCGGAATACCGATAGGCGCTGTGTGCGCGCGCAAAAAGGCGGCGGACGCATTTGAGCCGGGCGACCACGGAACAACCTTCGGCGGAAATCCGTTTTCAACGGCGGCGGGTCTTGCAGTATTTGATATATATGAAAAGGAAGGACTTCCGGAAAACGCGAAAAGCATGGGCGAATATTTTGCCGGGAAGCTTAACGCTCTCAAAGAAAAGAGCGGCGGAAAAATTACCGAAATAAGAAGCGCCGGATTGCTTATAGGTATACAGCTTAAGGATGAAATTGCGAAAGCGGTATTTAACGCTTTGTTTGAAAAGGGATTTTTAACGAGTCTTTGCGGCGGAAACACGATAAGAGTCGCGCCTCCGCTGATTATAAAAGAAAAGGATATTGATTTATTCGTTGAGAACTTAGAAAATATTTTAAAAGAACTATAAGTTCTCAGATGATTTTTTGAAAGGGGTTTATTGTAATTATGAAGGACTTAATCAGTTTACACGACTTAACAAATGAGGAGGTAAAAGACCTCCTGGAGCTGGGAATAAAGCTGAAAAAGGAGCAGAAAAGCGGAATTGAACATCATATTTTAAAGGGTAAGACGCTCGGTATGATTTTCACGAAATCATCGACCCGTACCAGAGTATCGTTTGAGGTCGGAATGACTCAGCTTGGCGGTTATCCGCTGTTCCTTTCTTCAAATGATATTCAGCTCGGACGCGGTGAGACAATTTATGATACCGCAAAGGTTCTGGAAAGATTTCTTGACGGTATAATGATAAGAACATTTGACCATCAGGATGTTATTGATTTAGCGGAGTATGCTGATATTCCAGTTATCAATGCGCTTACGGATTTGCTTCATCCGTGTCAGGTGCTTGCGGATCTTATGACGGCTTATGAGCATAAGGGCAGGTTAGAGGGATTAAAGCTTGCGTATATAGGCGATGGAAATAACATGGCTCACTCGCTTATGTATGGATGCGCAAAGGCAGGGCTTGACTGCGCTATTGCTACGCCTGACAATTATCAGTGCGACAGTGAAGTTGTCGCGAATGCGAAGGACGATTTTAAGAAGTCCGGTAAGGAGCTTATTATAACAAACGACCCTGTGGAGGCTATAAAGAACGCCGATGTTGTTTATACAGACACATGGGTTTCAATGGGTCAGGAGGCTGAAAAGGCGGAGAGACAGAAAATATTTATGCCGTATCAGGTTAATGGTGAGTTGTTTAAGCATGCCGCGGACGATGCTGTGTTTATGCACTGTCTGCCTGCGTACAGGGGCTATGAGGTGACTGAGGAGGTAATCGACGGACCGCAATCTGTTATATTTGACGAGGCGGAAAACAGACTTCACGCGCAGAAAGCGGTTATGGTTACATTGATGAAGTAAACTGCGTGCGCGCGTCCGCGCACGCCAAATGAAAACTCTGTTTTCATTTGATTCGGGAACAGAGAAATTTAAAAAGTTCCTGAAGAAACTTTTTAAATTTTAATATTATCCGACGCTCGTGTCGTCGTATAACCACGCGAGGGGTTCCCCTCGCGCTCTCCTATAATCGATGACATTAATTTTGGGGTGTAGGGGTGAACCATGTTCGCCCAAATAAATTGTACTGCTAAACAACAATTTGTTGTATTTGCAATTTTCTAAAGGAAGTGTAAAAATGGAAAACGATTATCAGTCGCTGTTTCAGGTGCGTCTGGCAAATTATGATGACATACCGGCAATAATGAATATAACCCGTGAGGCATTTGTGAAATATCAGCAGATGTCCGGAGTTCAGAAGCTGGCGGCTCTTGATGAATCATATAATGATGTGAAAAAGGATATAGACACAAAGGTTGTTCTTCTCGCGCTTTCCGACGGCGAGCCGGTAGGCAGCGTGAGAGTGGAGGTGTTTCCCGATAAAACCGCGTATCTGTCGCGATTTGCCGTTAAGGTGACAAGCCAGAACAACGGTATAGGTAAATCGATAATGAATCTCGTGGACAGGATTATGATAAAAAAGGGTGTGAGCCAAATCACACTTCATACAGGCTCAAAAATAACGCCGCTTATAAGGTTCTATTACGGACGTGGGTTCTACATAGACTCAGTAGACAAGTCGCGCGGATATCCGCGCGCGCTGCTTATTAAGGAGTATCAAAAGAAGGATTGTTGATGGGACTGCCGGATTTAGCGCAGACCGTTAAAACTACGAACAAAACTCACCACTCGGAGTACACTCGTACGCCGTCGGGTGAGTTTTGTCCGTTCTGCATCTAAATCCAATCAGCCCATTGTGGCTGTTCCTTAACGCGGCGGTCTATTTTTTTCTCGAAAATTTCTGTTGATATTTAAAAGGATTTGTTGTATAATTACTGTATAGAACAAGATTCGGAGGGGAAAACATGCCGAACAGACAGAAGATTCTGATTGCTGACGACTCGGAAATGAACAGGGCGATTCTAGCCCAGATGCTCGAAAATGAGTTTGAAATAATAGAAGTGCAAGACGGCGCGGAGGCGGTGGCTGTTCTGAAACAGTATGGCGCAGAGCTGTCGCTATTGCTTCTGGATATAGTAATGCCTAATATGGACGGCTTTGAAGTGCTGGCTGTGATGAATAAGTATAAGCTGATTGAAGATATTCCGGTGATTATGATTTCAGCGGAAACAACTCCGACCTATATAGAGCGCGCTTATGATTTAGGTGTGTCGGATTATATCAGCCGTCCGTTTGACGCGCGTATAGTACATACGAGAGTTATGAACACTATCATGCTCTACGCGAAAAATAAGCGGCTCGTCGGAATGGTATCCGATCAGATTTATGAGAAGGAAAAAAGCAATAATCTCATGATTTCAATTCTGAGCCACATAGTTGAATTCCGTAACGGAGAAAGCGGTATGCACGTACTGCACGTTCAGACCATTACAGAAATTCTTCTGAATGTTCTTGTGCATAAGACGGATAAATACCATCTCAAGAGCTCAGATATTTCTCTTATCAGTATGGCGTCCGCGCTGCATGATATAGGTAAAATCGGAATCCCGGGTAAGGTACTCAATAAGCCGGGCAGATTTACCGATGAAGAATTCGCAGTAATGAAGACGCATTCAATGCTCGGCGCGACTATGCTGGATGAACTTACTGAATATAAGAATGAACCTCTTATAAAAGTCGCATATGAAATATGCCGATACCACCATGAACGCTATGACGGCAGGGGATATCCGGACGGATTAAAGGGTGATGAAATACCCATTTCAGCTCAGATTGTGTCCATTGCGGACGTTTATGACGCGTTGACGAGCGAGAGAGTATACAAAAAAGCATACTCACATGAGAAGGCTATGGAAATGATTCTGAACGGTGAGTGCGGCGCGTTTAATCCGCTGCTTCTTGAATGTCTCAAAGAGGCTGCCGACACTATCCGTGATGAACTTCATGTTAATTCTATCCTTGATAAGAGTAGCGGACGTAATAAGTTAAACGGTATTCTTGAGGAAATGAAGCAGTATGATGATTTATCTGCATCGGAGAGAACCTTGCGTATCATGGAGCATGAAAGAGAAAAGTACGAATTTTTTGCATCTGTAACGCGTGAGATGCGCTTTGAATATACAGGCGATCCGTCAATGCTTATGCTTTCTCAGCAGACGGCAAAAATGTTTGGTACAAGCGACGCGATTATGCATCCGAGAAAAAATGAGAAGGTCAAGAGCATTTTCGGAGAGGATAATATAAATGGAATGATACATGCGGTTTCAGCCGCAACTTCCGAAAAACCTGATTTTACGTATGAATGTGAATTTAATGTTGGCGGTGAAAAGAAAAAATACTGTCTTATATGCCGTGTCGTATGGTCAGATACCAATCCTCAGAAGAAAACAGGAGTAATGGGTATAATAACGGATTGCGAATAAACTAAAATAAGGGGCTGCCCAATTTAGCGCAGACCATAGAAAGGCATTGAATCAGCATAAAGCCTGAATTTTTAGATAATTTTAAATAGTTCTTAATGTGGAATTTCGCAATATTTTGCGAAATTCTTCGTTTCTATGCCTTTCTATTACGAACGAAACTCACCACTCGACGTACGCTGACGCTATCGGCTTACAGCCGATAGTCGCCACAGGCGAGTTTTGCTAAAAGCAAAACCGTCACGGTACGACTTCGGGCAAGGCATAATGCGGGATTTCCCGCATTATGCTTCGTTTCGTCCGTTCTGCATCTAAATTCATTCAGCCCAAAAGGGGGTGTTGCTTAACACAACACCCCCTTTTAATCTTTTTTATTTTTCCCGATTATACCGCCGCTGTCCATACGCGCTATGCCGTAGTCAATATGGATTTTTCCGCCGGTATATAGTTTGTTGAAGTTTTCCATAATACGTTCTGCTACTTTATCGCCATTTTCATTGTTTGCATCCATAAGAATAACTATGAGCTGCTTGCTTGAATATCTGGTTGATACATCCGAACGGCGCAGGGAAGTGTATATGGCCTTTTCAAGGAGTTCGAGAGCAAATTCTGTTTCCGCCGCGTCAAGCTCCGCGTCCGGGTTTTCACTTACCGTGAAAAGCACGGTTTGAACATCATTGTTGCTGCGGTCAATAAACCGGCGTATAAAATTATATACATGGTGGAAGCTTTCAAAATCAAGCTGATAAGCTCCTGAACCCGTATCCGCGCGGCTCATCAAATCCTGCAAATATTTAAGGTCAACAGTTCTTCCGCTGCGGCTGTTTTCCGCCTGAATTTTATCGCTGAAAAAGTGATAGGAATTTTTACCGTTCTGCTTAACGTAATAAAGCGCTTTGTCAGCGGAGTTATAAAGCTTAGTGAATTCAGTTCCGTCCTCCGGAGTCTGGGCAATGCCGATAGAAATTGAGTTGTTCGTTTCAAATTCAGATTCTTTAATTTTGTTGCATATGTCAGATATCATATCTGACGCGCGCTTGCTAAGCTCCTCCTTTGAGGTCACATCTTTCACAAACACTATGAATTCATCGCCGCCGATACGGCAAAGAACATCTCCGTCAGCGGAGAATTTTCGCAGTGTGTCGGCAAACATTTTCAAAGTACGGTCGCCTGCGATATGACCGTAATTATCATTTATAGACTTGAAATTATCAATGTCTATCATCATCAGAGCACCGTGTGTTCCGGCTTCTATCAAGCTGTTTACCATTTCTTCAGTGTGCGCCCTGTTCCATAGTTCCGTAAGAACGTCCTGGCGCGCCTTGCTCTTTATATCCCAAACCTCGCGGGTCTTTTCCTCAAGCATATTCATAAGAGAGTGTCTCAAATCCTCAAGCTCAAGAATCCTGCTTATCCTTGACAGCATAACATGGGGAACAAATGGTTTTGCGATAAAATCTGCCGCCTCTTCATTAAAACAGCCCATTTCAGTCTCGGCATTGATATCCTCAGTAAGGAAAATCACAGGTATACCGGCGTATTGCCCGATGGCGCGTATTCTTCTGAGAGCCTCAAAACCGTCCATATCCGGCATATTGATATCCAGCAGAATTATATCACATTCTCCATTTTCCAGATATGTAAGCGCCTGTTGTCCATTCATAACAGGAACAACCTTATATTTGTCGCTGAGTATTTTTTCTGCAGTGGAAAGATTAAGTTCGTTATCGTCTACCACAAGTATTGTTTTCATGATTTAAACATGCTCCTTTGTATTGATATACACCGTAAGAATATTATCATTATAGTATACTTTTTTGTCTTTTTCAATAGAAAAAGCGGGTTTATATATAAATAAAGCCGCATAAAATCGAAAACCGCCAAAACCTTCGTTTAAGCGGTTTTTCCATAGAGTCGGTAAAATAATATTATCAATTACTTATTTTTTTAATAATCTCGCTTCGGCAATACAGGGCTTTATATAATATGAATATGGATAGTCGGGATTGTAACAAGCTGTGTGTATTTTTAACACATCAACTCCTGAAACATCAATTTTAAAATCTGTTGATTTCATTCCCCTTGATATTATCGGTGATGAATATAGCAATTCATCATCTCCGTATATACTTATAATCGCAGTATCTTTCTTATCATACGCATCTTCAATCGCTGATATTATACCCTCAAAGCTGTCATATTGGTTGTTAAGCGAATATGAAATATCAACATAACAGTCTTTTGTGCCATCGCTATTTTTGATTGCAGAGTCATCGTCAATAACAAATTGTAATCCTCTGTTACATATTGTATCATCAGATAGCCGTGTTTTCGAAGGGATTGCATAAAATTTATTTATATTACCAGTCATATTTGAATCCGAAAATCCATCTGGTCGAGCCAGTCATAATTTTTGTTGCCGAGGATAACACTGCTCGTCTCCTGGTCCCAGTTTACTTCCTTGCCGAGTGCGTCAGCCACTGCTCTGACAGGAAGATATGTTGTCCCGTTGGAGATAAACGGCTCAACGGTGTTTCCGTTTCCGTCTTTCGGGTTTACCAGCAAACCGTCCACATAGATTTTAACGTTGTTGTATGCGGCTTCAATCATTTCTGAACCGGTTTTTGCATAAGCCATACTACCCATAGCAAGCGCCGCCGCTGTTACCCCGATTGCAAATCCCTTTAATTCTTTTTTCATTTTCTTCATCCTCCCGAAAATTTATTTCTATTATAATTTTTTATTAAACTTTTTAAGCATTAATTTAATATATGAATATCACTCGTACCCGGCTCTCCCAAAGGCAGACTTGTGTCGCTGGGCCAACCTGTATGGTTAGTGTCTATACTGAATATTACATGCTGTCCGTCATATTGCTCAAGACCGCCGGCGTGGGAAACATCTATCATTGAGGCTACTCCGCTTCTGAGACCGTCTCCGTCACCATTTGTCGCTTCAATAGTTTGCGGTGTGTCAAGAACAATCAGTCTGATAGGATTTTTACTTTTATATTGCGCCGGTACGGAAGCATTCGGATCTGATATTCCCTGCAGGGAGAGAACCTCATCATAGGTGTATAATCCTACCGTTCCGGTAAGCACAATTCTGTCGCCGTCGGTCGGAATAGCCGCAGGAGCTGCAGCTGGAACCGCTGCTTCTGCGCCGGCCGCTCCGGAATCAGACGACGTTGCCGGTAAACTACCCAAAGCAGATAAATCTCCGATGTCATGCCAGTCAATATCTACAGTAGGAATATTAGGATCCGTCTGGAAGATATTGCCTTCCCATTCCTTTGTTTTAACAAGTGAATCACCATTTAACACCGCGCGGTAAAATATTGCCATGCCCTGGCTTGATCCATCCATCTCTATAATACCTCTTCCATCCCCCGCCATAGCGATACCGCCGCGGTAACCGCCTGACGATGCAACGCCTTCCATAAGATTCTCCGGCGGCTGGTGTACCGTTTTACTGTCCGGATCATATTTAAACGCGCGCATATAATACATATGGTCGGAAGTTTCCTGTTCCAGAAGCAGTGTGGGAACTGTATCTTCGGTCTGCATCTGTACCAGCGCATACCTGTATTTTTCGTTGATATTCGGGTCGTCGTAAGGGTTATACCGGTATGACGAAGCATTATTTATAATGATACGATACTGCTCCAGAGCCTCGTCAACAGGTGATGTCTCAGCTGCGGGTTCAACGGTTTCCATACTGTTTTCAGTGTTGGTTTCCATAACAGCATCGTTTTGATGATTGTTGCTATATGACCTAAACCACGTTGCTCCAAAAATGCCTGACCCGATAGCCACTGCGGCAATTATTGAGATTAACACAATCTTTGCTGTTCCAAGCGTACCAACAACTGATGCAGTGGTTCCCGCTTGTGTTCCGACTGATGCTCCCGCTTGCGTTCCGGCTGTCGGAAATGCCGTTCTGCCTATGCTTGGTGCATTTTCCAGTACTCTTTGAAGTATCTGACTGTTTGCAAGTTCGGATGCGGATGCGTCCTGATTGCGGAATAGTAGTAACAGGAAAGGAATAGGAGCGAGACCGTACAGCTTTGTACCTCTCTTTTCCAGTTCGCGCACCTTCTTTTCAATCTTTTTCCGGCCATACATCAACCTGCTTTTGACTGCGCTTTCAGTGGACTCCATAGCCGCAGAGATTTCTTTTATCGACATTTCTTCATAATAGTACATACCGATTACTGCGCGCTGATCATCCGGCAGGTCGTCGATTATTTCGCGAATAAGCCGTTTTGTTTCGTTTTGATCAATGACATGTTCAGGTATGTAGTCGTTTCGTTCATCCGCGAAAAGCTCTTCCGGCGGTGTGTCCTGTTCATCGCTTGATGTCATCTCAGAGAATAGCTGAGGTCTTTTCTTTTTCAGCCAATCACGTGCCGTATTCGCGGCAATTTGCTTTACCCATGCAAGAAAATTTTCATTTCCTGCAAATGTGTTAAGATGCGTGAACGCCTTTATATAAGCGTCTTGCAAAATATCCAATACCACGTCCTCGTCCTTAATTGAAGATTTTACGGTATAAAAGACCTTACTGTAGGTTTTCTCATACAGTACTGATATTGCCTGTTGATTACCTTCGCGTGCTAAAGCCACCCAATAGGAAAGCTCATTCTGCGGTTGAATCCCTGTGGGTCTTCCGCAGTACGTACAAAATGCGTTAGTATCAGGCAGGTTCTTTCCGCAATATTTACAGTACATCGCTATTTACCCCCTCAATATTTTTCTTGTCGATAATATTTAGCAGCAGCTTCTTTTTCTTCGATTCATTGACCGGAAACGACTCAATAGCTGCCACTAAAATTCTTTTAATAAATTTATCAAGCATATCTATCACTCCTTTTTCGTTCGTTTTAAGATGCTTACACTCTTATAACGAATCGGAAAAGGAATTGGTTGCACAAATTAAAAAAATTTTTAAAATTTTTTTGGAGAACATATCTGCTCTACATTGACTTTTATCTCATGGTATCATTTCATCTTAAATACTTTTAAAAATTATAAAATGTTTCACTTTTCGAAAAAATTTTTACTTCATGGTATCCTTACAATATTTATCAATTCCTGCGGCAACCGCTTTTCCGATTGCGTCATACTCGGAATTTAATATTGATAAATCGTTTTGATTATCGAAAAATCCTATTTCAAGGTATGCTATAGGCACAGGGGATTTACAAAACAGAATAAGCTCCGGCATACCGCTTATCACCCCGTCGCCATGCCGCGGCATTGAAGTGGTAGATGTGATTTCATCATTTATGTATTTACCGAGTGAATTGCCGGTATATGCATAATTTTCAGGTATCCCTTCCTGGTCGTACGTGCCGGCAAGCTCAATGTATGCGCTGCCCCTGCCGCCGCCTGCATTTGAATGAAGACATACAAATAAATCAGCGTCGGGAACGGCGTTTATATCTTTATTCGGATAGCAGTACATAAGCCGATTTGTCATGGAAGGATTATCTCCTCCGCCTCTTGTAATACGCGCCTCATATCCCATATCCTCAAGGTATTTCACGGCGCTCTGCGCATTTTTTAAATCTATCTCAGGCTCAATCTCTCTGTCGCCGTTCTCCATTCTGTACCAGCAGTTACCTTTGCCGATGCAGCCATAGCCGCCGCAGTCCTGCCATAGCGTATGCGATTTCCAATGCCGCCACTCGCCCCATTGACCTTTACTTTCGTTCCAGACCCAGCCATTGTTATAACGTTCCTCATTGCTCATTCTGCCGGAGTCAACTCCGTGTCCGGGGTCTATAACTATTGTGACAGGCGGCTTTCTTGTTTCGTAATTGCCTGTGTATCCGGTCTGAGACAGAGTATCCTTTATTTTATTATAGACTCTTGCAAGCATAACGGCGGCTTCGCCTCTTGTCATGCTGCTTTCGGCATTGAAATCACCGCTTCTTTCGATTATGTTCTCCTGTGCGGCAATGCGAACGTATTCCTCCGCCCATTCGGGAACGATGTCCGTATATTCTACGGCGTAATCAAGAGCATTTATACCGAGCTTGTCTTTTAAAATTCTTGATGCAATTGCCACTGCCTGAACTTTCGGTATAATCTCATCACCCCTGAATGTTCCGTCCTCAAATCCGCTCATTATTCCTGTTTCAAACGCAGAACCGGCAACATAATAATACCATGTGCTTTTGGGTACGTCTTTAAGGAAATACGGACGGTTTTCGCCCATATAGTCTAACATTCGTAAAACTACCGCCGCAAATTCAGCTCTTGTGATTTCCGCGTCCGGGTAAAATTCCGTCGCGGATTTTCCGCTTACGTAATTTTTTTCCGTAAGCAGATTGACAGCGTTTATCATTTCATCGCCTTTCGTTTCCATATCAGAGAAATCTGCGTGTGCTGATGTCAGACAAAGAGAGAAAATTAATATTACTATTAATACTGCTTTTTTCATGTTATTAGTTCCTTTCATTTACGGATTGCGTAATATTTTATTTGTTCTCCGTATTTATCAGACTATTCCAATACATTCTGTAAGTTTCTTCTGCATCCATGCCACAATCGGGCCGCAGAAAAATGCAACCGCCACAGTCACTATTCCGACCGAACCGCCGAGAGCAAAACCGGCAGCCATGAAAGCTATATCCCATAACATTCGCACTATTCTGAACGACAATTTTTTCGTTTTGTTGGATATGATAAACGGCATTGCGTCATATGGAGAAGAGCCAAGACCGGAACACATATATGCCGCTGCGCCGAATAACAATCCGGCAAGTCCCGGAAGCAGCATACAATACCGTACTGATACCGCCGCAAAAAATCCGGTTGGCAGGATAAGCTGCCATACCCATGTGAAAAAATCTGATATGTATCCGAGAAAACACATGTTCCCGACAGTTCCGAAACCTATATAACTCATATCATATTTTATGACAAAAATAAACGTCACCAGATGACACAAAAGCTGACAAGTTCCGAAGCTCAGCGGAATGTGGTTCGCTACGCCCTGTGTCAGACATGAACACGGATCAACACCGAGGTCAATAGAGCGAAGTATAGACAGCCCGAAACCCTGAACCGTTACTCCTGAAATCATCAATATGAGCCGCTTCAAAAACGGCTGCGGTCGTGCAAAAGGTCGCTGTTTACTTAATTGCATGAACTTCACTTCCTAATAAATTCTGATTTTCCTACTTAACAAACAGGAAGTTATGGTGTTACTATCGGTTTTCCCTCTTTATCAAGTAATGGGGTAAAGCCTGCTGCATTTCCATTCCTGTGAAATACATAATTTACACCTGTTTCAGTGTCCACCCAAATTTCAATCACATCAATCTTTCCTTGGCTATAAACC
This sequence comes from Oscillospiraceae bacterium, assembly GCA_022509025.1. GTDB lineage: Bacteria > Bacillota > Clostridia > UBA1381 > UBA1381 > Hominilimicola. The sequence goes on along the minus strand of JAFLUB010000007.1, from coordinate 41,252 downwards.
TTTTTAAAACGCTCCATAAGAAATTCTCCTTTTAAACCCCAATTTATCAATTTATATAATTTTATCACAAGTATGCAGATATTTCAATCCGTATTCAAGACATAGTTCTATTGTGAGATAACTATTTAGAAAAAAATCTAAATAGTTATTGACATATTACCCGCGACATGATATACTCTATTTAGATAATTATCTAAATACTGTGAGGGGGATTATAATGGGATTTGCGGAAACATTTAAGGCTCTTGCAGACTCGAATAGACGCGAAATACTTACAATGTTAAAAAGCGGGCGTATGTCGGCAGGAGAAATAGCTTCAAAATTTAATATGACAAACGCCACTATATCATATCATCTATCACAGCTAAAAAAAGCGGATTTAATAACTGAAACGAAAGAAAAAAATTTTATTTATTACGAACTTAATATTTCAGTTTTTGAGGAAATAATGCTGTGGATAGCTCAGTTTAAGGAGGATAGCAATGAAGAATAGTTTTTATAAAACAAAAGGATTCTGGATTTCTGTTGCAGTATGCGCGCTGCCTGTTGTATTTGGCGCATTTCTTTATAATAAATTGCCGGATAGTATCGCAACAAGTTTTGATATGAATTTCAAACCTAATGATTATAGTCCTAAATGGCAGGCAGTGTTTATGATACCGTCATTTATGCTTATAATGAATGTATTTGTATGGTTTATACTTGAGGCTGACCCGAAAAGAACGGCTATAAACGGTAAATTAAAATCTGTTGCGAGATGGATAATACCGGTTTTGTCGTGTTTTGTACAGAGTGCGATGCTTTTATATGCAGTAGATGAGAATATAAATCTTGTGCGATTTCTCCCTGTGCTGATGGGACTGTTAATGATTGTTGTAGGTAATTACATGCCGAAATGCAAACAGAATTACACAACGGGAATCAAACTGCCGTGGACACTTGCGAGTGAAGAAAACTGGAACAGAACACACAGACTTGCAGGAAAGCTATTTATAATAATGGGATTTGCGATGGCACTTTTTACTTTTCTTAATATACCTTCATATATTCCTTTTGCAACATTGATTATTGCCGCAATAGTTCCGGCAATATACTCATATGTGCTGTATAGGAAAAATATATAATGAAACTATATTGGAGCATAACCGCTAATATGCGGTCATGCTCCATTTGCTCTATTATATTTTCCGTATCTGTTTCATAATAAAAGTTATATTATCCTCGATAGGCTTTGTCCCAGTAATATCTAACATTCGATATATCATTATTATCTTTTTTCATTCTCTTTTGCTCTGTAGCAGCTTTAGCGATAATATCAATAAATTCTCTTACACTATCAGAAGGCTCCTTTGAATATATAATCCCATACGGTATTTTATATTCCCAGTCAACGGGTATAGTTACCAAAGACGGATGAATGCTTGCCCATATATCCAAAGTTTCCATTATATAACCTTGCTGCTCACACATATTGAAAGTGGATATGTCATAATACCCGTTGAAATCAACGATGTTAATTGACCTATGATTACGAAGTATATCGTCTCTCATCTCATCAAGCACATAAGAATCCCCGCGTTTCATCAATAATAATGATTCATGTTCAATATCCTCCCAATCGAGGATTTCTTTTTTTGTTAATGGGTGTTTTTTTGACATTGCGACCGCGCATTTGCAGGAATCGAACGGTAAAAAGCTGTAGTTCATAAGCAGACTCATAGAGCCGCAGGGTGTAACAAAACAATCTATTTTATCTCCGAGACTTGTGAGCATGGTATTCAAGCTGTCAATATCATCATTAAACGGCACAATACTGAATTGGTATTCCTGATTATTGCCATTAATATTTTCCCACAATTCTACCAGACTGTTGCAGGGGCGCATCATAGAAGTGCCTATACGAATAGTTTTTGATTTTGTGCCGCTGATTCGTTTTGCTTCTTCAATTGCATTTTCTGATAAGCGTATCAGCTTTATAGCGTTCTTGTAGAAAGACTTTCCGGCGTCAGTTAAAATGATGCCTTGATATGTGCGTTCAAAGAGCTGTACACCGATGCGGGTTTCCAATGCGTTCATCTGGTTCATAACAGATACCTTTGATATATAAAGCTGCTCCGATGCAGATGAAAAGCTGCCACACTCAGCTACTTTTACAAATGTTTTTATATATGGATTAAGCACATCATCACTTCCAAGCGTTAAGTTTATATTAACACCATGTTAACATATTTGTACTTCAAAGTCAAGCCGATTTGGTGTATAATGTAATAGAAGATGAGGTACATCGAATGACCGAAGGGCATTCGATAGCCATGTTGCCAAAGGCAACAAATGGCGTAGGAGGTGAGGAGATGAAAGGGAAATCAATGACTGCAGGAGCGCCGTGGAAGCATATTTTACTGTTTGCGCTTCCGGTACTCGCAGGTGCGTTACTTCAGCAGTTGTACAATACAGTGGATACAATAATAGTTGGAAATTTCTCGGGCGAGGCTGCTCTTTCAGCGGTCGGCACTACGGGTAGCTTTACGTTTCTGTTTCTTGCGCTTGCAACGGGCTTTTCAGCGGGTAACGGTGTAGTTGTTGCACAGCATTACGGCGCGGGGAATGAAAAACAGGTGCGCGCGAACGCTTCAACAGGAATTTTACTTATGCTTGGTATGGGTATCTTGTCTACCATAGCGGGAATTCTTGTATCTCGTCCGGCGTATACGCATTTGGTTGCGGTTCCGGAGGACATTCTGGAAATCACGTTACAGTATTTCAGGATATATGCGATAGGCTTGGTATTTCAGTTTGGATATAACATATTTTCGTCAATACTGAGAGCGGTGGGAGACAGCGCAGCCACGCTGTATTTTCTGCTGATAGCGTCTGTACTGAATATTATTCTGGATTTAGTATTTGTAGCGGGATTTCATTGGGGAGCAGCAGGAGCGGCTGTTGCGACGGATATTGCACAGGCGGCTTCATTTATCGCTGCGTATATTTACATGACGCGCAAATATCCTATATTTCGGTTTAAAATAAAAGAATTTACGTGGAGTACAAGATTGGCAGAAAAGACATTGACTACAGGATTTCCGATTGCGTTGCAGCTTATAGTCGTATCCTTCGGACTTACATTTATTCAGAGAGCAGTAAACGGATTCGGACAGACGATGACAGCATCATTTACCGTGGGTCAGAGAATAGAGATGTACATAGGCTTACCGTGCAACGCTTTTCAGACCACGCTTGCAACGTATACAGGACAGAATATCGGCGCAGGCAAAATGGACAGAGTAAAAAAAGGAGCATATCAGGCGCTTCTTATGTCTTTATTGCTTACACTGTGTATTTCAGTTCTTATATGGACTTTATCCGGTAATATCATAGGCTTGTTCGGACTTAGCGACCAAGCGGCGATATATTGCAGAGCGCACCTCAAAACAATAGCGATGATTAATATTATATTATCGCTTTATATACCCTTGTTCGGCGTGTTTCAGGGCGCAAACCACGGTGGAGCGGCTACAATTGTCGCAACAGGAGCGTTAGGAATGAGGGTACTTACCACATATTTATTTCAGCATAGTCCTTTATTCGGATATACGATTATCTGGTGGAACGGTTTATTCGGATTTGGTATGGGATTCCTTATTGCGTGGAGCTATTATCTTAGCAATCGGTGGCAGAGAAATTCTGCGATAGAACAACAATCATTAGAAGGTGAATCATTTTAAGGCTGCTCGCCTATGCAACCAAGGAGATATTTTAATATGAAAAAACAATTGTAGTGGTAGGAGCAGGAAAGGGACTTGGTAATGGAGTTGCCGAGAAATTCGGCGATAACGATTTCCGCGTAATCCTAATGGCAAGAAACGAGGAGCATCTGAAAGAGTATGCGGCAGGGTTTACAGCAAAAGGCATTGAAGTGTACACACAGGCGGCAGATGCAGCAGACTTTGATTCTTTTTTAAAGACATTCAATGAAGTTGTAAAAAACTACGGTAGAGAGGTATGAAGTAAATGAATAAAAAAATTATTGTTTTGAATGGTGCAGCAAGAAAAAACGGAAATACAGCAAAACTGATAGACGCTTTTTCAGACGGAGCGAAAGCTGCGGGAAATCAAGTAAATATTTTTTATCTTGACGGGATGGAAATTCATAGCTGCAAAGGCTGTTTAAATGCAGGCAGAGATTCAAAAAGTCCGTGCAGCCAAAAGGACGATATGGATAAAATCTATGCAGAATTTGAAAATGCGGATGTGGTCGTATTTGCTTCGCCATTGTATTTCTGGACAATAACGGGAACATTGAAAACAGCAGCCGACAGGCTATATGCGGAATTGGAATGTCTGGGATACGGCAAGTTTCCGAAACAGAGCGTATTGCTGATGACTGCGGACGGCGGAGATTATTCTCAGGCAGTAACATGGTATCGTACTTATGAGAGAAATATCAGGTGGAAAAACTTAGGTGAAGTGCTTGGCAAGGGAAAGATTAAAGAAGCCTATAAACTCGGAGCCTCTATATAAATGCAGCAACTAAGATATAATGGAAACTATTACTTTAAATAATGGAGTGAAAATGCCGATATTAGGTTATGGCACATATCAAACACCATCACGCATTACCGAATGCTGCGTGTCCGATGCGCTCAGTGTGGGATATCGTTCAATTGATACCGCGCAATGCTACGGAAGTGAGCGCGAGGTTGGTCTTGCCTGCAGGAAGTCTGGAATTGCAAGAACAGAATTATTTGTCACAACGAAACTATGGGCTTGTCACGGATATAAAGATACGCTGCGTTCGATTGAAGGCTCGTTGAATAAGCTCAACATGGATTATATTGACTTGTTTTTAATTCACGAACCAACCGGAGACGTGATATTGCGCCGATGTTTGCGTATTTGAATGATGATGTGCTGTTCGGCTTGTTTTTTATATACTATAATTGTTATCTGCACTGCAAACAGGAATTTGCAAGCTATAAAACGCTTTTTATAAATTAGGGAGGTTCATTAACATTCGTAACTATCCAATCTCCCGAATCATCTTTCTCTATGGTGCACCTTGTCAGGATATTCCAAGAACCATGTGTACATATACCATTACCGAATGATCGAAGACTGTATCTGAACCATACGCTGCCTCTTTTGCCGTGAATCACACACTTGACCAAATTTATCTTAACCTCAGTGCGTGACGGTCTGTCATAAGAGGGGAAATAGTAATACCTTGCAAGCTCATCTGTTTCTGGAGCAGACTGTTCATCTCCGTTATATTCCATGCAGAATTTTGCACGCTCAACAATTTCTTTACCGACCTTCTTTTCTTTCAATGTCTGAAAGCTGTATAGTTCTGTACTACTCTTACCGAAATGGGCTATCTCATACTCCATAGGTATTCCGGAACCAGGGAGGCATGTATAGCACATAAATAATAACACTACCCCAATTAAAGGGATAACTATGTATCTGAGTTTGAATTTCTTTTTACTTTTCATCGTTGTACCTCTAAGTTCTGATTTGTCTATTAGTAGAATTATACCAAATATACAATAGAAAAGCAACTCATAGAAAAGACCGTAATTACAAGAATAAAGTGATGCCAAATGGCATCGCTTTTTCTTAAAATACTAAAAATAAAAACAAACCGCTAAAAAACGCGCCGAAGGCGCACACCCACGAAAAAGTGGTAGCAAGCGATTGGCGTGAAGCCCGCGTTTACAAGGGCTTAGCCAATGCGAAGCGTGGTTTTTCGTGGAAAAGGAGGAACGACGGAGCGTGTGACTGATTTTTGTGCAAACAAAAATCGGAACGGAGCAAAGTCCGTTCCGACGTGGAGCTGGTAATGGGACTCGAACCCGCGGCCTGCTCATTACGAATGCTAGTGCCTAAATTGTAAAACCCTTGATTTTACAAGGTTTCAGCCATTCAGCTTAACATCAGGTGATGCCAACTGATGCCACAATACTCAGCCATTTTTTATGTTGTAATGCCCACAAACTATAATGTGATTAAATCCCTTTACTAACCGTGTCACATAATGGCTTCATTCCTTTAAGGCTGTCCCATACAAAAATCTTGCTGTGGTTATTATGCATAAACATGCGCGTTTCACCCGCCTCAAATGTAAGCACCGTACTGTTCATGTCAGCTAGACGACCATTGTTGTATTCCGCAACAATCACTGTTGCAGCTTGTGAAGTGTCGGCGGTGTTTGTTATGTTGCTGTATCCTTCGTATGATGTTATGGTGAAGTATTGCGATTGTGGTGTAGAAGTAGATTCAACCATAAAGTTTGCTTTTCCGCTGTTATTAGAAATCCCTGCATAAGTATTATATGCTGCCACTTCCGCGCTATAATTTCCGCTACTCAGATTCAAATTACACATGGTTGCATCTGTAACATCAATTTCTTGAACAATCGTACTATCTTTATATACTCTCACTGTATAACCGTTAGCATAAGAAACAGCATCCCATGCCAGTGTAACAGAAGTTTCTTCAATTATCGGTGTATGTAATACCGGCTTTTTTGTTAATGCCATTGTAGTTATAGTGTATTTTTGTGAATATGTATCATTAGTATCATAGACTTGTACATTGGTCCCGTCAGCGGTGCTACCGCTATATATATCCATATATTTGTTTATATTATTTGGCTTAATTTTATAAGCTCCATTAGAACCATACACTTTCCATTTTTGCGCACTATTATTTTTTTCATAAATCAAATGTACATTATCCGACGCTGATTCACAATCCAGACAACTTCCATCCACTAGGGATTTAATTTGATAACTACCGTCCGGATATCTTGTAAATTTCCATAATTGACTCTTTTCTAAGGTTTTAGTTCTTATTGTAACATTCTTGTCGTCATCATATGTTAATGCTTTATTTGCCTGTGTATTATATATATAAGCGACAAAACAATCTCCTAAATTTGAGGGAATATCCGTTTCAGGCCAAAAGGTAAATAACTGTGCGGCACTGCCGTTATAATCATATATTTGAGCATTAGTACCGTCAGTTGTGTTTCCGCTGTATATATCAATAACACAGTCACTTAACTTAGATTTAAAATAATAGGCACCCGATTCACTGTATATATACCATCTTTGAGCATCTGTACCATTATCTTCATAAACCCTTACATTTGAACCGTTTGTTTTTCCTGCGTTTTCTACTTCAAGGCATTTACCGTCCCAAACGGAACTTATCTTATAACTACCATCGCTCTGCTTCTCAAATTTCCATTTTTGACTTAAATTTATATTAGCGGTACGCAAGGTTACATTTCCATTGTTGTCGTAATCATTGTTTAGGTTCTTTTGTGCATTTACATTTATTATACTGGCATAAAAGTTACCTAAATCAACAGGCGTTTGTGTTATTTCTTCACCGCTATCATCATCTTTATATCCGCTATATCTAAAAAATGTATATGCAGAACTCGATGCAGATATTGTTTCTCCTACCACGGCAGATGTTTTTGAATTCCACCAAGAGTTTTGCTGAATAATAGTTACAGTGTCACCGCTGACATTTTTTACTATTGCCCAATGCGAAACATTGTTAAATCTTACTATATCGCCTTTTTTAGGTGACGATGTTTCCGAAAAACTGCCACCGGATACTTTGGGAATCTGTTTATAATTCAGATTATACGGATTTACACCATAGACAGATGAATAAAATTTTTTCACAAATGCAGCACAACAATATGTTGCATCTTCATTATAATTGCTTATCGAATAATATGGAGCATAAATAGCATTCACTGTAATACCATTGTAGGTTATACTATCAACTATCTGTCCTGCATATGTAATATCTGTGTATGTGACAGCATATACGACTATATCCGAAAAAATAAGAAGACACAAAAAAATTGACGAGATTAAACCTGCTAAATACTGTTTATATTTCATATTGATACACCTTTCTTACTAAAAAGTTCTATATAAAAATGCGTAGCCTTTTGCAAGACTACGCACAAAAAAACGCAGCCTGCTTATTGTTGCTACACAATTCATACAATACGCGGTATGACAGCTAAGGCTTACGTCTTTTTCGACGTAAACCGCGTATCGATATTGTGTAGCAATTATAATATACCACATTTCAAAAAGAAAAGCAAGGTTTTCCAAATATAAAAAGACCGCAATTACAATAATAAAGTGATGCCAGCTGGCGTCACTTTTGCGTTGGACATTAAAAATAAAAACAAAGAAAAACCGCTTAAACATAGTGTTTAAGCGGTTTTTCTTTGGAGCTGGTAATGGGACTCGAACCCGCGGCCTGCTCATTACGAATGAGCTGCTCTACCGACTGAGCTATACCAGCATAAAGTAAATACAAGAGAGAGCCGCAGCTCTCTCTATAATATTTTAATTAAACAGGCTCTTAGCGATTGCGCTTATAGCCTTTCCGTCTGCTCTGCCCTTAACCTGAGGCATAACAGCTTCCATGACCTTTCCCATATCCTTCATACCTGTCGCGCCGACTGATTTAACAGCGGCTTCAACAATAGGTCTCAGCTCGTCCTCTGTAAGCTGTTTGGGAAGGTATTCCATCAAAACTTCCATTTCCTGCTTCAACTGAGAGATTAAATCCTCTCTGCCACTCTTTTCATATTCGGGAAGTGAGTCCTTGCGCTGCTTAAGCTGCTTTGCAATTACCTCTAAAATATCCTCATCATCAAGAGTTACCTTTTTGTCCTTTTCGACCTGTAATATAGCTGTTCTGACAAGCTGTACAGTACTTTTACGGACAATGTCCTTGTTTTTCATCGACTCTTTCAAGTCCTGAGCCAATTTTTCTTTTAAGGACATCACATTCATCTCCTTACGATAGAAAAATCAGAATTTTCTTTTTCTTGCTGCTTCAGACTTCTTCTTACGCTTAACACTTGGCTTCTCGTAATGCTCACGCTTTCTGATTTCAGACATAACACCTGACTTTGCGCATTGACGCTTAAATCTGCGAAGCGCGCTGTCCAATGATTCATTATCTTTTACTCTTACTTCAGACATTGTTTCCCCTCCCTCCGGCAAGTCAATTCTAAAAAACGGACTTGATGGAATCAGCTGTACTTTTCGTACAACAACACTTATTATACCTTATTTTGCATGGATATGTCAAGATATTTTGTTAATTTTTATTGTATATGGCATAAAATTTTCTTATGTCCCGTTTATTTGTCTTGCATTAACATGGCTTCAATGGTATAATGAGCATAATAGAGAGGAGTCAGAATAATGGATTTTAAGGAACATATAATAGAAAAAATAATTGATATAACGGAGCTTGACAGGGAAACGGTTGAAAAATCTATTGAAATACCGCCCGATGAAAAGATGGGAGATTTCGCTTTTCCGTGCTTTCCGCTTGCTAAAATAATGCATAAAGCTCCGCCGTTGATTGCTGCCGAGCTTGCCGAAAAACTATCTGACGATGATATGATAGATAAGGCTGAGGCGGCAGGCGGATACTTGAATTTCTTTTTGAACCGCGAGAAATTTATCGCGTCAACTGTAACTGCCGCGCGTGCAGCGGGGGACAAGTGGGGCGCGTCGGATATGGGCGGAAAGAGAACGGTGCTTGTTGAGTATTCCTCACCGAACATCGCAAAGCCGTTCCATATAGGACATCTGTTCACCACAGCGATTGGAAACTCGCTGGCGCGTATTTATAAGCATCTGGGTTATAATGTCGTATCACTTAACCATTTAGGTGACTGGGGAACTCAGTTCGGTAAGCTGATTTGCGCGTATCACAGGTGGGGTGACAGAGAGGTTATCGAAAAAGACCCGATTAACGAGATTTTAAAGATTTATGTGAAATTCCATGAGGAGGCGGAAAAGAATCCGGCTCTTGAAGATGAGGCGAGAGAGTATTTCAAAAAGCTGGAGGACGGAGACGAGGAAACAACTGCTCTGTGGCAGTATTTCAGGGATATTTCTCTTGTTGAATTCAAACGCGTTTATGATATGCTCGGTGTTTCGTTCGACTCGTATAACGGCGAGGCGTTCTATTCCGATAAAATGGACGAGGTTGTGGAACTGCTTCGCGAAAAGGGATTGCTCACACTTTCTGACGGCGCGCAGGTAGTGGATTTATCCGACCTGAATATCCCGCCGTGTATTATTCTGAAATCAGACGGAGCGACGATTTATGCTACGCGTGATATTGCGGCGGCGCTTTATCGCCACAGAACGTATGATTTCTATAAAAATATCTATGTTGTCGGAACACCGCAGGCGCTGCATTTCAGACAGATTTTTGAGGTTATAAAGCGCGCCGGCTGGGAATGGGGCGAGGGATGCGAGTTTGTCGGCTTCGGACTTGTCAAGTTCCCCGGTAAGGCAATGTCTACGCGTCACGGCGACGTGGTATTCCTTGAGGATGTGCTTAATGAGGCTATAGATAAAACACGCGAGATTATCATGAGCAACGGCTCGGAAGTGGATGATATAGACGAGGCGGCTAAGAAAATAGGTATCGGCGCTATTTTATACACATTCCTGAAGAACTCGCGCGAAAAGGATATCATATTCAGCTGGGAAAGTATGCTTGACTTTGAAGGCGAGTCCGCTCCGTACTGTCAGTACGGCTATGCGCGCGGAAGAAGTATTTTAAGACGCGCAGAGGGGATAGACTACTCCCGGCCGGATTTTGGCAAGGCTGTTTCTGATGAGGCATATTCTTTAATAAAGCAGCTTAACGCGTTTGGCGATGCTGTGAAGGATGCGGCGGATAAAAATGAGCCGTTTTATATAAACAGATATGTAACTAATCTTACAAAGGCGTTTAACAAGTTCTACAATACAAACCCGATTATGAAAGAAGGAACGGACGAAGAGACCAGAAAAGCGCGTCTTGCGATTGTTGATGCTGTAACGCAGGTTATACGTACCGCTTTAGGACTTCTGGGAATTGAAACGGTGGAAAGTATGTAAATTTCACGTCATGGAGGGGTAGACATGATATATTCACAGGACATAAGAAAAATCTGCGCTCTGTGTACCAGAGCGCATACTCACAGCGATGATGAGATGTACTGCGAAATAAAAAAACAGCCCGTGCCGGTGAACGGCGAGGGCTGTAAGAAATTTTCATATGATATTATGAAGCGCACAGTAAGACGTGCAAAAAAATTAAAAACAGATTTTAAACCGGAGGACTTTGCTCTTTAGCAAAGTCTTTCATTTTGTTCATACTGTCCGCGATAAGCGCGAATTCCTCGAGCGACAATGTTTCACCGCGTCTTGACGGTTCAATGCCGTTTTTTGAGAGAATAGATGCCATATCGTCTTTTGTGAACGGGAAATTAGCGCACATACAGTTCAATAATGTTTTCCGTCTTTGTGAAAATGCCGCTTTCACAACTCTGAAAAACATCTTTTCATCACGAACATCTACCGCAGGAGTTTCGCGTAGCCTCAGTTTCAGTACTGCGCTGTCCACCTTTGGCGGCGGTAGAAATAGTGATGAAGGAACCTTTGTTACTATTGAAGGCTCGGAAAAGTAGCGGCACATAACAGTTATTGCTCCGTAATCTTTAGAACCGGGGAGTGCTGTTAAACGTTCGGCAACCTCCTTCTGCACCATTACTACTATGCTGTTAAGCGGCAGCTTGTTTTCAAGCAGTGTAGTTATAACCGGTGTCGTGATATAATACGGAAGATTTGCCGCGACGCTTATTTTCCTGTCCCCGAACTCTTCCCGGATAAGAGCATGCAAATCAAGCTTTAAAGCATCGCCGTTTATTATTTTAATATTGTTAAATTCCTCAAGAGTGTAATCAAGAACATCTAAAAGCCTTTCATCAATTTCTATTGACACAACCTTGTCCATACGCTCGGCGAGCGCGGCGGTAAGAGTCCCGAATCCCGGACCGATTTCCAGGACGGCGCTTTCATCGCCTAACGCGTCAACTATATCGTCGAGAATATCCTGTGATGTAAGGAAATTCTGCCCCAGACCTTTTTTGAAGGTGAAGCCGAATTTTTGTTGTATGTCCTTTATTACACGCGGAGATGTTAAATTCATTATATATTCCCCTTGTTTCTTTTATATACATATATATTAACATTATATTTACGGCAAGTCAATAAGCACGGAAGCCATACTGTCGAATTTTTTTGTTGAAAGATATAAAAAAATATGGTAGAATAGTATATATACGATTTAAAAGGAGATTATGAAATTCCTATGATAGCTATTATAGATTACGGAGCAGGTAATCTGCACAGCGTTAAAAACGCGCTTGATTTTCTTGGCGCTCAGTGTATAATAACGGGCGACAGAGATGAAATATTAAATGCAGATAAGGTCATACTCCCGGGAGTGGGCGCGTTCGGAGATGCTATGAAGTCTCTTGAAGACAATGGACTTTCAGAAACAGTAAAGCAAGCAATCGATAGCGGCAAGCCTTTCCTGGGCATATGCCTGGGACTGCATCTTTTATTTGAGGAGAGCGAGGAAAGCCCGGGGGCAAAAGGTCTCGGCGTCTTTAAAGGGAAAGTGGTAAAAATACCGGACAGAGGACTTAAAATTCCGCATATGGGCTGGAACAGTATTACGCTGGCGAAGAGCAGCAAGATATTCAACAATATCGGTGAGGCTCCGTATGTGTACTTTGTTCATTCGTATTATATACAGCCGTCAGATAAGGAAATTGTCAGCGCTTATACCGAGTATGGACAAAGCCTTTCTATTGCGGTGGAAAATGATAATGTATTCGCAACGCAGTTTCACCCGGAAAAGAGCGGTGAGGTTGGCATGAAGATATTAAAGAATTTTATAGAACTATAGGGAGAAACTTATGTACGCAAAACGGATTATCCCATGCCTGGACGTTAAGAATGGCAGGGTGGTAAAGGGTGTTAATTTTGTAAATCTTATAGACGCGGGCGACCCTGTTGAATGCGCGAAGGTGTATGATAAAGCCGGCGCGGACGAGCTTGTGTTCCTTGATATAACCGCGTCATCTGACGCGAGAGAAACAGTGGTTGACATGGTTGAGGCTGTGGCGAAACAGGTGTTTATACCGTTCACCGTGGGCGGCGGAATACGCACAGTCGAAGATTTCCGTAAAATATTAAACGCGGGCGCGGATAAGGTGGCGGTAAACAGCGCCGCGATAAAGCGTCCCTTGCTTATAAAAGAAGCGGCGGAAAAATTCGGAAGTCAATGCGTTGTATGCGCGATTGACGCTAAGCGCCGCGAAGACGGCAGCGGATGGGATGTATATTTAAACGGCGGCAGGGTGAATGCCGGTATAGACGCGCTTGAATGGGCAAAGAAAGCCGAGGAACTGGGCGCGGGCGAAATACTTCTCACGAGCATGGACTGCGACGGTACAAAAGAGGGATATGACACGGAGCTTACGCGCCGTATAAGCGAAAGAGCGAAAATTCCAGTGATAGCGTCAGGCGGAGCGGGGAAAATGGAGCATTTTCTTGACGCTTTCAATGAGGGAAAGGCGGACGCGGTTCTCGCAGCGAGCCTGTTCCATTTTAAAGAGATAGAAATATCGGATTTGAAGAAATATCTGCGTGAGAACGGCGAAAGCGTCAGATTATAGAATAAGGAAGAAATATTTAGGAAGGGATATTTATTATGAGTAAAAAGAACAGAAGAAAGACACTAACTAAAAAAGAAGGCATGATCAGAAAAGGCGAGTTCAGAATGGATGATTCCAAGATTTATATTATTCTCACAATCGTCATGTTTCATATTCTGCCTCTTGCTCTTGTTATGCTTGGAGAAAAGGGTCAGGAAGTGTTGTTGATGTCGTTTTTGGTAATGCTCAACCCTATATTTATTGCGCTGACGGGTCTTATATATGGAATAAGAAAGGGATATAATTCTAAATATCCGCTGTTTATGGGTGTTATCGCCTCAATTTCAATACCTATGTATTATAATTTTGAGACGAATTCTTATATGATGCAAACTCTGATGGTTATGGCGGTTGTATATATCGCGTTTTCTTTTGTGTCAACCGCTGTAGGCGCGTTTATAAAGAAACTGATGAATCTGTGACAATGATGGGAGACGATTATGGAAAAGGAAAAATTATTCAGCGCGGTCACGATTATGACACCTGTGATTTACAAGGATTTTTATAAGCTGTATTATAAGGAAAGATTAAAGGTTTTCAGATTCGTGGCAACTGTAATCGCAATAGCCGCTATTATCGGCGGACTGTACATGTATTATAACAACTTTCCTCTTATGTGGTCAGTTATCGCTCTGTGGATAGGTGCGTTTCTGCTGTTCTATCCGCACGTCGCGTACAGAAAACCTTATAAAAAGGCGCGTGATGCAAAGCAGACGACACGCTTCGCATTCTATGAAACTTATGTTGGTGAAAAGATAAGTTCAAATGAAACAGATTATAATTATTCAGAACTTATGAAAGTCATTGAAACAGATAAATATTTCTTTATATTTCATAGTATTGAGAGTATAAGTATTGTGGATAAGGAAAGTGTGAAAGGCGGCTCAGAGGAGCTTGCGGAATTTCTGAAATTAAAAGTACCGGCATATAAGAGAGTGAAATAGCGCTATATAAGAGGTAGTAAAATGAAAAAACGGATATTCTTTTTGGCGATTGTATTCGTAATGATGATATGCGGCTGCGCATATGGTTTTTCTGACGTGAATAATGGAGACTGGTTCTATGAAAATGTAACCGATATGACGGATAGTGGATATCTCAGCGGCTACGAGGACGGTACATTCCGCCCGGCTGGAATTATAACGAAGGCGGAGCTTGTCAGCGTAGTCGGCAGAGTGAGCGGACTGACTCAAAAATCGGCGCAGACTAATCACTGGGCTTCGGGAATGCTTCAGGCTGCTCTTGATGCTCAGTACTACGACTGGGACGAGATACCGCCGACCGGTGAGACGTTCAATGAGCCGATAACGCGGCAGCTTGCTATTAAAATAGTAATGAAGGCGTTTTTGCCTGACGAAAGAGGCGATTATAATCAGGCTGCAAATAGCGTGAGCGATTTTTCAAATCTTGACGGACGATATTATGATACTGTGATTGCCGCATATTCTAATGGAATTGTATTCGGTGACGACAACGGACAGCTTAATCCCAAGAGTCCGATAACACGCGCCGAGGCATGCGCGATAATAATGCGCGCCGCGAATAAAAAAGGTAATTTAAGCCCGTATGAGCCGCCTGTCTCAACTGAGCCTGCCGCGCCTGTCACGGCACGAAGCGGTGGAGTGAGTGAAAACGGTTATCTTCATGTTGATGGTACCCGTCTTGTAAACGAGAGGGGCGAGGCGGTACAGTTAAAGGGCATGTCAAGCCACGGCTTGCAATGGTTTGGTAACTTTGCGACTGAAAATGCAATAAAGGCGACGGCAGACTACGGCGCAAACCTGTTCCGCTTGGCGATGTATACGGGCGAGGGAGGATATTTGTCAGACAGATCGGTTAAGGATACTCTGATAAACGCTGTTGACAGTGCGATACGTCAGGATATGTATGTAATAATAGACTGGCATATTCTTTCGGACGGCGACCCGCTTGCAAACGCGGACGCGGCAGCGGAGTTTTTCGCGGAAGTATCCGCGCGTTACGCGGATAATCCGGCAGTTCTATACGAGATTTGCAATGAGCCGAACGGAAACGTTACCTGGGACGGTAATGTGAAGCCGTACGCGGAAAGGATAATTCCCGTTATCCGCGCAAACAGTAACGGTATTATATTAGTTGGCAGTCCAACGTGGAGTCAGGATTTACACGAGGCGGCAAGAAATCCTTTAAGTGGTGAAAATATAATGTATACCTGTCATTTCTATGCGGGTACTCATACCGACTGGTTAAGACAGCGTATTGTAGACTGCGGTCTGCCTGTGTTTGTTTCCGAATGGGGCACGAGCGCGGCGGACGGTAACGGCGGAGTGTATCTTGAAGAAGCGCAGCGCTGGATTGATTTTATGAACGGGCGCGGAATAAGCTGGGCGAACTGGTCGCTGTGCGATAAGAACGAAAGCTCTGCCGCTTTAAAAGCCGGCGCGAACGTGAGTGACGGAATAAGCGATAGTGAGCTGACCGATAGCGGAAAATTTGTTTTTGGTAATTTCTGAAAAATGTTTAAAAAGTGAAATTTGGTGGTATATATTATATATACTGAAAAAGAGATGGTGGTGTGTATTATGAAAATCATTGTTACTATTGCCAGAACCTATGGCAGCGGCGGTAAGGAAATCGGTAAGACACTTGCGAGGGAACTCGGTGTGCCGTATTACGGACGTGAAATCTTTGAGATTTCTCAGGGTGACGGAAGCGGGAACTATGAGATCAATGATGAGAGTATACACGAATCCTCGCTTGATGAGGCAAATGAGCTTTTTAAACAGCAGGCAAAGACCGTAAGAGAGCTGGCGGAGCGTGAAAGCTGCGTTATTGTCGGACGCTGTGCGGATTATGTGCTTAAAGACATGGATAATGTTGTGAAGATTTATCTCCATGCGCCTATGCGTGACTGTATGCGGCGGGTTATACGTCTGTATGAGCTTAATCCTGAGGACGCTAAAAGCCTTGTTCATTCGATGAATAAAACGAGGAGCGATTACTATCTCCATAATACCGGACTTGTCTGGTCTGATCCTGCTCATTATGATTTATGTCTCAACACGTCAGGACTTGACGCGGAACAGTGCGTCGATATTATAAAAAGCTATATTGACGCGAAATTTAAAGGGAATGAATAGATTTTTTCATATGTATACAAAAGCTGTTGCACAAAAACCGTACGGTTTTGGTACAACAGCTTTTTTGCGTTAAGCGTTGCTGTGCTGACGCTTAGGAACCTTATCCTTAAACAGGATACTGATGCACCAGAGTCCCGCAAGACCGACGATGATGTAAACAATTCTGCTTATCCATGATGTCTGTCCGCCGAACACCGCCGCTACAAGGTCGAATTTGAAAAGTCCGACAAGCAGCCAATTTATAGCGCCTATAATTGTTATTACTAATGATGTGTTGTCCATAAAAAATCTCCATAGCCTTTCTGCCCACAAAATTTGATAATAAAAAATTTAACATCCTCATCGTGGGCGGACAAGGCGTTAAATGGAGATTATGCCCATGTGCGAGTATTTTTCGCTTGCGAAAAATACTCGCGCGGGCAATTAAATCCTATTAACGTGATTTATCACGTTAATATCTCCTTATTTATAATAGTACGGTTTTAGTTTTGGGTCGTTTTATGAGTTTTAAACATGGTAATTTTTTCCTTTAAAAAAGCATACAATAATATGCGGGGTGAGAAGATGGGGAGAAAAGTTATGATGTATTTTGCGGCGGTGGCTATTATAATAGTAACGACGTTTGTTTTTGTAATGTTTGCAAGCGGAGAAACAGACGTGAAAAATATTGAATTTCTGAAAGGCTACGGCTGGGATGTGGAGACGCGGGCGATGGAAAGCGCGGAGGTTATAATCCCGGATCCGTTTGACAAAGTGTACGAAAACTATAATAACATTCAGCTTCGCGCGGGGCTTGATCTGCGGCCATATATGGGTATGCGCGGTGTGCGCTACACGTATATCGTGAAAAATTATCCTTCGGATGTGGGCGAAGCTGTACGTGCGAATGTTATCTGTATTGACTCTGAACCTGTAGCGGGAGATATTATGACAGTAAGTATAAACGGGTTTATGCATTCGCTTAAATTTGAAGACGCTATTGAATAATTTATTTATATAATCCAATATTATTATCCATAATGTGTAAAAATATACCTGAAAATGTGCACAAAAATTTCATTGGATTTTCTACAAATTTGTAGAAAATTTAATGAAATTTTTTTGATGAAAAGCTTGCCAAATGGCTTAAAATCATGTATAATACTCATGTTGTGACTTTATGCGAGTGAAAAAAGCGCCTCGCATAACAGGACTGATAAACGATGAAACGGGAGGTTGCGGCTCATAAGAAGCCGGTTTTTCCGCGGAGTGAGTCCGATTCATGAAACCGGGCGGCAGTTAAGTATACGCGCGCTATATCTGTGTTTGAGTTGCGGTCTTTAGTGGCGGCACAAGGGAAGCGCGCGGTGAAAATTGACTAACTTTGCCCGAATATATAAGTAATATGTTCGGGTTTTCTTTAAGGGTGGTGCGAAACACCCGGCGGTGTGTGCAATTTTCTTAAGCGCTGTCGTGCAGATTACAACACAATAAAATTTTTTCAAGGAGGGAAAAGTATGGCAGCAAACCAGAAAATCAGAATCAAGCTTAAGGCTTATGACCACGTTGTTCTTGATCAGAGCGCGGAAAAGATTGTGGAGATTGCAAAGAGAACAGGTGCTAAAGTATCAGGACCTATTCCTCTTCCGACAGACAAGGAAGTAATCACAATCTTGAGAGCGGTTCATAAGTATAAGGATTCGCGTGAGCAGTTCGAAAGAAGAACTCACAAGAGATTGATTGATATAGTTGTTCCTGGCGCAAAGACTATGGAATCACTAATCAAAATAGATTTACCTGCAGGCGTAGAAATTGATGTAATTCAAAAGTAATTTCCGGGCGGAGTAAATCAACTCAAAAATGCAGTAGCTAAAAAGCTATGATGCAGGTCAAGTTTCCGTTCGCTTTTGCGGAAACCAATAACTGTTTAAGGAGGAAGAAACATGGAAAAAGCAATTTTAGGTACAAAGATTGGTATGACCCAGATCTTTGGTGAAGGCGGAGTAGTTATTCCGGTAACGGTTGTTTTGGCAGGTCCTTGTGTTGTTACACAGAAGAAGACTGTTGAGACAGACGGCTATGAAGCTGTTCAGGTAGGCTTTGGTGATGTAAAGGAAAAGCACCTCAATAAGCCGCAGTTGGGTCACTTCAAAAAGGCAGACACTGCAAATAAAAAGTATGTCAGAGAGTTCAGACTCGACGATTGTTCAGCGCTTAACGTAGGCGATGAGATTAAATCTGACATTTTCGCAGCCGGAGAAAAGGTTGACGTTACAGGTATCTCAAAGGGTAAAGGCTTTGCCGGCCCGATGAAGCACGGTCTTCACAGAGGTCCTATGACTCACGGTTCAAAGAGTAAGAGAGTTTCCGGTTCAATGGGTATGTGCTCGAACCCTGGTAGAGTTTTCAAGGGTAAGGTACTGCCGGGACACATGGGTGTTCAGAAAGTTACAGTCCAGAATCTTGAGGTTGTCAAGGTGGACGCTGCTGAGAACTTGATTCTTGTTAAGGGTGCAATACCCGGAAGCAAGGGCGGACTGGTTACAATCAGAAACAGCGTAAAGGCATAATCGAGGTTATTGGAAAGGAGGAAATATAATGGCTACAGTTGCTTTATATAACATGGAAGGCGCAAAGACAGGCAGCATGGAAGTTTCAGATGCTATCTTCGCGGCTGAAGTGAATAATTCGGTACTGCATCAGGTAGTTGTTAACTATCTTGCAAACCAGAGACAAGGCACACAGAGTACCAAGACACGTACGGAAGTACGCGGCGGCGGTATTAAGCCTTGGAGACAGAAGGGTACAGGCCGTGCAAGACAGGGTAGTATCCGTGCTCCGCAGTGGACAGGCGGCGGCGTAGCGCTTGGTCCTAAGCCGAGAAGCTACAGATTCAGCGTTAACAAGAAGATAAAGAGAATTGCTTTAAAGAGCGCTCTTTCAGTTAAGTATGCTGATTATAAGGTATTCGTAATAGACGAATTAAAGCTTGACGAGATTAAGACTCAGAAGATTGCAAATCTTTTAAAGGGTCTTGAGGTTAACACAAAGGCTCTTATAGTTACAGCGGAGGCTGACGAGACAATCTACAAGTCAGCAAGAAATATAAAGAATGTTACTCCGACTCATGTCGGTACACTTAACACATACGATGTTCTTAATCACGATGCATTCATCGTTTCAAAGGACGCCGTTGCGAAAATTGAGGAGGTGCTTGCATAATGAATTCATATGATATTCTTAAAAGACCAGTCATCTCTGAACGCAGTATGGATAAGATTTATGACAGAGAGGGTAACGAGATAAAGAAGTATACCTTCGAAGTTCCAAAGACTGCAAACAAGGTTGAGATAAAGAAGGCTGTCGAAGAAGTGTTCGGCGTAAAGGTTGCAAAGGTCAACACAATGAACGTTCTTGGCAAGGTTAAGAGAATGGGTAGATTTGAAGGCAGACGCGCTTCATGGAAAAAGGCTATCGTAACTCTTACAGACGACAGCAAGACTATTGAATTCTTCGATATTTAATCGTAAATTTACAGATAAGGAGAGTAAAGGATAATGGCACTTAAAAAGTATAATCCTACTTCGCCTGCCAGAAGATTTATGACGGTTTCCGACTTCGCTGAAATCACAAAGAAGTCACCTGAACGCTCACTTCTTGCTAAGAAGGATAAGCACGCAGGCAGAAACTCATACGGTAGAATTACTGTTCGTCATAGAGGCGGCGGCAACAGAAGAAAGTACAGAATCATAGACTTTAAGAGAAATAAGGACGGAATGCCCGCAACTGTAATCGGTATCGAGTACGATCCGAACAGAACTGCAAACATCGCTCTTATTCAGTATGAAGACGGTGAAAAGGCTTATATCATCGCTCCGGTTGGTCTTACAGACGGTGACGTTGTAGTATCAGGCACAGGCGCGGACATCAAGCCGGGTAACGCACTGTTTATAAAGGATATTCCCGTTGGTACACTCATTCACAATATTGAGATTTACCCGGGTAAGGGCGCACAGCTTGTAAGAAGCGCAGGTAACAGCGCTCAGCTTATGGCTAAAGAGGGTAAGTATGCTCAGGTTAAGCTTCCTTCGGGCGAGGTTAGAATGATTCGTCTTGACTGTAAGGCAACAATCGGTGTTGTCGGCAATCAGGAGCATTCAAATATCTCAATCGGTAAGGCAGGAAGAAAGCGTCACATGGGTTGGAGACCTACAGTTCGAGGCGTTGTTATGAACCCGAACGATCACCCGCACGGCGGTGGTGAAGGTAAGTCACCTATCGGACGTCCGGCACCGGTTACTCCTTGGGGTAAGCCTGCTCTCGGTCTTAAGACGAGAAAACATAAGAACAGAACTGATAAGTTCATTGTAAAGAGAAGAAACGCTAAATAATTGATAAATTTGAAAGGAGGAAGATTTAATGGGCAGATCACTTAAAAAGGGACCTTTCGTTGAAGAGCGTCTTATGAAGAGAATTGACGCTATGAACGCAGCAAATGAGAAAAAGGTCGTTAAGACTTGGTCAAGAGCTTCCACAATTTTCCCTGAAATGGTTGGACACACAATCGCAGTTCACGACGGCAGAAAGCATGTCCCTGTATTTATAAGCGAGGATATGGTTGGCCACAGACTCGGCGAATTTGCACCGACAAGAACTTATAAAGGCCATGCCGGCGCAAAGACTTCTAAATAATTTAGAAGAAAATAAAAAGATTTACAGAGGAGTTCATTAACTCCGTTCGAGAATATTGCAAAAGGAGGAATCCACATGGAGGCACGTGCAGTGTTGAGATATGCTCGTATTTCGCCGAGAAAGGTGAAGATAGTGCTTGATTTAATAAGAAACAAGCCGGTAAACGTTGCAAAGGGTATTCTTGATAATACACCTAAGTCAGCAAGCGAGTATTTAAAAAAGCTTCTTGCGTCAGCTGTTGCGAACGCAGAGAACAATCATGATATGGATAAAGATAAGTTATACGTTGCAGAATGTTTTGCAACACAGGGTCCTACTTTAAAGAGAATACAGCCTCATGCTCAGGGCAGAGCGTTTAAGATTTTAAAGAGAACCAGCCATATCACTTTAGTATTAAAGGAAATGGAAAACTAATCGAAAAGGAGGTTCACTAATGGGACAAAAGGTTAATCCGCACGGACTTAGAGTCGGTGTTATAAAGGACTGGGATTCTACATGGATTGCCGGCAGAAAAGATTTCGGAGACCAGTTGGTTGAAGACTATAATATAAGAAAGTTTGTTAAAAAGGCTTGTTTCGATGCAGGTATTGCAAAGATTGGTATAGAGAGAAAGCAGAACAGAGTTTTCATCACTATCCATGCCGCTAAGCCAGGTATCATTATCGGTAGAGGCGGAGCTGAGATTGACAAGCTTAAGGCTCAGATTGAGAAGCTTACTTCAAAGACAGTTAACGTAAACATCATGGAGGTTAAGGTTCCTGATACAAATGCGCAGCTCGTTGCTGAGAACATCGCAGCACAGCTTGAAAGAAGAATTTCATTCAGACGTGCTATGAAGCAGGTTATGGGCAGAGCTATGCGTCTTGGAGTAAAGGGTATAAAGACAGCGGTTGCAGGTCGTGTGGGCGGCGCTGAAATCGCGAGAACAGAGCAGTATCACGAGGGTACAATCCCCCTGCAGACCTTGAGAGCGGATATTGATTACGGTTTCGCTGAGGCTCACACAACATACGGTATTCTGGGCATCAAGGTATGGATATACAAGGGCGAAATTCTGAATGTCGCTGACGGCAGAAGAAAGGAAGCAGCCGCACAGGCAGCTGACAACAGACGTGATAATCGTCGCCGTGGTGACAGAAGACCGAAGGGAGGCAGATAATCATGTTGTTACCAAAAAGAGTTAAATACAGAAGAGTTATGCGCGGCAGAATGAAGGGTAAGGCAACACGCGGTAACGTTGTATCAAACGGTCAGTTTGGTCTTCAGGCATTAGAGCCTGCATGGATTACTTCAAGACAGATTGAGGCGGCCCGTATCGCTATGACAAGATATACACGCCGTGGCGGTCAGGTTTGGATTAAGATATTCCCTGACAAGCCGGTAACAAGAAAGCCTGCTGAAACACGAATGGGTTCAGGTAAGGGTGCTCCTGAGTACTGGGTAGCAGTAGTAAAGCCCGGCAGAATTTTATTTGAGATGGCGGGCGTAAGCGAAGAAGTAGCAAGAGAAGCTATGCGTCTTGCTATGCACAAGCTTCCTGTTAAGTGTAAGTTTGTGACACGTCAAGCAGAGGATGGTGAATAAGAATGAAAGTAAATGAGCTAAGAGATTTATCAACACCTGAATTAGAGGAAAAGCTTGCCGAGAGCAAGCAGGAACTTTTTAACTTGAGATTTCAGCACGCCATTAACCAGTTGGATAATCCAAAGAGAATTGGCGATGTAAAGAAGACTATCGCTCGTATTTTAACCATCATTCATGAAAGAGAACTGCAAGGCAGTGCAATGTGATTGTGACAGAGCAGATAGAATTTATGAAGAACGTGCGGAAGGAGGCACTTATCTGTGGAAGAAAGAAACAGCCGTAAGGTTAAGATTGGTAAAGTAATCAGCAATAAGATGGACAAAACAATCGTTGTTGCTATTGAAGAAAACAGAAAGCACGCGCTTTATGGTAAGATCGTAAAGAATACCTACAAATTAAAGGCGCATGATGAAGAGAACGTATGCTCCATCGGAGATAAGGTAAAGGTTATGGAAACAAGACCTTTGTCAAAGGATAAGAGATGGAGATTAGTGGAAATCGTTGAGAAAGTTAAGTAATATAACGTTTCCCGGAAGGAGGAAGTTTTAATGATTCAACAACAAACACTTTTAAAAGTGGCTGATAATACAGGCGCTAAGGAAGTAATGTGTATCCGTGTAATGGGCGGCAGCAGAAAAAGATATGCAGCAGTTGGCGACGAAATCATTTGCAGTGTCAAAAAGGCAACACCGGGCGGCGTTGTAAAGAAGGGTGACGTTGTAAAGGCTGTTGTAGTCAGAACGGTTAAAGAGTCAAAGCGTGCTGACGGTTCATACATCAGATTTGATGAGAATGCGGCGGTTATCGTAAGAGATGACAAAAACCCGAGAGGTACTCGTATCTTTGGCCCTGTCGCAAGAGAGCTCAGAGATAAAGAGTACATGAAGATACTATCATTGGCTCCGGAAGTTCTTTAATTAAGGAGGATAATTGATAATGAAGAAAATGCATGTTAAAAGAGGCGACACCGTAAAGGTTATCGCCGGTAAAGATAAGGGCAGAGAAGGCAAGATTATTACAGCCATTCCTGAAAAGAACAAGGTAATCGTTGAAGGTGTTGCGGTTGCAAAGAGACACCAGAAGGCGAGAGTTCAGGGTCAGGAAAGCGGTATCATCCATAAGGAGATGCCTATCGACGCTTCAAACGTAATGAGAGTTTGCTCAAAGTGCGGAAAGCCGGCAAGAACAGGAGTTAGAGTTCTTGCAGACGGTTCAAAAATAAGATACTGCAAAAAATGTGATGCAGAACTTAACGATTGATTTTCGAGAGGAGGAAGATTCTGACAATGAGTAGAATGCAAGATAAGTATAATAAAGAAGTTGCTCCGGCTCTTATGGAGAAGTTCGGTTATAAAAGCATAATGCAAATCCCTAAGCTCGACAAAATCGTTGTGAATATCGGTATGGGTGAAGCTAAGGACAATCCAAAGGCGATTGAGGCAGCTTGCTCAGATTTGGCTGCAATCACAGGTCAGAAGCCTATTATCACAAAGGCTAAGAAGTCGGTTGCTAACTTCAAACTGAGAGAAGGAATGAACATCGGCTGTAAGGTAACTCTTAGAGCTGACAAGATGTATGAATTCTTAGATAGATTTTTCAATGTTGCGCTTCCGCGCGTAAGAGACTTCAGAGGTATCAACCCGAACGGTTTTGACGGCAGAGGAAACTATTCTGTTGGTATCAGAGAACAGCTTATATTCCCTGAGATTGACTATGATAAGATTGACAAGATCAGAGGTATGGACATTAACATTGTTACTACTGCAAAGACAGATGAAGAAGCTCGCGAGCTTTTAAGCTTAATGGGCGCTCCGTTTCGTTCATAATTGAGAAGGAGGATTTAACAATGGCAAGAAAAGCAATGATTATAAAGCAGCAGAGAAAACCTAAGTATTCTACACAAGCTTATACAAGATGTAAGATTTGCGGCAGACCGCACGCTTACCTCAGAAAGTTTGGTATTTGCCGTATTTGCTTCAGAGAACTGGCTTATAAGGGTCAGATTCCGGGAGTAAGAAAGGCAAGCTGGTAAAAACAACTCAGTCTGTTATACAAGTTATTAGATAGAGTACGAATTCTTTTAAAGATTTCGGAAGGAGGTAAATTAAATGCAAATAACTGATCCAATCGCGGATTTGCTTACAAGAATCAGAAATGCAAGCTCATCAAAGCATGAAACAGTTGATGTTCCTGCTTCAAACATGAAGAAGGCAATTGTTGAAATTCTTAACGATGAGGGCTATATAAAGGGCTATCAGGTAATTGAGGACGGCAAACAGGGCGTTATCAGAATTACATTGAAGTATGGTCCCAATAAGGAAAAGGTTATCAGCGGTCTTAAGAGAGTTTCTAAGCCTGGTCTTAGATTCTATGCCGGTGTTGACGAAATCCCAAGAGTCCTGAAGGGTCTTGGTATCGCTATAGTATCCACATCAAAGGGTATTATGACGGATAAGGAAGCAAGAAAGCAGCATATAGGTGGCGAAGTCTTGGCTTTCGTATGGTAAAAAATTAAGGAAGAATTTTTAAAATTCAGCCCGATTTCCCGTTTATCTGCGTTAAAACCTTTTGCCGTACAAGAGTACTGTCTGCAAGGTTTTGCCTTGGTAAACAAAAAATCGAATCTGAATTTGAAAAATTCCACACTCATTTCAAATGAGATATAAATAACTGAAAACCTGCTGTAATGCAGAGTAAATTTAAGTTAAGGAGGAAAATCCTATGTCAAGAATAGGTAAATTACCTATCACTGTTCCTGCCGGAGTTGAGGTTAAGATCAGTGATACAAATGAAATCACAGTAAAAGGTAAGAACGGCACTCTTCAAAGACAGCTTCATCCTGACATGATTGTTAAGCATGAGGGTGACACTATCACAGTAGAGCGTCCGTCAGAGGATAAAATGCACAAGTCGCTGCATGGTCTTACAAGAACACTTGTAAATAACATGGTTGTTGGCGTTACTGAGGGCTTCACTAAGGAGCTTGAAATCAACGGTGTTGGTTACAGAGCAGCTATGCAGGGCAAGACTCTTAACCTGAGTCTTGGTTATTCACACCCTGTATTATATGAAGCAAAGGAAGGGGTTACAATCGAAGTACCCGCTCCGAACAAAATCATTGTAAAGGGCGCTAACAAAGAAGATGTTGGAGCTACTGCTGCAAAGATAAGAGAGTTCAGACAGCCTGAGCCGTATAAGGGCAAGGGTATCAAGTATGCTACAGAGCATATTAGACGTAAAGAAGGTAAAGCAGGAGCTAAGAAGAAATAATTGAAAGGAGTGTTCTTAAATGATTAAGAAGATAGATACAAAAGCGGCAAGAATTCGTCGTCATAAGAGAGTTAGAAAGAACATCTCCGGAACAGCGGAGAGACCCCGCCTGAACGTGTTCAGAAGCGCGAAACATATCTACGCTCAGATTATTGATGATACAAAGGGTGTAACACTTGTTGCAGCATCAAGCATGGATAAGGATTTCGACGGTTACGGCGGTAATGTTGAAGGCGCTAAGAAGGTCGGAGCTAAGATTGCCGAGAAGGCAAGCGCCGCAGGCATTAAAGCGGTAGTATTCGACAGAGGCGGATATGTATATCACGGCAGAGTCGCTGCTCTTGCAGAAGGCGCAAGAGAAGGCGGCCTGGAATTCTAACAGAAGGAGGACGAATAAGTGGCTGAGAAATTAGACTTAGAAGCTTTAGAGCTTGAAGAAAATGTCGTAGCAATAAATCGTGTTGCTAAAACAGTTAAGGGCGGCAGAACAATGAGATTCAGTGCTTTGGTCGTTGTAGGTGACAGAAACGGTCACGTAGGCTACGGTCAGGGTAAGGCTGCTGAAATTCCCGATGCTATCAGAAAGGGTATCGACAGCGCTAAGAAAAACCTTATAAATGTTCCTCTTGTAGGTACAACTATTCCTCACGAGGTAATGGGTATAGCCGGTGCAGGTAAAGTTCTTTTAAAGCCTGCTTCACAGGGTACTGGCGTTATCGCCGGCGGCGCGGCGCGTGCTGTGCTTGAGCTTGCGGGCGTTAAGGATATCAGAGCAAAGAGTCTGCGTTCAAACAACAAGAGAAACGTGGTTAGTGCTACTGTACAGGGCTTGTCAGAACTTAAGAACATTGAAGATGTTGCTAAGCTTCGCGGCAAGACTGTAGACCAAATCAGAGGTTAATAAGGAGGCACGTGAATAATGGCTAAGTTAAAGATAACATTAGTCAAGAGCACAATAGGCGCAAAGAAGAATCAGATTGCCAATGTTGAAGCTCTTGGATTGAAGAAAATAAGAAGTGTTGTTGAACACAATGACACACCTCAGATAAGAGGAATGATTAACAAGGTTTCTCACCTTGTAACAGTTGAAGAAATCTAAAGTAAGGAGGTGCAGCAAAATGAACTTAAACGAATTACAACCTGCTGAAGGTTCAAAATTTGCTCCCAAAAGAGTGGGCAGAGGTATCGGAAGCGGAACAGGTAAAACTTCGGGTAAAGGTCATAAGGGACAAAACGCACGTTCAGGCGGCGGAGTAAGACCGGGATTTGAAGGCGGACAGATGCCGCTGTACAGAAGACTTCCTAAGCGTGGTTTTAAGAATATATTTGCAAAGCAGTATGTGGCAGTTAACGTTGAGGAGCTTAACAAGCTTGAGGACGGAATTGATGTTACAGCTGAGGTACTGAAGGAAAACGGTATCATAAGTAAAACACTTGACGGTGTTAAAATTCTCGGCAGAGGCGAGCTTAATAAGAAGCTTAACGTAAAGGTGGCTAAAATGAGCGCTTCTGCAAAGGAAAAGATAGAAAAGGCAGGCGGAAAGGCAGAGGTGATATAAAATGCTTCAGACTTTAAGAAATGCATGGAAAATCCCTGATCTTCGCCGCAGAATGCTTTTCACTTTGATGATGCTTGTTGTGTTCAGATTCGGCGCGCACGTTCCTGTGCCGTATCTGTCATCTGAGGCAATGCAGGCTTTCCTCGGACAGGGAACTGATTTATTCAGTTTGTTTGATGTGTTCACAGGCGGCGCGTTCTCAAACGCGACCGTTATGGCGATGGGTGTTTCACCGTACATCAACGCATCGATTATTGTGCAGCTTTTAACAGTTGCAATTCCTGCTCTTGAGCGTATGGCAAAGGAAGGCTTAGAGGGAAGAAAGAAGTTAAATAAGATAACAAGATATTTAGGTATCGCATTGGCATTTATACAGGGCGCAGGTTTATATGTAACGCTTTACAATATGGGCAGCGCTATAATCAATCCGAGCGTGCTGACATTCTTCACAATCGTGCTCACATTTACAGCCGGTACAGCGTTTATCATCTGGCTGGGTGAATTGATTACTGAAAAAGGTCTTGGCAACGGTGTGTCAATGATTATCTTTGCTGGTATCGTTTCAAGAATACCGACAGCTGCTTATAATCTGTATAACCAGAAGCTCGGCAGCGGTATAACAGCAGGCGGACTTGTATTCGTTGCTGCTGTATTGATTGTAGCTATCGCAGCTATAACATTCGTTGTGTTCTTCTCAGACGCGGAGCGCAGAATCCCTGTGCAGTACGCAAAGAGAGTTGTCGGAAGAAAGATGTACGGCGGACAGAGCACAAACATTCCTATTAAGGTTGCGGCAGGCGGCGTTATGCCGATTATCTTCGCGTCATCAATCATGGCGTTCCCCGCAACAATAGTAAGATTGCTTACAGGCGGAAATATGCCGACAAGTCCGAACATTGGATATTATATCCTCGGCTGTCTGTCAGCAGGTTTCGCATCAGAGTGGTGGACCAGCGTTGTATACGCAGTAATCTATGCACTCTTGATATTGTTCTTCACATACTTCTATTCATCAATCCAGTTCAATCCTATTGAACTTGCGAATAATATGAAGAAGAGCGGCGGTTATATTCCTGGTATCAGACCGGGTAGACCGACAAGTGAGTATATTCAGAAAATTTCGTCAAGACTTAATCTTGTCGGAGCATTCTTCCTTGCAGTTATTGCTATACTGCCGGTAATCGTTGGCGCAGTGTTTAACATCGCTTCACTTCAGATTGGTGGTACTTCACTGCTTATCATGGAAGGTGTTGCTCTTGAGACTGTAAGACAGATTGAGTCACAGATGACTATGCGTCACTACAGAGGCTTCCTTGAATAAAATACCATATTTGGCACACTTCGAATTTTTTGCCGGACTTACGCGCCGCAAGTACGCGGTGTCCGTCAATAAAATCCGACCAAATCTGAAATTTTATGATAAAGTAAAGAATAACAGAAAGGCGGTATATTAGTATGAATTTAGTATTAATGGGTCCCCCGGGGGCAGGAAAAGGCACTCAGGGTGAAATTTTATCCAAGAGATTGGGCATCGACACAATTTCCACGGGAGTTATGCTGAGAACCGCAATCAAGGAACAGACTGAAGTCGGTAAGCTTGCGGAACAGTATATTAATGAAGGCAAGCTTGTTCCGGATGACGTAATAGTTAAGATTGTCAAAGAAAGACTTAGTAAGCCTGATTGTGCGAAAGGATTTATCCTTGACGGATTTCCGCGCACAACAGCTCAGGCTGAGGCGCTTACAGAATCAGGCATAAAGATAGACAAGGTATTGTCACTTGAAGTTGATGATGAAAAAATAGTTGAGCGTCTTTCATCAAGACGTGAATGTTCAAAGTGCGGCGCGCCGTATAATGTTATTTCAAATAAGCCCGAAACAGAGGGCAAATGCGATAAATGCGGCGGCGACTTGATTCAGCGCGCTGATGATAATCCTGAAACTATTAAGAACAGACTTAATGTTTATCACAGTGAGACAGAGCCGATAAAGGCATATTATGAAAAGGCAGGTCTTCTTGTTACCGCTCAGGGCGAGGAAAAATTGGAAGATACTACAAGTAATGTCAAAAAGGCTCTCGGACTTGAGGTGTGATTTATGATAACAATCAAATCTGCGAAACAGGTTGATAAAATGCGCGCATCGGCAAAAATTACAAAAGAAGCGTTGGAGCTTCTTGAGGAGCATATCAAACCCGGTGTCACTACGGCGCAGCTTAATAAAATCGCGCATGATTTTATTGTTTCAAAGGGTGCTAAGCCAAATTTCCTCAATTATAACGGTTTCCCCGGAAGCATATGCGCTTCTGTGAACGACGAAGTTGTACACGGAATACCGGATAAACACGTTGTGTTAAAGGAAGGCGACATAATCAGTATAGATATGGGCGCTGTTCTGGACGGCTGGCACAGTGATGCGGCGAGAACATTCGGAGTCGGAAAGATTTCCGATGAAGCTCAGAGATTAATCGATGTGACGCGTGAAAGTTTTTTTGAGGGAATTAAGTATTTAAAGCATGGTGCCAAATTAGGCGATGTTTCGTCGGCTATTCAGACATATGTTGAAGAGCATGGTTACAGCGTTGTGCGTGACCTGGTAGGTCACGGTATAGGTCAGAGTCTTCATGAGGATCCGAGCGTACCGAATTTCGGTAAAGCGGGTCGGGGCGTGAAGCTTGCCGCAGGTATGACTCTCGCTATTGAGCCTATGGTCAATGAGGGAAAATACAATGTGGCGGTATTAGATGATGACTGGACAGTTGTAACCGATGACGGGAGTTTGTCGGCCCACTATGAAAATACTGTATTGATTACAAAAGACGGTTATGAAATATTAACGCTGTAGGAGTAAGGTATGGATATTATAGAGGGTTCAATAGTCCGTTCCATAGCGGGACGCGACAAGGGAGATTTATTTATAGTTCTTTCCCGCGAGGGTGATTACGCATATCTCGCCAACGGGGAACTGAGAAAAGTGGATCGTCCCAAAAAGAAAAAGCTCAAGCACTTGCAGGGCAGCCACTCTGTTTCTGAATTTATACAGAATAAATTGCAGACAACGGGAAAGGTTACGAACTCTGAGGTGCGAAAAGCATTGTCGGAATTTAATTGAAGTTTCTTTGGAGCGTATCACGAAAATAGGAGGATATAACGTGGCTAAGGATGATGTATTAGAATTAGAGGGTACGGTTGTTGAAAACCTGCCGAACGCAATGTTTAAAGTAGAGCTTGAAAATGGGCATCAGGTGC
Organism: Oscillospiraceae bacterium; assembly: GCA_022509025.1. Lineage (GTDB taxonomy): Bacteria > Bacillota > Clostridia > UBA1381 > UBA1381 > Hominilimicola. The sequence goes on along the minus strand of JAFLUB010000007.1, from coordinate 10,180 downwards.
TGGCACATATTTCAGGCAAGCTGAGAATGAATTTCATAAAGATTTTGCCGGGAGATAAGGTAACGCTTGAAATGAGTCCGTATGACCTTACAAGAGGCAGAATTACATGGAGATCCAAGTAATAAACTTGAACTGAGACGACAAGGAGGTAATTAACAATGAAAGTACGTCCGTCAGTAAAACCTATTTGCGAAAAGTGCAAAATCATAAAGAGAAAAGGTAAAATAATGGTAATATGCGAAAACCCAAAGCATAAGCAGAAGCAGGGCTAAAATTAAAAAGCCCGTATTTGGCACATCTCGGATTTTTTGCCGGACTTGCGTACCGCATGTACGCGGCGCCCGTCAAGAAAATCCGACCTGTACTCAAATCCGAACTTTTTAAACGTTTGCAAAATCAAGCTTATTAGATGATTATGTGATTATGTGATTATGTGGTTTTCATCATATAATATAAAATTTGTTTATGACTTATTCAAGTGCGGCTGACTGTACAACAGTACAGGTAGCTTGAAGAAGTTTTAAATACCAACACTATATAAATTTTTTGATGATATCTTTTAATGGAGGTGTAGAAAAGTATGGCAAGAATAGCAGGTGTTGACTTACCAAGAGAAAAGAGAGTTGAAATTGGTCTTACCTATATATACGGCATTGGACTTAAGAGCTCACAGAAAATTCTTTCCAAGACAGGGGTTAATCCCGACACAAGAGTAAAGGACCTTACAGAGGCTGACGTTAGTAAGCTCAGAGAGGTTATCGACGCTGAATACACAGTTGAAGGTGATTTAAGACGTCAGATCGCTCTTGATATCAAGAGACTTATGGAAATCGGATGCTACAGAGGTATCCGTCACAGAAAGGGTCTTCCTGTAAGAGGACAGAATACAAAGAACAATGCAAGAACCCGCAAGGGCCCTGCAAGAACAATCGCAGGTAAGAAGAAATAAAGGAGGGACTAAACTAAATGGCTAAGGTAGCAAAGAGAACTACACGAACAAGACGTCGTGATAGAAAAAACGTTGAAAAGGGTGCGGCTCATATCCGTTCAACCTTTAACAATACAATCGTTACAATTACAGATACAGCCGGAAATGCTATATCTTGGGCTAGTGCCGGTGGTTTAGGCTTCCGCGGTTCAAGAAAGAGCACTCCGTTCGCTGCTCAGACTGCTGCTGAGACTGCGGCAAAGGCAGCTATGGAGCATGGTATGAAGACGGTAGAGGTTTACGTTAAGGGACCGGGCGCCGGCAGAGAAGCGGCAATCCGTGCATTGCAGGCAACAGGTCTTGATGTTACAATGATTAAGGACGTAACACCTATTCCTCATAATGGATGCAGACCGCCTAAGAGAAGAAGAGTCTGATTGTATATTATTGTAAAGGAGGAAAAAGAGCATGGCAGTAAACAGACAACCGGTTTTAAAGAGATGCAAAACTTTAGGTATTAACCCGGCTACAATGGGTATTGATAAGTCATCAAACAGAAACCCGAAGCAGGGCAGAAAAAAGCAGTCAGAGTACGGCTTGCAGCTTAACGAAAAGCAGAAGGTTAAGTTTATCTACGGCTTACTTGAAAAGCAGTTCAAGAAGTACTACGTAATGGCTACTAAGAGACAGGGTATCACAGGTGAAATGCTTCTTCAGATTCTTGAGTCAAGACTTGATAACGTTGTTTTCAGATTAGGTCTGGCTAACACAAGAAGAGAGGCAAGACAGATTGTTAACCATGGTCATATCACAGTTAACGGTCAGAAGGTAGATATTCCTTCATATCTTGTAAAGCCTGGCGACGTGATTGCAGTAAGAGAGAAGAGTAGGAACTCAGTAAGAATTAAGGAAATCGTTGAAACAAACGCTAACAGAATTATTCCAAAGTGGCTTTCAATGGACAAGAATACACTCACAGGTAAGGTTCTTGCCCTGGCTACCAGAGAAGACATTGATTATGAAGTAGAGGAACACCTTATCGTCGAACTTTATTCTAAGTAATCATATGTTACCCTCGGTAAGTGGATATATATACGTTTTAAAGAGTTGTTGTTTCGGAACGGAACGGATAAATCGTTCCGGACTCATCTCAGATTTTAAAGGAGGGTTCTGAAATGATAGAAATGGAAAAGCCTAATATAGAATGCGCTGAAATGAGTGAAGACGGCAGATACGGTAGATTCGTCGTATCGCCTCTTGAGCGCGGTTACGGTACCACACTCGGAAATTCACTTCGCAGAATTTTGCTTTCATCTTTGCCGGGCGCAGCTGCTACGTCAATCAAGATTGAGGGCGTACAGCATGAGTTTTCAACAGTGCCCGGAGTAACGGAGGATGTTACGGAGATTATACTTAACATCAAGAAGCTCGCTCTTAAAATTCACGGCGATCTTCCCAAAACCGTTTACATTGAAGCAAAAGGCGCGCAGGAAATAACAGCCGCTGATATTAAGCGTGATGACGATGTTGAAATATTCAATCCCGACCTTCATATTGCAACACTTAATGATGATGCTAATCTTTATATTGAGATTACCCTTTCAAAGGGCAGAGGCTATGTGAGCGCTGAGAAGAATAAGCAGAGCATACAGCCAATAATAGGAGTAATACCTGTGGATTCTATATATACTCCTGTAACGAAGGTGAATTACACTGTAGAAAACACCAGAGTAGGTCAATATACAGATAGAGAAGAACTTGTGGTTGAAGTTTGGACAAACGGTACTATAAAGCCTGATGAGGCTATATCGTTAGCTGCTAAGATAATGAACGACTTGCTTTCATTGTTTGTAGACCTTTCTGATGACGCGAAGAACGCGGAAATCATCGTTGAGAAGGAAGAAAACAAGAAGGAAAAGGTTCTTGAAATGACAATTGAGGAGCTTGACCTGTCAGTTCGTTCATATAACTGCTTAAAGCGCGCAGCTATTAATACGGTAGAGGATCTTATAAACAAGTCCGAAGAGGATATGATGAAAGTAAGAAACCTCGGAAGAAAGTCGCTTGAAGAAGTCATAAACAAATTGAATGGTTTAGGTCTTTACCTTAAAAAAGAAGAAGATTAAATAGGAGGTAACAGTTATGCCGGGAACAAGAAAGTTAAATCGCCCGACCGATCAGAGAAAAGCTATGCTTCGTAATCTCGTAACAAGCTTTTTGGAGACGGGTAGAATTGAAACTACTTTGACAAGAGCAAAGGAAACTCAGAGTATGGCTGAGAAAATGATTACTCTTGGCAAAACTAATACATTGCATTCTCGTCGTCAGGCATTGGAGTTTATCACAAAGGAAGACGTTGTAACAAAGGTTTTCAGTGAAATTGCTCCTAAGTACGCTGAAAGAAACGGCGGTTACACAAGAATTTATCAGACAGGTCCGCGTCGTGGTGACAGCGCGCCTATGGCAATTCTTGAGCTTGTAGACTAATGTAGAAATTATATTATGGAAATAAAAATATCCATCCAGCATTCGGATGGATATTTTTATTTGTGGTTAATTTGTCACCAACTGCGTAATATTAATCGCCGCGCTGGATTTAATTCTTTCCTTGTCCGCTAAATTAAATGTGTAGGTGTTGTTATAGGAAACGTCAAGGTTTTGCGTCGCGCGTATTTTACCGTTAGCCGCGGTGATAACCAATGTGCCGCTTCCCGAAACGGTGTATCGTCCGACAGGAATCTCATTCGGACATGAGTATGTTTTATTAGCTTCAAGCGCGTATGACCTGCCCTTTTTTTCCTCTTTTACTCCGGATGCTTCTTCGAGTGTAATACGGCTCTGCTCTATTTCCGCGTCAAGCTGCGCTGAGCGGTTCTTTAATTCCCCAATCTCACTGACAAGCGTATCATGTGTATTCTTGTACTCCATATATTCGTCAGAAATTACGCTTTTGGCATCAAGCTGTGTATCCATATCGTCTATCTGCTTCTGTATTTCTCCTGTTTCCGCATTGATTTTAGCTATATCCGTATCTAAAATCACAATTTCCTGCTGTAGCTGTTTTGATGCCTCCTGTCCTGTCGGAACAGAGTACCCGATAAAGAAAAATACAGCCGCTAATATAACTGTCAGAGATGAGGTTAGTATAATATAGACTCTTTTCATTACATTTCAGCCTTTCTCTGTAATTTATTCCGGAACAAATTTCGCCGTTCCGTCTATCTGAATCACATCGCCGTTATTCAGCGCAATGTTGTCTCCTGATGAATTCAGCGCTTTATTTATAATCGATTTGCCGGAATTACCTATAGAAATACTCCCTGAACCGGTAACGGTGTAATTGCCTGATGCAATATTTTCTCCTACAGAGTATCTGCCCGAAGACCATGTAACAGTCTTTTTTGTCTTTTCCGCAACAGAAAGATTCAATGTTTCAAGCTCTGATTGCTTTTTCTCTACTTCCTCTCTCAGAGTATTCTTTTCTTCTTCTAATGCGCTGTTACTCTCTGAAAGCTTACGAAGTCCATCCTGTGACTGTGTCAGTTTATCCAAATCACGCTGTTTGTGCCCGAGCTGTTCGGATGCGTCTTTTTTCTTTTCAAGCGCCTCGTCATAATTTTTCTTTGTCTGGACATATAATTTATTTTTTGTATGCATTGAATCCAGTCTTTTTGATATTGCTGAATCGGATCCGGGAGTGACATACCCGAAAGTAAATGCGGCAAACAATACAGCCGCGTAAATCAAACAGGAAATTTTAACGAAACGTGACGATAAGTCTTTTTTGAGATTTCTAAAATGATTGTTTTTAGAAAGTTTATCTTTGTCCGATATATTATCATCAGAAACCTCTTCTTCGTAATCTTCGTCAATTACATCATCTTCGTCAAATTTATCATTTCCATCATATAAAGATTCATTATCCGGAGTATCTCCATTAAAATCTGTATTATTGATATCCTTATCCATTCCCGGCACCTCCTTTGCAACTAATTCATGGTTCGGGTAAGAAAAACATCCTTAAATTGCATCGAAAAGCTGTCTGCGCTTTTTTTTGCCGTTTCAAAATCATCAAAAATTCCGAACACAGTAGGACCTGACCCGCTCATTACTGCGCCTATTGCGCCGTTCATAATCATTTTCTTTTTAATACCGCCGATAATAGGATACATTTTTTCGGTGACAGACTCCATAACGTTGCACAGGTTATCCGCTACCTGTCTTATATTTTTATCTCTGAGAGCCATAATCATACTATCCGTATCAGGGCGGACGGCAATTTCCGCGCTGTCGATTTTTTCATATACCGCGGCAGTTGAAACATTTATCTGTGGTTTAACCAGCAGCAGATAAGCATCCGGCATGGACGGCAGGGGAGAGAGTATTTCACCTATTCCCTCAGCCATCTGCGTGCCTCCATCAAAACAATAGGGAACATCAGCGCCTAAAGACGCGCCTATTTCCTTGAGTTTATCTGAAGAAAGCGGATTATTATACAGCATATTCAATGCAACAAGTACTGCGGCGCAGTTTCCGCTGCCGCCGGCAAGTCCGGCTGCGACAGGAATATTTTTATGAATCATGATTTTTGCTCCGCCTCTGATACCTGTATTCCTGAAAAATTCCAGCGCCGCTTTATAGGCTATATTTCTTTCATTGGTAGGGAGATAACGCAGGTTTGTCGAAACTGATATACCGTTGTCGGTTTTATCTGTCAGAACAAGATCAAACAAAGAAACCGTCTGCATAATCATTTTAATGTCATGGTATCCGTTCGCGCGTTTACCGAGCACATCAAGCGTAAGATTTATCTTTGCATATGAACGCGACATTGCGCGTTTTCCCGCAATAACTGTATCTTCGGCCAGCATGATTATCTCTCCTTCCCGTATATTTCTTTTAAAGAGCCGTGTGTGATTTGTCTACAATCTCTTTTATAATTTCATCGGTAATTTTAACATCACAGTCTTTCTTTTTGATGTACGCAAGATATTCGATATTTCCCTCAGGTCCTTTGATGGGTGAATATGAAAGTCCCGCTGTGTGAAGTCCTATACTCTCCGAAAAATCAAGTACTTTCTTTATAACGTCAAAATGCACGTTGATATCGCGCACAACACCCTTTTTCCCGACTTGCTCACGTCCCGCCTCAAACTGGGGCTTTATAAGAGCCACTATTTCTCCGTCTTCGCCGAGAAGATTTTTCGCGACCGGGAGAACAAGCGTAAGTGATATAAATGATACGTCAATAGACGCGAAATCTATAATTTCACCGCCTATATCCTCGGGAGTGACATAGCGTATGTTGGTGCGCTCCATGTTAACTACTCTCTCGTCCTGACGGAGCTTCCATGCGAACTGTCCGTATCCGACATCAACCGCAAACACCTTTTTTGCTCCGTTCTGAAGCATACAGTCTGTAAAACCGCCTGTAGATGCGCCTATATCCATTGTGGTTTTGCCTTCGAGAGTAATAGGGAATTCCTTCATAGCCTTTTCAAGCTTTAGCCCGCCGCGGCTGACATATTTTAGCGTCTCACCGCGTATCTCAGGCTTTACGGTATCTTCGTCTACCATCTGACCGGCTTTGTCACATTTCTGATTATCTATATATACCTGTCCTGCCATTATGAGAGCCTTTGCTCTTTCGCGGCTCTGAGTCAGCCCGTTTTTTACAAGCAGAGCGTCAAGTCTTATTTTTCCCATTTTTTACTCTCCATTCCGCCGTGCAACGGCGCAAATTGTAACGTGTGTAACGTGGGAAAGAAACAAACAGATTGCCATTTTGAGGGACGCTGACGTATGCTGATACTCGGGGTCCCGAAAAAGGGTAAGATGCGCCGTTTGTTTGTTTTTCACGTTATAATTCCTGTATTTTTGATGCTATTGCTATCGCGTCAAGTCCGTAAAGCTTGTCCAGTTCCTCAACTGTTCCGTGAGTAATCGGAGTATCCGGGAAAGCGAATATCTTAAACTCGCATTCCGTATGTGTTTCTTCAAGCAATGCTGCCACCATGCTTCCCATGCCGCCTGTTTTAACGTTGTCTTCTATGGTTATGAGGTGTTTTGTCTTTAAAGCTGAGGCTATTATAGCCTCAGTATCAAGTGGCTTTATCGTTGGCAGAGCAAGTATCTCCACTGATTTACCGGCGAGAGCCGAAACCTCCTCGGCGCGCTTCACCATTCTGCCGGACGCGACTATTGTAACATCGTTACCTTCCTGCACAAGCTGAGCTTTTCCCAAAGTAAAGTCCTGCGGAATATTATCCGCTTCCGTACCGCCGCGCGGATAGCGGATAGCGATGGGAGCGTTGAAGTCGTTTATGGCAAATTTAAGCATTTCCTCAAGCTGACCCAGAGTTGCAGGGGAAAGTATTGTCATATTCGGCATATGTGAAAGATATGATATATCATAAATGCCCTGATGTGTTTCTCCGTCCTGACCGACAATACCGGCGCGGTCGATAGGGAACACAACGTGCAGATTTTGCAGACACACGTCGTGAAGAACCTGGTCGTAAGCGCGCTGTAAAAATGAGGAATACAATGGTATAACAGGTATATAGCCGCCTGCTGCAAGTCCGGCAGAGAGCGTTACACCGTGCTGCTCCGCAATTCCGACATCGAAAAATCTGTTTTTGAAATGCTTTTCAAATTCCTCAAGCCCGGTTCCGTCAGGCATTGCGCCAGTTATAGCCACAATTTTATCATTATCTTGCGCGAGGTTTACCAGGACAGAGCCGAACCGTGAACTATATGTTTCGCTTCCTTCTTTAGTTTCTCCGGTAGCTATGTCAAACGGGGATATTCCGTGGAATTTGCGCGGATTTGATTCCGCGTGCGCGTACCCCTTGCCTTTTTTCGTCTGAATGTGTATAAACACAGGCTTTTTCTCGTCCTTGACGTATTCGAAGCACTGTATCATAGCTTTTATGTCATGACCGTCCACAGGCCCCATATATGTGAATCCCATATCGTCAAACATTGTTGTGGGTATAACGAGTCTGCGGAAGAATCTTTTTATCTTTTTTATAATATTTACCGATACTTTTCCCAACAGCGGTATTTTTTTCAGGACACTTTCAACCACATGCTTTGAGCGGAAGTAGACAGGAGACATGCGAAGCTTCCTGAGGTGCTTTGCAACAGCGCCGACATTCTTTGATATAGACATTGCATTGTCGTTGAGAACAAGTATCAGCGGAGTTTTAACATGCCCCGCGTCATTCATCGCTTCATACATCATGCCGCCCGTAAGCGCTCCGTCGCCGAATACGGTTATGATATTAAAATCATCACCGGCAAGGTCGCGCGCGCGCGCGAGTCCGAGAGCTGCGGAAACAGAGGTTGAACTGTGTCCTGTGTCAAACGCGTCACAATCGCTTTCTGACCGTTTTGGAAATCCTGACAGTCCTCCGAATTGGCGCAGCGTTGAAAAGCTATCCTTTCTGCCTGTGAGGATTTTATGAACATATGACTGATGACCTACGTCAAAAATAATTTTATCCTGGGGAACGTTAAAAACAGTGTGAAGAGCAACGGTCAGCTCAACCACTCCGAGATTGGAGGCAAGATGACCGCCGGTTTTTGATACACTGTCAATCAAAAACTCACGAATCTCACCGCATAGTGCGGCAAGCTCGTCTATATTAAGTTTTTTCAAATCATCAGGTGAATTGATATTGTCTAAAAGTTTATTCATCACCAAAGCCTCGTATATCATCAGTGTTTTTTCAAATGTCTGAAAAAGTACATCATTTTTCCGACGATAAATACAATAGAATTACCGTTTTGCATTGAAATTCCTTTGGACATCGCCTTTCCTCCTATGGTAAGCGCTCCCACGAGACCCGTAAGAATAAGGCTGGGAAGCATACCTTTGAGTTCAAACATTGCCACAAGCTCCGTCACAATAAGCGCGGTGGTCGCGCCGGATATAATACCCGCTATATCTCCTATGACATCACAGCACATATTCGCAAGCTGCGGAGCATGACGGATCACCGAAATACTTTCCCTCGCGCCCGGTACTTTTCTTGACGCAAGAGAATGGAACGGTTTCTCCTCGGCAGACTGAACAGCTGTGCCTACCATGTCAAAAAGTATATTTACCGCAATTATGACAAGAAGTAATATAAACGCGAAAAATATCGTAATTGACTGCATCGCCGCCGATGTTATGAAGCTGAAAAATACTGAAAGTATAAATGACAGCAAAAGTACAATAACAGTCCACTTATGCGAGGTAGATACGTTTGAGTCGGGGCGCGGCACCTTAAATTTTTTTCGTTTCGGTATGCCGGATTTATCCAAGTAATTTCTCTCCTTTTATATCATAATATAATTATTTTCATATTATATAAAAATATAAATAGGGTAATGAACAGAGTAAAGTTTGCGGCTTAGGTCCGGCAGGCTTTCCCGAGCGCCTGCTTTATCGTCGCCGAAGAAGCGGTTTCCCTTTAAAGGCGCACACTTTTTACGGTTGCCGGATTGCCACTTAGTCCGCACTGCAATCCTCTGTTCATCCATTTTATGACAGCCTAGAAGTTTTCCCAAACAGCCATAGCTCTCCGTATCCTCTTTTGCAGAACATGGTTTCAACACGCGATACCCCTTTGCAGCAAGGCCTACGCCGCGCGGGGGTTTGGTTCGTGTATCCGCCATATCCACTCAAGGCTGGCTACGCTGCCCACAGCATTCATACCGCTGCCCTTGTGAGGCGGCGGATTACTAACCGCGAAACAGGTTTTCCCCTGTGCCGTAACGACTTGCTCCCTTAGGGGGTCTAGGCCGCCACAGTCACAGGCCTCCACGGAAAAGGGGGAAAGGTAACCATGCCGTTGGAAACCGCCCCTAAACCTTAACTCCCAGCATCAGCCCCGAACTGGGCGTTCAAAGCAAAACACCAGAAACTTCATCGATGTGCCATTTGGCGGATTTTTAGGCCCGCTTTCCGAAAAGCCGTACTGACTAGGATACTGCACCACTATTATATTTAATATTCAATATATCATATTTTCGTTAAAAAGTCAATGCATGACGGAAAGAGTCAGGCAATTGAATAAAAAGAGGCTGCCCAATTTGGCGCAGACCATGGAAAGGCATAATGCGGTATTTCCCGCATTATGCTTCGTTTCATCCATTCTGCATCTAAATTCATTCAGCCCCGAAGGGGGTGTTGCTTAACGCAACACCCCCTTTGAATGTATTATTCTGTAATAAAATCTTAGATCGGAAGAGCGTCGGGGA
>JAFLUB010000069.1 GCA_022509025.1 Oscillospiraceae bacterium | reverse complement strand
AATTGTAGAAGGCGAAAGAAATGGATTATTAACATTATGCGCGACGCTATAGATGATGTTGTGATGGGATACAGATATAATGACTATAAAACAATGCTTCAGGAAGCTCTGCAAAAGGGAGACAAGGGTAAGGTTACATACAGAACTATTTCTGAAACGGGTCAGGATCATGATAAGATGTTTGAGGTTGAAGTTCTTGTAGATGACGTTCCGCAGAACAGAGGAACAGGTCATAATAAAAAAGAGGCGGAACAGAATGCCGCGCACACGGCGCTTAGAAATATCGGTAGATAATTATGAAAATATATAATATACCGATTTTTGTACCGCATCGCGGCTGCCCATTTGACTGCGTATTCTGTAATCAGAAGCGTATAACGGGGACACAAAAGGAAGTGACCGCTGACGATGTTCGGCGTATTATAGATGAGCATTTAAAGACGCTGCCGAAGGCGCAAAGACGCGTTGAAGCGGCATTTTTCGGCGGAAGCTTTACTGGAATACCGATAGAGGAACAGAGTGAATTATTAAATGCCGCGCATGAGTATATAAAGAATAATAAAATAGACGGAATACGTCTTTCCACGCGTCCGGACTATATAGACAGAAATATACTTGATAATCTTATGAAGTATGGTGTCACTACTATTGAGCTTGGCGTGCAGTCAATGGATAATGAAGTCTTAAAATCCGCTAACCGCGGTCATACGCGCGAGGACGTGATAAGAGCGGTAAAGCTTATAAATGAGTATCCGTTCACACTCGGCTTGCAGATGATGACGGGACTGCCGGGTGACACAGATGAACGTTCACTTAAAACATGTGATGAAATAATAGCCTTAAAACCTGATATAGTAAGGATTTATCCAACGCTTACTATAAAGGACACGTTCCTTGAAAAGCTCTATCATGACGGTAAATATATGCCTCAGACTGTGGAAGAAGCAGTAGAGCTTACCCAAAAGCTTATAATCAAATTTGAAAAAAGCGGCATAACGGTTATAAGAGCCGGACTGCAGTCTACAGATGAAATCTGTGAAAACGGCTCCGTGGTGGCGGGGCCTGTGCATAGCTCGTTCCGTGAAATTGTAGAGAGCAGTATTTATTACGATATAATATCTGAGAAACTGAAAAACTCAGACTGCGCTAATGCTGATGTTTTTGTAAATCCAAAAGAAATATCAAAAGCAGTAGGGAATAAGCGTTCAAACATAATTAAAATTAAAAATACGATGAATATTGATATAAAAATCCATCCTGATGGAAATCTGAAAAAGAGAGAGGTGAGATGCGTTGCTGTTAAAAAGACTTGAAATGCAAGGTTTTAAATCATTTGTGGATAAAACCGTGCTTGACTTTGTAGAGGGTTCAACGGCTGTCGTGGGACCGAACGGAAGCGGAAAAAGTAATATTTCCGATGCTATCCGATGGGTTATAGGTGAAATGAGCGCAAAGTCGCTGCGCGGAACCAATATGCAGGATGTTATTTTTGCCGGTACGGAAACAAGAAAGCCTGTCAATTTTGCAGAGGTAAGCCTTGTGCTTGACAACAGCGCAAGAATTTTTAATATAGATTATGACGAATTGGTTGTCACCAGGCGGCTTTTCAGAAGCGGCGAAAGCGTATACCAGATAAATCGCGCAAACTGCCGTTTAAAGGATATTCATGAACTGTTCATGGATACAGGTCTGGGACGTGACGGCTATTCAATTATAGGTCAGGGAAACGTCTCGCAGATACTTTCAACAAAGGCGGAGGACAGAAGAAGCCTTTTCGAAGAGGCGGCGGGTATCTCTAAATATAAATACAGAAAAGAAGAGGCGCAGAGAAAGCTGAAAGGCGTAGAGGAAAACCTTGTGAGAATAGGAGATATAACCTCAGAGCTTGAAGGACAAAGAGCGCCGCTTAAGAAACAGTCTGAAAAGGCAAGAAAATATCTTACATATTATGAGGAATACAAGGCTCTTGATGTTAATATGAGCCTTATTACCATAGATAAAAACAAGGCGGCGGCTGAGGAAGCGCAACATCTGTATGAAAGCGTCAGAGAAGAACTTAATGAGAAGCGTAAAACGGAAAATGAAACGCAGCTTATGATTACTGACCTGAGCGAAGAAAGCAGACAAAAGGACAGAGAAAATGAGGAAAAGAACAATCTTTTAAGACAGACTGAAAGTGAAAGTATGTCAGCCTCAAAGGATATTTCCGTTGCCCAGACCAATATTAAGAATAATCACACGATGATTGAGAGAATTGATAATGAGATTCAGTCAATCAATGATAGAAATACGCAAAAAAAGCAGGAAATAGAACAGATAAAGACACAGATTACGGAAAAAGAAGCAGAGGCTCAGGAAATTCTAAAGGTATTTGACTCTGTAAATGAGGATCAGGGCAAGCTGACCGAAAAAAAAGATTCTATTGCGGAAGAGATTGAGAACTTAAAAGCCGACGCAGTGGAGAAGCTTAATCTTATATCCTCAAAAAAGGCTCAGATAAGCGGTATGGAAACTCTGCGCCAAAGCTTTATAGAAAGACGGGAAACGCTTAATGCTGAAATAAAGAGCTTTAACGAGGGCGTTCTCAGCACGAAACAGGATATTGAACAGTGCGAAAAAGATATCAAGCAGAAATCCGAAAAGCTTGACAAGATGAAATCGACTGTGGAACGTCATACGTCAAATCTTAACGAATTAAAATCACAGGCGGAAGAAACAAGCAGAAAGCTTAATGAGATAAATGTGGATTATAATTCAAAGGCCTCTAAGAAACGGATACTGGAGGGTATGGAAAATGATTACGCAGGCTATGCTAAGAGTGTAAAGACGGTCTTAAAATCGGACGAGCTTAAAAGACTGTCTGTTTACGGTACCGTTTCAGGACTTATAGACGTTGATAAAAAATATGTAATAGCTATTGAGTCGGCGCTTGGCGGCGCTATGCAGAACATAGTTGTTGAGAGCGAGGAGGACGCAAAAGAAGCAATTCTGTATCTTCGTAAAACAGGCTCAGGAAGAGCAACCTTTTTACCGGTCACATCGGTAAGGGGCAGAGAGCTTGACAATGCCGGTGATGTGAAGGATTGTACAGGCTTTGTAGGTCTTGCAAGCACACTTGTTAAGTATGACAGGAAATACGACGGCATTATAAAAAGCTTACTCGGGCGCGTAGTTGTTGTCGATAACGTAGATAACGCAATCGCAATGAGCCGTAAATTCGGATACAAATTCAGGGTAGTTACTCTCGAGGGAGATATTCTGAATGCCGGCGGTTCAATGTCGGGCGGAAGTGTAAATAAGCAAAGCGGATTTCTGTCTCGTGCTGCTGAGATAAAGACGCTGGCAGCTGAATTGACAGAGTTATCACGGCTTATTCGGGAACATAACGATGAAAAGCAGAAAATTGACGGCGACATAACTATGATAAATAATCAGCTTTCGTCTTATGAGTCGCTTGTAAGAGAATACGAAGATGAGATTATCCGTCTCAGGAGTACGCTTGAGCATTTAAACCGCTCTATTGAATCCGGTGATGAAACACAGCAAAACCACAGTATAGAGCTTAATCAGATAGAAACGCAGCTTTCAGAGTCATCTGATGAAATTGCGCTTCTCTTGCAGAACATAAGAACGCTTGAGAAGGAAGCAGATGAATTACAGAACAGGACAGAGTCTTTGACTGAGGAATTTAATCGCATATCCGATGAAAAGGACGAGAAGACAAGCGCGATAATGGATAAAACAATGGAGCTTGCTTCTATTGAAAAGGATATAAAAACATTACAGGCGAGAATTGAGACTTTAGAACAGGAAATCTCATTGTCGCACTTAGATATAGAGACACATAAGCAGGAAAAAGAAAAAATCTGTCAGGAAAATGATAACTTATATACTCTGGTTAATGATAAAAAGCAGTTGATAGAGAAAATCAATAAAGAATCTGAAAGTGTAAAACAGAGAATATCTGAAATCAAAGAAGAAAAAGCTCATATAGAGGAGAAGATTCAGAATATCCGAAGCTCAAACAGTGACCTGACTGATGACCTGTTAAAGCTGGGACAGGAAATGTCCAGACTTGAAAACAGAGTTGAAAAGCTGAACACGGATACGGAAAATATCATGTCAAGGCTCTGGGATGACTATGAGCTTACTTATACAACCGCGCAAGAGGTAAAGACAGATGTTCAGAACGAAAAAGAAGCATTTTCAAGACTTTCAGAACTTAAAAAGCTCATTAAAGATTTGGGCAGCGTAAATATGGACGCGATAGAGGAATACAAGAATGTGGAAGAAAGGTTTAAGTTCCTCTCAGAGCAAAAGGCTGACCTTGATAAGTCCAAGGCGGATTTAAATGAGATTATATCCTCTATGGAGGAATTGATGCAGGAGCATTTCGGAAAGCATTTTGCCCAGATCAATGAAAGCTTCGGTATGGTATTCAAGGAACTGTTTGGCGGCGGAAAAGCAAAACTGTATCTGTCTGAGCCTGATAATGTTCTGGAAAGCGGAATTGAAATAGAGGTACAGCTTCCGGGTAAAGGATTGCAGAATATAAATCTTTATTCGGGCGGTGAAAAGTCGTTTATCGCAATCGCGCTACTCTTTGCGATACTCCGCGTAAAACCGGCGCCGTTCTGCATTCTGGACGAGATTGACGCCGCGCTTGACGATGTAAATGTGTCAAGATTTGCGACATACCTCAAAAATTATATTGAGCATAGCCAGTTTATCGTTATAACGCACAGACGCGGCACGATGGAAGCGGCGAATATACTGTATGGCGTAACCATGCAGGAAAAAGGCGTTTCCAAGCTGTTGTCGCTGCACATTGACGATATAGCTGAGGATATGGCAAGCTAAGGAGTGAAAACACATATGGGATTTTTTGATAAGTTAAAAAGCGGACTGGCAAAGACAAGGGAGTCCATATCGGAACAGGTGAATAATGTATTCAGCGTGTTCGTAAAGGTGGACGAGGAACTGTTTGAAAATCTTGAAGAAGCTCTTATA
This sequence comes from Oscillospiraceae bacterium, assembly GCA_022509025.1. GTDB lineage: Bacteria > Bacillota > Clostridia > UBA1381 > UBA1381 > Hominilimicola. The sequence goes on along the minus strand of JAFLUB010000069.1, from coordinate 1,973 downwards.
ATGGCTGATATCGGCGTTGAGACTACAGAGTATATAATAGAAACGCTTAGGGAAAATGTAAAGCATAAGCATATTACTGACGGAAATCTTGTTAAGCAGGAGCTAAAGGATATTATAAGCGAAATACTTAGTGAAAACGAATGCAGCGTTGATATTTCCACGACACCATCGGTGATGCTTATAATAGGTGTGAACGGAGTTGGAAAGACTACAAGCATAGGTAAGATTGCCGCTAATTATAAGCAGGCGGGTAAGAAGGTGCTCCTTGCTGCCGCGGATACTTTCAGAGCGGCGGCGATTGACCAGCTTGATATTTGGGCTGAGCGGAGCGGATGTGATATTATAAAGCATCACGAGAACAGCGATCCCGCGTCTGTTGTGTTCGACGCCTGTGCGGCAGCAAAGGCGAGAGGTGTTGATATTCTTATATGCGACACCGCCGGCAGACTGCATAACAAGAAAAACCTTATGGCGGAGCTTAACAAGATAAACCGCGTGATTGAACGCGAATTGCCGGGAGCGGCAAGAGAAACATTGCTTGTTCTTGACGCCACAACCGGACAGAACGCAGTAAGTCAGGCAAAGCTTTTTTCCGAAGCCGCGGATATAACGGGTATTATACTCACGAAGCTTGACGGAACTGCGAAAGGCGGAATAGTTATATCAATCGCAAAGGAGCAAAATCTCCCTGTCAAATTTGTGGGAGTAGGCGAGGGGATTGACGATTTGCAGGAATTTAACCCCGCAGACTTCGCAAAAGCGATTTTTGATGAAGAATAAATAAGAAATATAAAGGGGTAGTGACAAAATGATTAAAAAATCATTTTGTCATTTTTCTTTATACAAAAGCATCAGCCCCGGTAAATTTATGCGTTGGGGCTGATGTTATATCAGACTCAGTTGCTCCCATTTATCAGGAGTTTCAAACTTATGCATATACTCAAATATTTCATCTATATTATGCATTATTCCGCGCTTTTCACATTCCGAATGTAATATTCTCATTAAGTGTGATGTATTATCACTTGCGCACTCGTAGGAATTTCCGTATTTTCGTATGTATTTTTCCTTCATTCCGGGGAAATGCCTGTCAAGCTGAGCGTAAAAGTATTCTCGGTTGCCGTCGCGCAAGGTGAGTCCAATACCGAAGCATAAAATACCTTTCACACCCGCGTCAAAGCAAAGCTTTAACAGACCTCTCAGATTTTCCTCCGTGTCATTTATAAAGGGAAGGAAAGGCGACAGCCACACAACCGTGGGTATTCCTCTCTTCTGCATGATTTTCAGTACTTCATACCGTCTTTGTGTTGTGCATACCTTAGGTTCTATGATACGGCATAATTGCTCGTCAAATGTGGTCATAGTCATTTGTACCACGCATTTTGCTTTTTTATTTATACTGTCAAGAAGCTCAATTTCATTCAATATACGGTCGGATTTTGTCTGTATCGCAAGCCCGAAGCCATAACGGTCAATAATTTCAATGCATTTATGCGTAAGCTGTAATTTCTCTTCGCAGTGCATGAACGGATCGCACATTGCGCCGGTGCCTATCATGCACCTGTTGCGTTTACGCCTTAATGTATTCTCTAAAAGCTCAGGCGCATTCTCTTTAACCTCAATATCTTCAAAATCATGCTGCATCTGGTAGCAGCTTGAACGGCTGTCGCAGTAGATACAGCCATGAGTGCAGCCACGGTATATATTCATGCCATTCTTTGCCGATAATATTCCTTTAGCCTTAACGCTATGCATCTTCTCACCCCTTTATAGCTAAAAATATACAAACCATAGCCAAACTCTACGTTTTTATAAAAAATCCCACCGTTTCAGATGAATTGCCCCGGAGACGCTCTCGCAAAAAGGTGGTAGAGAGCCAAAGGCGTTATGAGCGCGCTTGCAAGCGAATAGCCGACGCGAGCGAGCCTCTTTGCGAAAAAGGAGGAGCAGCGGTGCGGGCGATTGATTTTTTT
>JAFLUB010000068.1 GCA_022509025.1 Oscillospiraceae bacterium | reverse complement strand
CGATCTATTGCCGTCCTATCGAATGGGGAGCGGATATTGTGACTCATTCCACGACAAAATATATGGATGGGCATGATGCTGCTGTCGGAGGCTGTATTGTTGATTCGGGAAAGTTCGACTGGTTTAAGCATGCGGACAAGTTCCCTGGATTGACAACGCCTGACGAATCATATCACGGTGTTACCTATGCCGAGAAATTCGGACTTGAAGGTGCGTATATAACAAAGGCTACAGCTCAGCTCATGCGTGATTTGGGTTCAATACAGGCGCCGATGAATGCATATCTGTTAAATCTGGGACTTGAATCACTGCATGTGAGAGTTCCGCGGCATTGCGAGAATGCTCTTGGGGTAGCACAGTTCCTTGAAAATCATGACAAAATAGAATGGGTAAACTATCCGGGACTCGCGGGAAACAAGTACTATGAAAGAGCAAAGAAATATATGCCTGACGGCACATGCGGAGTTGTGTCGTTCGGAGTCAAAGGCGGACGCGCGGCAGCGGAGAAGTTCATGAAAGGATTAAAGGTCGCTATGATTGCTACCCATGTCGCTGATGCGCATACGTGTGTGCTGCATCCGGCATCTGCAACACATCGTCAGATGAATGACGAGGAACTCAGAGCAGCCGGAGTAAGTCCTGACCTTGTAAGACTGTCAGTGGGAATCGAGAATATAAACGACATAATAGAAGATTTGAAAAATGCGCTGTCGCAGTGCTGAATAACAGAATGAATAAGAATCTGAATGATGAGACGGTGGAAGTTAAAGCGCTCCGCCGTCTCTTTTTGAAAAAAATCAAATTTAATAAATATAGTATAAAATTCAGATTAAATATTATAAAAAAACAATAAAATTTCAAAATGTATTTATTATAGTAAATATATGTTATATAATATATGTCCAATTATTTGATATAAATTATGCTGACGTTTTATTCGCCCGCGGTAAGGACGTTAAGTTTTTAACTAAAATTTGCGGGAAGAAAGGTTATGGGGATACATATGGAAAGCAAGAAAAAAATACTGTCACTTCTTACGGCTGTAACCGTAGGTGTATCAGCTATGCTTTCGTCTGTTCCGGTTTTTGCAGAGCAGACGTTAATACCCGGTTCAGAATTTGATTTTCAACCGAATTTTGAAACAGGAGAGAATCCGGTTGTGTGGACAGAGGATGAAAGCGGGATACGTTTCGGCGCTTCACCGCATTTTCAGTACTACTCTACAGGAATACGTCCGGACAATACGTTCGGAGCTGACAACTATGTGCTGAGTTCAACATATTCTGATGAATCAGGAAGCAGATATATGAATCTGCTGTTCCCGAACAACTGGGGTATTGCACCCGGTTTTAACCTTATCGGGACCCAAATTGTGCGTGTGGAATTCGAATGGAATTCATATCTGATAGGAACAGGCGGAACTCAGGATACGGTGTTTATAGGTCCTGACGGAGTGAGATATTTTGGAGTGACGAGCGCGTACTTTTCGGAAAATGAGGGCGGCGGCAGAATTAAGCTTACAAATGATACATCGGGAGAATATATAAAGGATGCTGACGGAAATTATCTGCCGGATAACACATGGTATAAGGTTTCTATTACGGCTGACTTTGAAACGAAAAAGGTTATAAAGGCTGAGTTTACAAGAATTGGAGAGGATACTCCGGCGGCAGTATTAAGAGGCTTTCCGTTTATTGACTCGTACGAAGAAGACGGCACAACAGGTATAGGCGCTGTGCGTCTGGCGGGAAACCGCGGAGAAGGTAACATCTCTCTTGATTGGCGTGTTAATAGTTTTAAAGCATACGCTGTAAAAGGAGAGTATGCAAAACTGGTCATTAATGTAATAGACGATGACGGAAACGCTGTAAGCGATGCAAGCGTCAGGTTAAAGCTTGGCGAAGATACGGGTGACTATATAACTGATGAAAACGGTCAGGTTATAACCAAGGTTGCGCCGGGAGAATATGAATGTTATATCGAAAAACCGGCTTACAGAGACCCGGAGGGTTATATGCAGGCAACGGGAATTGCTGAGGTAACGCTTGAGGGACCTAATGAATACTACGTTGTGTACAGCCCGTATACATATGATCCGGAGCCTGACACGGTTACAATAACCAAGTCACAGGGCGCTCTTACGGCACCACGGTATGAGGAGGCATTTACAAGTAAACCTTTTGAGGTAAGCGTAAGCGACCAGGAGGGAGTGGAACTGGAGGATTACACTGTGTCATGGGCGATTGAACCGGCGGACGATCCTAACGTTTTCATTAACCCGGATACAGGTGAGGTTACCGTGACAAAGGGCTTTGACGGCGGCGCAAGACATGTTAAGAAATTCACGGTAAGACCTACCGTGACGATAGACGGGGTATCCAACGACTCGGCAACGGAGACTATTGCAATTTCGGACTACTTATTCTATGAACCGGGACGCGGAGGCTCCAGCTATGGTGAGGAAGGCTCTGAGCCTGAAGCGCATCAGGTAGGCGACGAGGGATTATACATATCAACAAGTACTGGCGGAGAAGAAGCGGACGGATATCCGGGAAGAGCGTATACGGGAATAATCAACATTCCTGAGCCGATTGAATTTGAACCTGATACATCATATGAGCTTTCATTTGACACAACGGTCACAACAAAAGAGGTATACACCTTCGGACGAAGCGCGATATTCACATCATCAGATGATGTTGACATGATTACGCTTGACTATATAAGAATGGGCATAGGCAAGAAATTGGATAACCCGGATGAAGCGTCGGGTTGGAGTTCGGCTGATAACAGTCTTGAATTAACATACGGCGAAATACCGGATTTTGATACATGGCAACACGTGAAAATACTGTTTGATACGGACGGCGAGGGAGTCACAACTGCAACGATAGATATAGGCGGCACAGTAACAGATCTCGGAGTTATGGAAGCGGATGATCTTGCAAAGATAAAGCTTGCAGTAGCGAGACTTGAACAGCCTACCGACAGATTTGCAGTATTTAAGAACATTATAGTGCGTGACGCTAACGAGCCTGTAATCGGCGATGATGAGTTAATATTTGACATATCGGCAGAGAACGCAGGTGACGCGGTGGTTATAAGAGCAGTCTATGACGGAGAGCGCTTGATTGACGCAACAGTTGAAGATGTTACATTAACGGAAGGTGTTTACATCGTTACGGCTGAACCCGGAACAAAGGTTATGCTGTGGAAGGGGCTTGACGGTGAAAATATGAAGCCGATTGCACCGGCACAGACTGTGCTTGCAGAATAATGAAAAGGGATGGAAATAAAAGGAAAGGTGTGGATTTGATTGAAATACATGAGCTATAACAAAAAAAGACTTATATCGCTTATTTTAAGCGTAGCTATGATATTCACGGTATTTTCAGGCTTTACCATAACGGCGAGCGCAGCATATCATATAATTGACAGCGCAAACGATGTTATTACTGATACAAATGTAACAGTCACAGACAGTGATGGCAATACGATTAAGCCGGGTGAAGATAACGAAGTTGGAAGAGATGATATGTTCAGCTTCAGAATAGATTTTTCAATTATAAACAACGATACCAGTGGTGAAACGGTAGAACCCGGTGATGTTCTCGTGTATGTTTTTCCTGAGGGGATAGATCTTCCTTCTGAAGTGCCCGGCGGATATATTACAAACTCCGGCAATGAAATTATAGGCAACTATGAGTATGGTGTGTATGAAGGCCGTAATGTGGTTTTCTTACACTTCAATGATGATTTCCTGAACTCAGGTAACAGAACAGGATATTTTGAATGTCAGTTTAAGCTTAATAAGGATAAAATAAAAGATGGTGACGATGGAAGCTTTCAATTCCCCGGCGGCGGAGAGTATACTTTCACATACGACAATGAAATGGAAAACTTCTATAAGTATAAGTCAGCCGTTAATAGTGACGGAACTATTGAGTATAGGATAGTATTCAAACCGGATGCAAACTATAAGAATTTTAAAATAGAAGACATTCTGGGTTCTAACCTCAGCTTTGTACCCGGTAGCTTTAAGCTTGGCGATACTGATGTGAGCAGTAAAGTAACAATTAACGGACAGAAAGCGACGATAAACCTGGGCGGAATGGTTGAGTATCCGAATGAGTATACTCTTACCTACAGGGTTAAGGTAAAGGATATCAGTGAAACCAATGGTCTGGGCAACACAGCCGATTGGATTGTTAACGGTGACAATGGCGGCAGCGCTAATACGGAGTTGGGTAATTACGGTCGGTTCAGTAAAGGAGCGTCATACAATAAAGGTGATAAGTCAGTCACATGGACTCTTGATATAAATAACAGTGATATACGCGGTAATCTGAATAAAGCGACCGTAAAGGATACTCTTCCTGAAGGTGTCACGGTAAAGAAAGTATACGTAAGAAATAACGATACAGGCGCTATTACAGAGCTGGATTTGAGTAAGGTGCTTAAGGGAAATACTTTTACATATACATTCCCGAATATAGATGATTATGGCAGATACTCTATTGTTATTGAAACAGAAACAGATGAGCTTAAAGCATATACTAACGAGTCTACTCTTAAATGGAAAGACGGATATATTGAGGGTGACGATGAGACCATAGACAACACCGAGGGCGAAGTTCCCAAATCATATATTGAAAAGAGTTTTGCGAGCGGTAATGAGTCAACAGGTGTGGCAAGATGGAAAATCACTCTTGACGCTTTGAACCTTGCCGGACATTCCGGTGTATACGTTTTCGACGAACACGCGGAGGGATATGATTCGGAATGGAGTGCTTTCTATAACTGGGAATATATTCCCGGCACTTTCAATGTCGTTTATCGTCCTGCGAACGGAAATGAGGTTATTCTTAAGGAAGGAACAGACTATACGGTAGAAGTTAAGAATAATTATAAGCAGTCTCATTACGGAAATTATTACAGCTATTGGAGCTGCTTCACTTTAAACTTTATCGGAGCCTATGCTACTATGCCGGCTGATATGTCCGGAACCATTGACATAAGATATAACACAAAGATTACAGGTAAATTTTCTTCCTCGTCATTGGCGACGATATATGAAAATACGGCAACTGTAAATGATGTAAACGGAAAACTCGATGAGGACACGGCAAAGTGGGCTGTTCCTGCCGGAGTTATTTCGAAAAAGGCGCTCACAGTTGCATGGGATAATGATTATAAAGCGTATGTTGTAGAATGGCAGATAGATTTTAACAGAATATATACTAACGACTATGACTGGACCGGTTCTCATGATTACGGCGGTGTATCTATAGAAATAAGAGATATGTATGATATCCCCGGTGCTCTGTCGTATATTCCCGGAAGCGCGAAGCTGTGGGGAGGTAAAAACGAATGGGGTAATCCTGACTATGAATTAAGCATAACTCCGAATATACTGACGGAGAATGGTCTGGAAACCGGATTTTCATACACTATTCCAAAGGTTCAGGATAAAGGATACAGAATAAAATATAAAACAAAAGTAGATCAAAGTGCCTTGGGAGACATTTCATCATCAGTAGCAAAGGTAGGAAATACTATAAGCGCATATGAAGATGGTGACAGTATCGGTGATGATGGCGCTGAGGCTGAAATCGAAAAGAAATATATCGATAAGAGTTCAAAAGGTGTGGGTGACGCAGGATTCTGGGGAAATGTTGACGGATATTACGGTGTAAATTATACAGTCGAGATAAATGCTCCGGCAGCGGATTTGAATCCTGATGGGGATACTCTGGAAATGAGAGATACACTTTCAAAAAACGTTAATTTCGGACGAAAGGTTACAGTATCGGAGTTTTCATCGGATGGTAAGCACAAGCCGCTGGACTCGTCTCAATATCGCGTATCCTACAACAGCGCTACAAGAGAACTGAAGATTGTTGTGCCGGATAAGATGCATCTTATAGTAGAGTACTACGTAGGTATAAACGCGGCAGTTGGTGAGAATGTATCAATTACGAACAAAGCTGCCCTTTTTGCCGGCTCGTACAGCCATAGCAGTACGGATGAATCTACATACCATGTGGCGAGCAGCAGTGCGGGTGGAGACGCGTCCGGCACAAAGCTCAGACTGACAAAGATTGATGAAGATGACACGAACAAAACCTTGGAGGGAGTTGTCTTTGTTCTGGCTGAGGTAGATGTTGATGCCAGCACGAAAAAAAATATCGTACTTAATGAAATACAGGAATATACTACACAGAGCGATGGTACAGCCGAGATAACAGGTCTTACAGACGATAGGCTATACTGCTATTATGAAAAGTCCACAATCGATGGTTATCAATTAGATGATACAAAATATTACATAACCTTTGAGGGAAACTCAGCTTCAACAAATCAGGCTGATTGGGCAAAAAAGTTTGGTAATGATTTTATGAGCAATGTAACTCTGGCTGATTCCGGTATAACTCGTTCAGAGGTAATATCAAATGCAGCTATACTGAATTGGACTCCCAGACCGAGTATTTCACCAACAGCAACACCGACCGTGAAGCCAACAGCAACACCGACCGTGAAGCCGACAGCGACACCAACCGTGAAGCCGACAGCAACACCAACCGTGAAGCCGACAGCGACAGCGACGGTTAAACCGAATACAGATCCGACATCAAGTCCGAGCGCTACACCAACGGCGACAGCGACGGTTAAACCGAATACAGATCCGACATCAAGTCCGAGCGCTACACCAACAGCAACAGCGACGACAAAACCGAATACAGATCCGTCGGCAAGTCCGAGCGCTACACCAACGGCGACAGCGACGACAAAACCGAATACAGATCCGTCGGCAAGTCCGAGCGCTACACCAACAGCAACAGCGACGACAAAACCGAATACAGATCCGACATCAAGTCCGAGCGCGACACCGACGGCGACCGCAACGACAAAACCGGATACAAATCCGACATCAAGCCCGAGTTCATCGCCAACGGCAACACCGGTGCCATCGACACCAAGACCTACGCTCAGACCGTGGCGTCCGTTCGCTACGTCGGAGCCGGAGCTGGCACCAACACCTACACCGACAAGTACACCAACAGCGACACCGGTGTCGACACCTTCGCCTACTTCAACAGTAACACCTTCATTACAACCGACAGTCGCACCTACTCCTGCTGTGACACCTAATGTAACAGCATCACCGAGTCCGACACCAAAGAGAGGAAGACCGGTATATCAGACACCGAAGCCTGTAACATCCGGCGCGCCTGCGGCAAGCGGAAGCCCTGCGCCGGGAGTAACAAACGCACCGGGAGCTACGAATGC
>JAFLUB010000067.1 GCA_022509025.1 Oscillospiraceae bacterium | reverse complement strand
CCGCCGGCATAGGCTCTTGTAATATCGTCTGCGTATACGTAGCCTCTGAAATAGCAGTTGACCACGGTGCCGCCGTTTTGGCCTCCTGTAATACCGCCTACTTTCTGCGCGCCATACACATCGCAGTTGCTATAGCAATAGCTGATCGTGCCGAAGTTATAGCCCACGATGCCGCCGGCATACTGCCACTTGCCTTTAATTACGCCGGAGGAGTTGTCGGGGTCGGTGGCGTCGGAAGAACAGTATTCCACCAAACCTTCATTACGACCTGCGATACCGCCCAGATAAAGGCCTTTACTGTAGACCTTGCAATCCACCACGTGGACCCTCCGGATTATGCCCTTCTCCCCCACATGGCCAAAGAGACCGGCGTCCTCATTTTCTAAGCCCACAGGTTCGCCGTCCTCATCCGTTGTGCCCACAAACAGGCCGGAAATCTTAAAGTTGCCGCCGTCAAAAACGCCGTTGAAGGGATGGGGAGTATTGCCGATGACATGACCGATCACCGGCCACGGGTCGTCCTTGCCGCCCAGGTTGATGTCTCCGGTCTGCTTAAAATACACGCCATACAGGTCATTGCCGCCGTTGACAGCATCCGCCAGACTGGCCAACTGCTCCGCTGTGGAAATCTGATACGGATTTTCCGCCGTTCCATCACCGCCGTCAAAGCTTATCGCCGCAGTAGCTGTCAGCGTCACGGCGGGCAGCATGGACATGCAAAGAGACAGCGCAAGAATAGCGCTTAAAATTTTTCTTTTCATAAAATGTACCCCCTTATATTGCCGGAAAAATGCTTTTTATTATTGACCTACTAAAATAGTAGGATATTTTTTTCACACATCTTTAATTATATCATGTAATCCATGTAAAGACAAGATAAATTTCGCATTTTTAAGTCATATTTTTATGTAAAGAATTGGCATATTATAGGAGCGTAAAAAAAGGCTGCTGCGTTAAGCAACAGCCGCATCATGGGGGTTATCTTATTTTATTTTACACTCTTTGCAATCTTTAAAAGCTCGCTTTCGGAAAGATTCGCATGTTCTATTATATATACCGAAACGCCGTCAGCAGTTTCCCAGCCGATAGAGTCTTCGGTGAGCGCCGCCACTCTTCCGTTTATTGTCACTTCTTTCAATTCTCCGGAAGTTCCTGTTTCATAGCTTGTGTCATCATTTATAAGTCTTTCAAAGAAGAAGATGCTGCTTTCTCCGTTAGTGTATTCAATCGTTCTGTAATCCGCGCCCGGATTGCCTTTATCATCGTTATATGCGCAGATTTTTGAAACGGTAAAACCCTTAGGAAGATAGCCGGGAACCTTTATGTCAAATGAAGCTCCCACCTGTGCCGCTTCAACGGACGAGTAAGTGGTTTCGGAATCGTCTAACGTTTCATCGCCCGCGATAGAGACTACGACATCGCCGCCGAGAGCTTCCTCGTAAATTGCGATAAGAGCGTCCTTGTCAAGCTTGTTTCCCTGAGCATCATAGAGGTTGTTAACGTTGTCCTCTGAGATTGATTCAAGCGGATTGCCGTTTTCATCAAACAGCTTGCCCTGAAGATTATCGGAGAGTGCGCGGGGAGTTGAATCTGTCTGCAAAAACGTGTTGTGACCTGTTGATATACGCTTTATTATTCCGTCTACGTATCCTGACGCGAACGCTGTGCCTGTAATTGCTAACGCTGCGGCGCATGCCGCTATAATACATATTTTCTTTATATTTTTCGGACTCTTTTTCATTCTTTTAATCTCCTTTTCTGATTCCAGACCGTACACGCTGAAATCCATTTTTACATCGTTCAGATAATCAAATTCGTTTTTCATGGTCATCACCATAGCCTTTCTGCCTGCAAAGCGGCAATTAAATCTGTCAACACAAATTTACGTTAATTACTTCTTTCCGTGCCTATTATGCGTCTTAGCCTGTTTCTGCCCCTCGACAGCCTGCCGTATACCCATGAGGTCTTTTTGTCCGCATCGGCTGCAATGCTTTCAACCGGCTGTTCTAAAAAATATCGCTTTATAAATATTTCTCTGTCCTGCTCGTTGAGCCCGGAAAGAAGCGATTTGGTTTCATCTTCTATTTCCTGTTTTATCAGCTCCGTATCAATATCTTTTCCGTCTGAAATATCCTCTCTTAGTTCTCCTGTCGTAAGCTCTCTGTAAAACTTTCTTTTATAGTTTATTGAGCGGTATTTACTTACCGCGCCAATCCAGTTTTTCAGGGTGTTCTTTTCGGGGTCAAACCTGTCTATATTCTGCCAGATTGCGAAAAGTATGTCATTAATACAGTCATCCTGCCACATGGAAATATCTTTAAGATGATACCTGACAATGGCTTTTATAAGTCCGCCATACCTGTTTATGATTTCCTCAAATGCCCTTTCATCCTTATTTGCAGCGAGAAAGGCAAGACGGTTGTCGTCAATAATTATGGCCATATAATAATCCTCCACACCAGAAACGTTTCTATTATATAATACAAGCTGTTTTGTGTTTTTCTATCACTTTCGTAAAAATATTTTATCAGTTATATGGAATTTTTTCAACATATTAACATTTTACATAATATAAAATCTATGGTACAATATAAATCATGAGTATGCTTGAGTATGTTTGAGTATGTTTGAGTATAGTAAGGAGTTAAAGGGACAGTGAAAAAGAAAGTTTTAGTTTTAGGCGCGCTTCTTTTTTCTATAAGCAGTGTATGCGCTCATGCCGATATCCTGGGAGAGGAGAGCGGCGGATGGAGCACATATATGGGAGCGGATACATACTTCCATAATGTTCAGTTCACGTCTGACAGTGTGGGAAAACAGAATGAATATTACGTTGAGTACACGCCGAACAGCGAGGCTGTGCCGGTGGTTATAAACGGTAAGAGCATATGGGGAACGCGTACTATCAAGGAAGCGGAACAGTATATGCGTAACAATGGATTAAGACCCCTTGTTGGTATAAACGCTGATTATTTCTCGTTTAAAACCGGTATACCGATGGGGTATACGATTATTGACGGTGAGATTGTCTCAAAGGAGTTTGGCGGTCAGGATGCGATAGGATTCCGTGAGGATGGTACGGGATTTATAAAGTGGCTTGATATTCAGACCACTCTTTCAAACGGAGAAAAGCAAATAGATATAATGTATATAAACAAGTGGCTTCAACCGGGTTTCGACCCCGTTTATATGCTTAACGACAAATTTGGCTCAAGCAGTAAAACCAACTCCGAATGCATATTTGTCATATGCTCGCCCGTGGAGGGAAGAATTCACGTTGACGAGGAAATGAAGCTTCGCGTAGATGATGTATTCATCTATACCGGCGCCATAGAAATACCCGAGGGCAAGCAGGTGTTCGCTATGGATGTTCACGGTAACGCGGAGTGTTATGACTTTTTATCGCGTCTCTATGCCGGTCAGGAGCTTATACTGAGAAATCAGGCGATGGGCGATGACGGAACATGGAAAACCGCTCTGAACGCGGTGAGCAGCGTTGGCGGCAGACTTATAAGCAACGGAACGGTAAATTCCGATTTTGAAGCCGGTGCAGCGCCGAGAACGGCGGTAGGTATAAAGGCTGACGGGAATATAATTTTCTATACTCTTGACGGCAGACAGTCAGGTCACAGCTATGGCGCTCAGCTTAAAACTCTTGCTAAAAGAATGGCGGAGCTTGGCTGCGTGGAAGCGATAAATCTTGACGGCGGCGGATCGACTGTCATTTCTGCGCTGTTTCCCGGGAATGATCAGTCTATGGTGGTAAACTCGCCATCGGACGGATATCTTCGTAATGTGGCGAATTTTATATTCCTGAAAGATAACAGGGAAAGAACAGGTATTCCGTGGATAATAAATCTTAATGATGCCGGTAACACAAACTATATTTCCGGCATGGATGCAAGTATGACGATAACAAGCGCGTATGACACTGCGAATTACAAGATGGAACCGCCGTATAATGACCTGCATTTCCGTGTTGATACAGATACGGACAGCACAATTGATGACGACGGAAATTTACACCTTGAGGGTGAAGGAGTGGTTAATGCTGTTGTGTATGGCAGTAACGGAGACTTGATTTCAAGAGTATACACTGTTTATGAAACCCCGGAGGAAATAAAGATATATAATCAGGCAGACTGGAAAGAGGTCACGGGAATATACACTCATGCGGATGAGGAGATGCAGCTTTCTCTTTCAGCGGCTTCCTTTGTTAACGGCGTGGAACTCAATTCCAATAACAGAATGTATACATGGGAAATTGAGGGTGATATAGGAACGGTTACGCCTGACGGTATTTTCACACTGGGTAACACCGAGAATACATCGGGAAGGATACTAATAACCGCAGGAAACATGACAAAGGAAATACCTGTTGAGATAGGCTCTTACCCCGTGGCTAATCCGTTTTATGATACAGAAAACCACTGGGCGAGGGATATAATTTCAACTATGGCAGCCGAGGGAATATTAAACGGTCAGCAAGAAGACGGAATGATGGTCTTCAAGCCTGATAACAATATGACAAGAGCGGAGTTTGCTTCAATGATAGTAAACTATATGCAGCTTGATATTTCGAAATACGCGAATGAACCGTTAAGCTTTGTTGATGCGTATAATATACCTCAATGGGCGCAGGGCGCAATAAAAGCGGCATACAAAGAAGGTATAATTCTCGGACGCGTAAATGATGACGGAACTGTTGCGTTCGCTCCCTATGAAAATATAACGAGAGCAGAGGCTATGACAATTCTTGGGAAAATAGTGCCTCAGAAAGATAATCTGGCGGAGCTTCCGTTTGCGGACTCAGGCGATGTTCCATCGTGGGCGCAGAACGGCGCGAAGCTGTTGTATTCAATGGGAATCGTAAATGGTTATGAGGGGAATGTAATTCTTCCCAATAGTAATATAAAACGCGCTGAAGCGGCGACGATGTTATATAAAATTGAAAACAGATAAATTTGGGACTGTTGCCTTCAGCGCAGAACGTTTAAAGGTATAATATATTATGAAAAGCCTTTAAACTACGAACAAATCTCACCACTCGGAGTACAAACGTACGCCGTAGGGTGAGCTTTGTCCGTTCTGCATCTGAATTCAATCAGTCTCTTACGGCTGCGGAATTTTCCGCAGTCGTTTTTGTAATAAAAATATATAAAAAGGTATTGACAATGGTAAAATAAAGTGCTATAATCAAATCAATAGATGAACAAATGAACAGTTGTTCAAGTATAATAAAACAGGGGGAATGAAAAATGAAGAAAAGTTATAAAATTGAGGTTGACTGCGCTAATTGCGCAAATAAGATGGAGGCTGCTGCGAATGATACAGAGGGCGTAAAGAGCGCTGTGATAAATTTCATGGCTCTAAAGATGAATGTTGAGTTTGAGGAGGGATATGACCCTAAGACTGTCATGAAAGAGATACTCAAAAAGTGCAGAAAGATTGAGCCTGATTGTGAAATTGATTTTTGAACTGAGGGGTAAAGGTTATGACGAGGAAACAGAAAAAAATACTGATAAGAATTGTCGCGTCCGCAGCCGCTCTTGCGGTGTGTATTTTGATAAAGAACGTATTTGCATTGCCTCAGTGGGCGGAGCTTGTGATATTTCTTGTGCCGTATCTTGTGATAGGCTATGACATACTTATTAAGGCTTTTAAAGGCATACTTAACAGACAGGTGTTTGACGAGAATTTCCTTATGGCGGTTGCTACTTTGGGCGCGATGATACTCGGGGAATATATGGAAGCGGCGGCTGTTATGCTCTTTTATCAGACGGGCGAGCTGTTCCAGAGTCTTGCTGTCGGTAAAAGCAGACGCAATATAAGCGCGCTGATGGATATACGTCCTGACTATGCGAATATCGAAAAGGACGGCGTTATTATCGAGGTAGACCCGGACGAGGTGGAGGTCGGAAGTGAAATAATCGTGAAAGCGGGCGAGAAAATCCCTATTGACGGTATTATAGTAAACGGAAGCACGACTCTTAATACCTCCGCACTGACCGGCGAGAGTATCCCGCGAGATGCCTCGGAGGGGGACGAGGTGCAGAGCGGCTGTATTAATATGACAGGTCTTATAAAAGTAAGAACAACAAAAGAGTTCGGAGAATCCACCGCGTCAAAGATTCTGGAGCTTGTGGAAAATTCAAGCGCTAAAAAGTCGAAATCTGAGAATTTTATATCTAAATTCGCGCGTTATTATACTCCGGCGGTTTGTTACACGGCTCTTGCGCTTGCGGTTATTGTTCCGATTGTGATGCTTATATCAGGAAATCCGCCTGAATGGAGCGCGTGGATTATGCGCGCTCTCACATTCCTTGTAATCAGCTGTCCGTGTGCGCTGGTTATAAGTATACCGCTTAGCTTCTTTGCGGGAATAGGCGGCGCAAGCGCTCAGGGCATACTTATAAAAGGCTCTAATTATATAGAAACAATGGCTAAAACGAAATATGTTGTTTTTGATAAGACGGGGACAATGACAAAGGGTGCGTTTGAGGTCGTAGGAATATATAATAAGTCAATAGACAAAGAGAAATTGATTGAATATGCGGCTCTGGCGGAAAGCGGTTCAAATCATCCTATCGCTAAAAGCATCCTTAAAGCCTGCCATGATTTGGATAAGTCAAGAGTTATTGATATAAAGGAAATCGCGGGATATGGAGTTACAGCTGTAGTTGACGGAAAAAATGTTGCCGCCGGAAATGAAAAGCTTATGGAAAAAGAGGGCGCCCTATACGAGGAGTGCCAAAAAGCGGGAACAGTGGTGCATATTGCTGTTGATGGAGTATATGAGGGATATATACTTGTTGCAGATGCGGTTAAGCCTAATTCAGCTCGGGCAATCAGGGATTTGAAGAAGGCAGGAGTTAAAAGGACTGTCATGCTTACAGGCGACGGAGAGAAAACTGCGCGTCAGGTGGCGGAGGAGATAGGCGCAGATGAGGTGTATAGTTCTCTTTTGCCTGACGGCAAAGTAGAAATTGCTGAAAAACTGCTATTAAAGAAAAATACCGGTGAAGCGCTTGCGTTTGTGGGTGACGGACTTAATGATGCGCCTGTGCTTTCACGCGCGGATATCGGCATTGCGATGGGCGCGCTCGGCTCGGACGCGGCAATTGAGGCTGCTGATGTGGTACTTATGGATGATAATCCGCTGAAAATTGCAAAGTCAATCAAAATAGCGCGTAAATGTATGAGTATAGTATATCAGAATATCGTGTTTGCTATCGGTGTAAAGCTTGTATGTCTTGTGCTCGGCGCGATAGGAATTGCTAATATGTGGGTTGCTATTTTTGCCGATGTAGGAGTAATGATTATTGCGATTCTTAATGCGATACGGGCATTGAGAGTTAAATAAAAAGGATTAAATGGGTCTGCCCGATTTAGCGCAGACCATAGAAAGGCACTAAATCTGCATCTGAATTTATTCAGCTCCAAATGGAGGTGTTGCTTAACGCAACACCTCCAGACTGTCGACAAATTGCCCAGACCGCGCAATATTACAATCTACAATATCAAGGTGTTTTT
>JAFLUB010000066.1 GCA_022509025.1 Oscillospiraceae bacterium | reverse complement strand
TGCCACGGGTTCCATATATCGTGCATAATATCACCCCAAATTTTCCAATACTTTGCCTATATCGGCATTTATACAAATAGATTGATTTTCAATCTCTTTCGGGCAAACAGGCTTACCGTAATTTACGCAAGCGTAAACAGCTCTTGGATTTTTAGCGGTCATTTGCCAGAACGGATATTTTATAATAACAGGCGTGTTATACCCGACACCAAGTTCAAGAAATAATACTTTTTGATTTTGCCGAGTCCGCAGAAAATTCCCATACCGTTCCGACGCTTTGTGCCAGCCCTCGTCCTCGACAAATTTATCATCACTTCGTAAATTCATTGTAAGCGGTTTTCCACATTGGGGACATTTCGGAATAAGCTCTGACGGAATTTTCAAGTCCTTTTGATGTTCTATCATATCAATAACAGCGTCTTTATTTTCAAATGTGTCATTACAACACGGCTCACTGCATTGAAACAATCCGTAATCACCCTGCGTATAAAATAACCGCTTTTTGTCAAATCCGGCTTTTTGAAAACAATGGTCTACATTTGTTGTTATAACAAAGTAATCCTTGTCTTTAACAAGATTAAATAAATCATTATAGACAGGCTTCGGAGCGTCCATATATCGGTTTACATATATAAACCTGCTCCAATATGCCCAATGTTCCTCAAGAGTGCTATACGGATAAAAACCGCCTGTGTACATATCGTGAAAGCCGTATTTGTCCTCAAAATCCGAGAAATATTTATTAAAACGCTCTCCGTTATAGGTAAATCCTGCTGATGCGGAAAGTCCCGCGCCTGCTCCGATTATGACAGCGTCGGCTGTTTCGATTTCATTTTTTAATCTATTTACTTGTTCCGAGTAACTCTCGGTAGATTTCATAGTCGATGTCTTTAAAAACATTAAAAATCACCTTTTCTATATCAGAATTTTTTAGATATTCGCTTACTGTATTTACGGCAATTTCAGCCGCTTTATCATTAGGAAAGTGAAATTCGCCTGTTGATATACAGCAAAAAGCTATTGATTTTATATTGTTTCTCTCTGCCGTTTCTAAACACGAACGATAGCAAGAGGTCAGCAAGTCACAATCCGTTTTTGTTAAATTTCCGCTGACAATCGGACCGACGGTGTGAATTACATAGCTACACGGCAGATTATACGCTTTCGTAATTTTAGCTTTGCCTGTCGGTTCGTCATAATCTTGCTTTTGCATAAGCTGTTCACATTCCGCGCGAAGCTGTACACCTGCATAGGTATGAATAGCGTTGTCAATACATTTATGACACGGTACAAAACAACCGAGCATACGGCTGTTTGCCGCGTTTACAATCGCGCCGCATTTGAGCGTGGTAATGTCGCCCTGCCATAAATAAATCCTGTCCTTTATAGGCTCTAAATCAGCTATATCGGTTATGCCTTTTTCTGCAATTTCAGCACGCAGATATTCGTCTTGTATTCTCAAAAATTCATCATTTACAGGCTTTGGCATACGAACATTCATAAGTGAACGAAGAAGATTTTTTTGCTCAGCTTCGTTTGTCGGAATACTGATATGTGAATATTCGTTCTGCTCTGCTATCAGCCTGTTTATGAGAAAAATTCGTCTTTCAGATTGCGTCATTTATAAACACCCTCATTCGATAATCTTTATTCTGTTAGCTTTTCTCGGTTTTGTCTGCGGCTCATCGCCGTCTATATATCCCAAAATAACAAAGCATATTGCGCTGTAATTGTCAGGTACTTGCCATTCCGTGAGTAAGGCTTTTCCCTCGTTGCTCAAAAATGTTTCTGCACCGCGTGAAATAATACAAGAGGAAATACCAAGTGCTGTTGCTTGTAAAACCATATTTTCAGCGCAGCAGAAAGCGTCCGCTTCACGGAACATAAAATTATTCTGTCCGAATATTATAACAACGCTCGGCGCACCGTAAAATCCGTTTTTGATATTTGTATCATCTATAACGCTCGGCTGTTCCTTTGAAACATAAGAGCCTATGAGATTACTACGGTCAAATTTGGATAAATTCATAATGCCGATTTTGGTTGTTAATTCTTTATTTTTAATACCTACAAGCATATTGCGCTGACCTCCGCCCGCGTTTGGCGCAAGAGCGCCGGCTTCAAGTACTTTTTCCAAATCCTCACGGCTTATCTGATTATCCGTATATTTGCGAATTGAATGCCTTTTCTTTATTATATCTAATAATTCCATATTATTCAACCTCTTTCCAACACTGCGGGTCTGTTCCGTAGAAACTGCCCGTTGTACCGTATGCAACAGCTCCGCATCCGCGACAAAAACCGCGCAGTTCACATTTTGAGCATTTTTCAAATTTATCAAAATCACGGTATGTTTCCTCTTTTTCGATAAATATATCTCTTAAACTTTCATCAAACACATTTCCGACTTTGCTTTCAAAACGCCGGCAAGCGTACACATCGCCGTTGGGTAAAATCGTCATATGACATATACCGCAGTGGCAGCCGTCATAAACCATATTTTTATCTGCGTTTTCGGGGATTTTGAATATGCCTTTTTCATACAGATACAAAGTCCATAAATGGTCTTTCAGATTGAAGTATGTTTTGACACCCTGCGTCTTGTAATGCTCGTACTTTTTCCATAAGGTATCTAAAAACTTTTTGTATTCAAGAGGTTTAATTGCGATTTCCTTTTCCTCTCCCGTAGGACAATAGCGTCCGAAAGCGAAAATATCAACCTCGTTTTCCACAACTAAGTCAACAACTTCGGGAATTTCCTTTATATTAACATCTGAAACCGTAGACATAACCGCGCATTTAATTCCAGCGTTTTTGATATGCTTTATTGCTTTTATCGTGCTGTCAAAAGAGCCAATTTTACGGAACATATCGTGTGTTTCTCTCATTCCATCAATAGATAACTGATACTTTTCACAACCGCAATCCTTTAACCGTTTACATACTTCATCATTCAAGTGGAACGGATTACCCATAATTGTGAACTTATATCCCTTTGACTTTATGATATCCATTAAAATCCAAAAGTCGGGATGTAAAATCGGATCGCCGCCCGTGATATAAAAATACGGTGTCCGCCCAAGCTGTTCGCACATTTCCTCACAATTAGCAATAACCTTTTTCATATTATCCAAAGGCATATGCAAAAGCTCGGTGCATTTTCCCTCTGAAAATATATAACAATGTTTGCAGCGTTGGTCACAGTAATCTGTAATATGCCATTGAAAAGCAAAATACGATTTCATAATAAATCTCCTTTAGGATTGATTTGCTCCCGATATGGTATCGGGAGCATTTAGGGTTATTTGTCGCTTGCACCGCAAGCACTTCCGCACGCTGACGGAGTTTCCTTTGGCTCGTCTGCCGCACCGCATGCCGCAGGTGCTTCCTTTGGCTCATCTGCTGCGCCGCACGCGCTGCCGCATGCTGATGTTACCTTTTCATCATTCCAAGCCGCTACATTTGATAATGCCATAATAATGACCTCCTAAAAGATTATTCAGAGCGTTATCTCATCTCTGTAACTTTATTTTACAGTGGGCAATTTCCAAAAACAAGTACGCACTTTTTTATTAGGTAGTTACCTTTTTGTAACTAATGCGGAAATATGCGGTTTTCTGTTGATTTTTATGTCAATGTATATTATAATAAATGTAACATTCAAAATTAGTATTACATTCAAAAATGATGTATTAAAAAAGGAGGATATTTATATGCTGACTAAAGACGAGCTTCCAACTTGCCCTGTTGCAACAACCGTACAGCTTATCGGAAGCAAATGGAAGTTGCTGATACTTAGAAATTTACTTGAAAGACCGTGGCGTTTTAATGAGCTTCAAAAATCCTTAGATGGAATTAGCCAAAAGGTACTTACTGATAGCCTGCGTTCAATGGAGGCAGACGGAATTATAACAAGAACGGTTTTCCCCGAAGTTCCACCGAGAGTTGAGTATGCCTTGTCGGATTTAGGTGAAACAATGCGTCCGATACTTAACTCAATGAAAGCGTGGGGCGAAAATTATAAAAACACAAGAGAATAAAAGTGTG
Organism: Oscillospiraceae bacterium; assembly: GCA_022509025.1. Classification (GTDB taxonomy): domain Bacteria; phylum Bacillota; class Clostridia; order UBA1381; family UBA1381; genus Hominilimicola. The sequence continues at coordinate 5,150 of JAFLUB010000066.1, read as the reverse complement.
GACATTTAGAAGTGGATTTTGAGGGTATAGAGTATAACTATACGCACCCCCTAAGTTTGACGGTATTTTGCACTGAAAAAGTGAGTGTTTATGCGGTTTTCAGAGCTTAAAATTTCTACAAAATGATTACTATACCGTGACATATATACAAGAAAAAAGCAAATCGCTCAAAATGAACGATTTGCTTTTTTATCCTGTTTGACAGACACCTAATATAATTCTTTACTTTACTGTTTTATATAGGGTGTCCATACAAGCCTTTTTGTTTCTTAATTAAAGAACAGCCTCCCATAATTCGGGGTGCGGGTTCGCGATAACTTCGGTGTTGATAAGCACACCCTGACGCGAAGCAATCATTGCTCCCGCATCAACGGCTGCCTTAACGTCCGCGACATCACCTGTCATGGAAACGAAGCACTTACCGCCCATACCACGCGCAACGCGTACCTCGATAAGCTCAATATCGCCCGCCTTAACAGCAGCGTCCGCCGCTTCAATCGCGCTTGCGGCTGTGAACGTTTCAACGATACCGAAAGCCTTCTTTTCCTTAACCATCGCCGTACCGCATACTGCCTCATATACGTTATCACCGAGATTACCTATTACAAATTTATCAATAAGCGCTTCCTCGGCAACAAGCTCAGCTCTGTCCACTGCCGCATGTATAGCGGAAAGCTCACCGCCGACTATCGTGACAAACTTACCCGGACATACCGCGCCGGAGCTTATAAGCGTAACGCCCGCGCTCTTTAGCATTTCGTCCGTTACCACAACGCCCTTGGAAACATTTTTTACTTCAACTAAACCTATGGAATTCATCATCTGTCACCCACTTATCTTTCAATAATAACAAATCTGTCTGTAACTACCTTAACTGTTCCGGCAATACTTGCGTGCATTGTCGTACCTAAATCCTCATATGCTGTCTGAGCCACAACATCGCCGACCTTAACCTTATCGCCAGCTTTGACTATCGCCGATGCCGGTTTTCCGACATGCTGCTTTAGCTCAATATAAACTGTTTTCGGCGCGAATTTCACATCTCTTCTCTCGACATGAGATTTAACATATTTTCTTATTCCCAGCTTATCAATAAGAACAGATGAAGGCACAAGTCTTGCCGTTCTCTCATCTCTCACCTTTTCCGGCGCCTTATTGTTCTGACGTCTTAAGCCCTGCTTGCCGAGTTCCCCCTTAATCTCCATAGAGATTGCCTGAGGGTCAAGCATCTGCTGACATGCTATAACCGTGCAGACACCGCAGCCGCAGCAAAGAGCTGACTGCAAAAAGCTTTCAGCGTTAGTTACCTCGCTGTGCGACGCTGCCCTGAGTGTCTTATGTACATGAATATCGTAGCCGAGAAGCTGTCTCGGACACATATCCGAACACATAGTACAGTTGCAGCACGCCGCTGACGCGCGTTTTAGCGTCATTGACATAGGCATTCTCTTACGCTGGATTATCGAATGAGTTTCAGGGAAAATAAGAAGTCCCTTAGTCGTCTTTGTTACCGTGTCATTCTCTAAATCAACAAGCTTACCCATCATCGGTCCGCCGTTTATAACAGCCTTGCCCTGAAGGTTATCATAGCCCGCCGCATGGAGAAGCTCTTTAATCTTCATTCCGACAGGCGCTTTAACCGTGATATCCTCAATTGTATCGCCGCCGATTGTTATGTACTTCTGAGTAACGCTTTCGCCGCGTGTAACAGCGCAGTGGATATTATAAACCGTTTCAACGTTTATAACCATTACGCCCACCATAACGGGAATTGCTCCCTCCGGAATAATCTTTCCGGTCGTTTCATAGGTGAGAACAACTTCATCGCCGGCAGGATATATATCGGGAATTTCCTTTATATGTACTCTTGTGCCGCTTAAAGACGATACGATTTTTTTGTCAAGTAAATGCATATTCTTGCCCTTTATGCCGATGATTGCTTCATCGGCGCCCATAACATCAAGCAAGAGATTAAGCGTATCGACAAGCGCTTGCAGATGATGCTCGAGAATGTGGTGGTCAACCATCATAAGCGGTTCACATTCCGCGGCATTTACTATAATCTGCTTTACCTTATCAGAAAATTTTCTATGCGTCGGAAAGCCCGCGCCGCCCGCGCCGACTATACCCGCGTCATATACAATTTTCTGTAGCTCTTCAAATGTCATTTTGCGTATTCCTCCCCAAAGCGAAAAGTCTGCCGCGACGCGGCAGGCTCACACTATTAACCAATCAGCACTGCTTCTCGTCTAAAATTCCCACGATTGCCGCGTCAACAGGAACGTCCGGCTTACCGAGAGCCATGCGCGCGCCGCTGCCGGTGGTTATAATAACGTCTTCGCCGATACCGGCGCCGACCCCGTCTACAGCGACAAGGAATTTGTTAACAAGCGTGTTATGTTCGATGCATTGCACAAGCATAAATTTATAGCCTATAAGACTTTCCAGTTTATGCGTTGAAACAACGCTTCCGTATACTCTGCCTATAATCATTATTATCAATCCTTCTATTATATATGAAATATAATATGGTCTATTTTTCTAAAATCACTACTTTGTCGCCTGTCTTAATTGCACAGGCATTTGCATCATCAGTATCAATGTGCATTTCCGTGTTAAAGTCTTCTCTTACTCTTACCTGAACGTTATAGAAACGTGTCGGCTTTGAGTTCTGGATTTCGACATCAACGATATCGTTATCCTTAATTCCGTATTTTGCCGCGTCAGCCGGAGTCATATGTATATGTCTGTTGGCTATGATACAGCATTCATTCAAAAATACGCTGCCCTTAGGTCCTACAAGCGCCATAGGAGCGCTGCCGTCTAATTCGCCTGACGGACGAACCGGAGGACTTACCTTCAGCTTAAATGTATCTGTTCTGGAAACCTCTACCTGAGACTTGCTTCTTACGGGACCTAAAACGCGCACACCCTCGATAGAACGGAGCGACGGGCTGACAAGCGTTACGCATTCTTCAGCCGCGAACTGGTCACCCATAAGCATCTTCTTAACAGTAAGCTCATGTCCCTTACCGAAAAGAGTTTCCAGATCTTCCTGTGATAAATGAACGTGTCTTGCGGACACGCCTACTTTTATTCCGTTGCTTTCCTCCTGCTGCTTCAAAATATCCACAACAGCCTTAGCAATCATATCCTGCAAATTATCCATTACTTTTTCCTCCTGAAAATTGAGGTTTACTCTTCATAGAATGAGGTTTTCCCTTCTTGCGGAGCCGTGTCATATACGGCTCCGCAGCAGGAAATTAATGTTTCTAAGTTTCTTACGCCGCCAAAAATGTGCGTAAAGTCGTTCTACCCGTCAGATTAGATAGCAGGTAAAATCTTCTCAACGTCGTTGTGCGGACGCGGAATAACGTGAACTGATACAAGCTCACCAAGTCTTGAACCTGCAGCAGCGCCTGCGTCTGTAGCTGCCTGAACAGCGCCAACGTCGCCTCTTACCATTACTGTTACGAGACCTGAACCGATTCTCTCTGTACCGATAAGTGTTACGTTTGCTGCCTTAACCATTGCATCTGCTGCCTCGATTGCTGCAACAAGACCTCTTGTTTCCACCATACCTAATGCTTCTACTGCCATTTTATTTTCCTCCTATTTCTTGGGCTTTGCCCTTTTTTTACTTATTTTTTTATATCTAAAACGCGTTTTGCGTATTTAGAACTTGATTAATTTGTTTTTATTAGTTTGTTTTCTTGGAACGTCCGCGTTTTGCCGGTGATTTTTCAGCCGACTTCGCGGTTGTTCCTGTTGTCTTTTTTGCTTTCTCAGACGGAACTTTTCCGACATGAGTTCCGGCACTTTCTGATTTTGCCGGTCTTTCATTTTCCTCATCAAGATGAAGAAATTTTAAAATTTCAGTGTGAGGTCTCGCTATTACCTGCGATGCTTTTAAAATATTGTCGCCGCAAGCCTTCGCTCTCTTGACTCCCGCGTCAACCGACGCCTTAACCGCTGTTAATTCGCCCTTTACGACTATTGTTACAAGTCTGCCGCCGAGCTTTCTTTCTGTAGCCACGAACTCAACGTCCGCAACCTTCAGCATATCGTCAAGCATTATAATCGCGTTACCGAGCGCCGAAACCTCAACCAATCCTAAAGAAAATTCCATTTATATGTACCTCCTTTATATGGTTGGGAGTATCTTTTCGATACCCTCTCCCGGTCTCGGAATGACATGAACGGCATAAACCTCGCCAAGCTTCTTCGCGACAGCCTCGCCCGCTTCAACTGCGGCGCGAACCGCGTCAACCTCTCCTGTTATAACTACGTTTACAAGTCCCGAACCGATTTTTTCAGTGCCGACAAGAACGACATCCGCCGCTTTTGTCATAGCATCGGAGGCTTCGATTGCACCCGTAAGACTTCTTGTTTCAATAAATCCCAGCGCTTGCATAAAACCCCTCCTTATCCGTTATTCGGTATATGACCTACTTTGTCACGGCCGACGCTTACGCGCTCCGCCATTTTCTGACTGAATTCGTTCGGTCTCGGTATAATATGTGTGTTTATAAGTCCCGAAACGCTCTCGGCCGCTCTTGCCGCCGCGTCCACTGCCGCAGTTACGGCGCTTACGCTGCCTTGCATCTTCACCGCCCTGGCATTGGGCGGCGGCGTGCGCGTCGGTCTGGAGGATACCGGCTTCTACGCCAAGGGCGTTGTGGCCACCAACGAGATGCTGGTCCAGCGTGCTGCCCGTATCGTCCGTGAGTTCGGCTGCGAGCCTGCCACGCCCGATGAGGCCCGTGAGATGCTCAGCATGAAGAAGAAATAAGAAATTCTGTCCATGAAAAAGGCCCGGAGCCGATCGACTCCGGGCTTTTTTGTGCTTTTAGCGCACTGCGTCTTTGTACATGCCGAGCAGGGATTTGCCCATGGGGTTTGCCGCGCGGGTGCGGCTGCAGACTTCGACGGCCGCCAGGCGCAGTTCCGCCCAGCCGGCGCCGGGCGCAGGGTACTTTTCGTGGTACTTCCGCTTTTTGACCGCGGAGAGCACCTCCGGCGCGATCTTGTCGCAGAGGAAGAAGATCGACACCATGGAAAAGCTGTGGTTCGGATTGGGATCGATCCGGGAAAGGCCGTCTTTGAGCGCGATATTGTAATAGCGCTCAAATTCCTCCATTGTTAGCTCC
>JAFLUB010000065.1 GCA_022509025.1 Oscillospiraceae bacterium | reverse complement strand
CATGCTTAAACCAGTCGAACTTTCCCGAATCAACAATACAGCCTCCGACAGCAGCATCATGCCCATCCATATATTTTGTCGTGGAATGAGTCACAATATCCGCTCCCCATTCGATAGGACGGCAATTAATAGGTGTTGCAAATGTGTTGTCTATAATAAGCGGCACGCCGTGAGCATGCGCTGCAGTGGCAAATCTCTCTATGTCAAGCACGGTGAGCGCAGGATTTGCAATTGTTTCACCAAAAACTGCCTTAGTATTCGGCTTGAAAGCCGCCTCAAGCTCCTCATCAGAGCAATCAGGATCAATAAATGTGAAATCAATTCCCATACGGCGCATTGTAACATTAAATAAATTATATGTTCCTCCGTATATAGCTGATGACGCTACCACATGATCACCCGCGCCGCAGATATTGAACACAGCAAAAAATGACGCTGCCTGTCCCGATGAAGTAAGCATCGCCGCGCTTCCTCCCTCAAGAGCGCATATTTTTGCCGCCACATAATCGTTAGTAGGATTCTGCAGACGTGTATAAAAGTATCCGCTCGTCTCCAGATCAAACAGCTTACCCATTTCCTCGCTGGTATCATACTTATACGTTGTACTCTGAATAATCGGGATCATTCTCGGTTCACCGTTTTTCGGCTCATATCCGGCCTGTATACATTTTGTTTCTTTTTCCATAACTTCTTTCCTCCGTAATTATTTATATATTTTTCAGCTGTCACAGCTTTTTATACATCCTGTAAAATGTCGCAATAGCCTGTTCCACGGTGTATCCGTCGAGTGGCATAAAGTTATTTTCCGTATCTCCCGCCATAATTTCATTTGAACGCACAAACGCAACGCTTTCCGCCGCCCATTGACTTATAAGCGCGCTGTCCGCGAATGTGCCGCCTACAGAACCGTAACTCATTCCCAGCAGTTTCGCACACCGCGAAAGCATTGCCGCCGCCTGCTCACGCGTGATATAAGCATTGGGCAGAAATGTTCCGTCCTCATAGCCGTATACAATGCCAAGCCGCGCGCTGCTTAATATTTCCGGCTCGACCGTATCTGAAAAGCTGTTGTTCTCATGTCCGTGGCTTAACGCGTAACTACTGATAGTCTGACCCGTGCTGACCTCAACCGCTCTGGCGGCAAGCAGACAGAATCCGCGGCGTGAAATGCGGCTTGTATAATTTTTTTGCAATTCCTCAGGCACAAGTCCTAATGCGATTGCAGCATCTATTTCATTTTCCGCCCACTCGGATTTAGTATCAGGTTCCAGTACTGTTCCCGTAAATGAGCATCCTTTTGTATCACTGCAGTTTACTCCATTATAGACCATATCTATTTTAACACGGTTCTTCGCCTCACAGTCTGCGGAATACAATGTGAGTCTGTCCGAATATGAGTTTTGACCTATAAAACCGTTTGTGACGGAAATATCATGTCCTTTGGACAAGTTTGAAAATTCTAATGCATATTCCCTTTTGGTTTTAGTCGTGTACATTGAATGTACCTCAACCTTGAAATCAGCCGATGGATATATACTGTCAACGCTCACTATTTTAGGCGGTTCGAGAGATATTTTCTCATTTACGTTTTCTCTGCGTTTGGAAAGCTCACTGTATGTTTCACTCTCTTTAACCGCTGAGAAATCCTCAACATTAAGCGTTTTATATGCGTCATCAACATCATGAAGATATCCGTCAACCGGCTCTGAAACCTCAGCGTATTCTTTTCCGCTCATGTCGTCTACCTTATCCGTTATTACGTCGCAGACATTATACAGCACAGCGACCTCCTGAATATTACTGAACAGCACGACTTCGCTTGACGCCGAATAGTCTTCCTTTACAGGATATTCATTGATAAGCTCAAGAACTGTCATGTCATCCATGCTTTTATCAATAGGCGGCAAGGTCGGCTCCGGTGCAGGGGGCAATGATGAAAATGGCGAGTCCTTACTTACTGTGAAATAATCATACATATATTTGACTTTTACCGGACTGTCAGGAATATAGTGTACAGTCTGTGTATCGTCAAGAGGTTCGTTCGATATAAAACTGGTGTCTGTTTTAATTTTTTCACCCGTTGATGTATTATAATAAAGCTCATACCACATTCCTGATATACCCTCAGGAAAAAAAGCTCTTCCTCCGGTTTTAGTACATGTGAAATACATTCCTTTAGTGTCAACTAAGCAGTCTGCAAAAAACGGATTGCCTAAGTCTTTAATCTCATACGCGTCATACGGAAAGGATATAACCTTTGTTGTTTCCTCCGAAGTCATATAGACACTTTTTCCCAAATCAGGTCTATAGTCTATAATCGAACTCTGTCTAAATTCCGGCCATTGCTTTGATATATAAAAGTTTCCTTTTGTATGACCATATTTTGATTTTTGCACTACTGATGCAAAGCCATCTTTAATGCATGTTAATTCTATACATTGATTCGGCTCAATTGTCATATATATTAAAGCAGGATGAGGAGCTTCATCCATAATAAAATATGTACCGTCATACTGTAGCGACAGTTCGGAAAGTGCCGTTATAATTGCATAGCCATCTGATTCGACATCTATTTTATCCTCATCTAGCGCTTGTAAAAGATTTGATGCCAAAGTAATATCTCCGTTGGAATCATAACTGACAACATCATAATTATTATTTAAATCCAATCTACACGTAGTAGTGTAGATATTCCTAAGTATAACGCTTTCGTCTTTTTCCATATGATATTCAATAATTTCCGCCTGCGCTGCTGTTCCGATTAACAGCAGAGCTGTGAATAGTATCAGCCCTAATGTTTTTTTCACTTTTGTTGCCCCCTTAATATATAAAGTATCCGGCTATATTATCAAATTCACTCATACTTCTTATATCATTATATCTTCTGTACATATAAATCCCATCACCGTATAATTCCATTTCACCGCTATAGTCAAGAACCATGCCGGTTGTATACAGCATCATATCCGAAAATGTCATAAATTTATTTGCTCTATCGGAAACATAGCTGTAATTTTCGTCAGCGATATTTTTGCACGCTTCTTTGAGATTAAGACCTCCGGATAAAATCATATCAGGAGATGGTGAATTGAAATCAATTAATAGTCCGCATACAATGCAATCTGATATGTCAGCCGCACTTTCGCTGTAATTCACAAGCTCTGTAAATATACTCATTCCGTTCTTTGAAGCCGCTGATACAACTGAGCCGTATGACGGTACGGTGATATTGCTTTTTTCAAATACCCAGCCATTCTTTTCAAGCTCTTTAGCCGGTACAGGCAATCTGTAAAGTGCGTTATCCATGTCGAATACATATGAATACGGATTATATCCAAGTTCTCCTGGCGTGCTGTATTCAGCGCCGAATTTCTTAGGCAACGCGGCTTTCGTTTCACATCCCCGCTCGCTGTTTATACCGATTTTTTGAACGGTTCCCGTAGCCTTATCCGCTTCAATCACGACATATCCATGAGCTTTATTATTATACATTCCGTTTATGCCAAGATTAGCGTTTGTGAAGTCCGGCAATTGGGAAATATCGTTTAATTTATATATATACCGTATCAGTCCGCGGCTTTCATATACAGAGTCACAGTCTGCCGGTATTCCACAAATATCCGTACTGATTCCGGCTGATACAGCATTATCAGATGATATGCCCGTCACCGTGCATTTATCCGAGGACATTGAGTCCATGCTGAAGTTTTTTATCGTAATATCTATATATCCTTTGCTGCCGTACATAGTCGCATAACACTTTTCTCCTGATGCCATCATAAAAGGCTCTCCCGAAAAAACGTATCCCTGAGATAGAAGTTCGTCTACATTACACGGAACCTTTAACGATATGCCGTTTACGGTTATTTCATTTGTAATGTTCTGCACAGGGAGCGTCTTAACTTCCCCGTCTTTCTGCACGCTGCTGCAAAGCTCTATCATCGGTGAATAATACTGCACGTAACCATACGCGTTAATCATTTCAAACCGACCGTAGCAATTTCCGGTAAGTTCTGTAAATTCCACTGATGTATCATGCATTGTGAATATATCAGGAATTTCTTCGACCGTAAAATTATCCTCGTCATACGCGTTAATTACCGCTGACACGCGATCACCGTTTGTAAGGCGCGCGTCATCCTTTGAAGCAAGCGCATCAGAGTTTACATATCGCGTATCCAGAACGCTCCCGTTCCCATCAACCGTTATGGCTATCTCTTTATAGTCAGGGACGTAGCTACTATGACCTGTATCCTTTTTCAGCACAATTTCATATGCTCCGTCACTTATCTGTGCCGCACACTGATAAGAAGCATTACCGTTCTCCAGCCTTGCACATCTGTTATCATAGCTGACACTGATTTCATTTCCGCTTATCCCGGTGTCATCGATGGTAATCAATTTACGGTAAATACCGTCTTCGAAACTATATATGCAGAACCGCGCTGCTTTCGTATCCCGCGCCTCATTATTGTCCATGGAATAAGTATAACGGCTGCCGGAATGTAAAATATTTCTTCCTTCAGTGACCTGAGGTGATGCATCATAGCTTTGAATTGAGTTTTGTGATTTTTGCTGTAATGTTTTGTATTGCGCAAGCTTATTATCCGTCAGAGTATTCCAATTCATGAGGCTTCCGGGGCTGCTGCTGTAATAGCTGTAGACTGTGATACCACCTGAATTTTCGTCGCTTGCGCGATTGTATATTACCGCCTCATTAACCGCCGCCATAAGTTCAGACGCGTCTATACCTGAAGCGGAAAGCCTTGTTGAGAAATCTTTCATATCCACGTAATCATGCGCTGAGCCTCCGAAACGGCTGTCTCCCGGATTCCCGTAAACGCGGGTATTCCCTCTCGCTCCGAGGTAACTTTCAAATGTTCCGCTATTATTCACGGAAAGAGCAATAGCCTCAAGCGCATTTATAACACGCTCCGTTTTTGACAGATCTATGCATGAAAGCGTAAATTTATAATTTTCGATATAATTCTCATAGAAGCTGCTTGTTTCATCTATCACAGCGTGGCAGAATGATTCTGTATCACCGCCGTTTAATGCGCTTAAAAACGAGTAATTCCAGCCGTTGTAATTTTCAATATCCTCAGAGCCTATGAAATATCTGAATCCGGCATCCGAGAACGCCTGAGCTGTCTGTACATCCGCCATGTAGCATGCGTCAAATCCGACACATTCATAGTTGTAATCCAGATTAAAGTCGTTTTTTACATCAGCGCGTATATCAGAAAAAACCTTTGCAAGTCTCGCAGTCGATATAACCGGGTTTATGTTCCGGGCATCCTTTCCGAAGCCTTCTACAAATCCGCCGCCGTGATCCCAGAAAAATACGCTGTATTTTTCCGCCCTGTAGCGTGACATATATTTGAACATGATATTATAAATATCATCCGTATCAAAAATATTATACTCCTTTGTTTCATTCAGATTTTTCAATCCGCCGCCAAGAAGCCGGTATACATTCACAGGATGCTCATTCATGCTGTTTATACTCCAGTTACTGCTGCCGCCCGCAATCAGAATAACATTTGTGTCCGAATCATTAAACCCGCTATGGAGCATTTCACATATATCATATCCGGCATATCGGGCTAAGTCAGAACCAATCATAAAGATAAATACCGTATGCTTCTGCCCGTTTGGCACGTTTGCGTCAACGCCTGTTAATGTTATATCAGACCCGCCTTTTTCATTTATAGCTTTTATATCCGACTCATACCTCTCATTGTCTGCACCCGGTGTCGTTACAACAACGTCTGCAAATGCCGTCATTGCAAAACACATCGCCGCAGCAACGATAAGTATTGCCGCCTTAAGCTTCATCTTCCGGCACCTCCGGTTCAGCCTCATGTTCTTCCGGTTCTGCTTCATACTTTTCGATTTCTGTTTCAGCTGTTTCCTCCTCCGGCTCAGACTCTTTTCCCTGTCCAGCGTCTGTTGCAGCTATATCGTTCATTTCAATATAGTTTACTGCTTTTCTATACGAGTTTCGGCAGTCGGAATAAAGGTCGCTATCCTCGCTCAGATTGCTGTCATATTCTCTTATAGCCTCTGAATATGCATTTTCATCCGACGCTGATGAATGCTTCGCTTCAAACGCATCTGCCGCATTTATATATCTATCCATACTTGTGGAAAAGCTCGCATAATACATACCGATAAATTCGTCCACATCCTTCAATGGACGGATTTCATTATCCCATACGGCAAGCTTTGAACGCTGACCTGAGAGTGCTTCAAGCACACTATTGAACTCATCATGAGTATTAGACTCCTTGGTGTCTGATTCAATATTTTTCCCGGGCTCTGTTCCCTTTCCCTGTTCATCTATAGGCTGACTACCGCTCGTCGCAGACGGATTTTCTGCCATTACCGTTCCCTGATTGTTATTTATTGCCCCTGTTCCGCCTTGCTCTATAGCATTATTTGTCTGTGTTGATGGTCTATAGCCGTTTCCTGCGCCTGTCGCGGAGGATGATGGGTTATACGAGCTTCCCGTACCGGCTGTCGAATAGGTTCCTGCTGCTTTACCAATGCCTGATCTGCCGGATTGCCCGTTATCAGCTGCAGCATTATCATTCTGTCTGTTTCCGACAGCATTGCTGTTCTGTCCGCTTACTGAAGAATTGCTATTCTGTCCTGTTCCCGCTGTGTTATTAACATTGCCTTTATTCAGATTTCCGTTATCAGGTGCCGGAGTTGTTATGCCTGGGGTAACCGGATATATTTCATCTGAATCCATATATTTTGATATCTGCGTCACTGATACTGCGCATACTGCAAAGCATGCTGCAAACGCCGCATATTTTATAATCCTTCTTCTGATACGTTTTCTTTCTATATTACTTGGGTTACTGCTTACGACTTTTATTAAAGGTTCATTATCCTCACTGAAGTCATATGCCTTAGCCATTGTGATGAGTCTCTGTTTAAGTTCACTATTTACAGGGACATTGTCTTCTGATACCCTGTATGCATTTTTTAATTCAAGCTCGTTCATCATATCAGCTGCCCCTCCTTTGCTAAAATTTGTTCAAGCCGTTTTCGCCCTCGGGCAAGAATTGTTCTCACGGTTGCATCTTTCTGTCCTGTTATCCTTGCTATTTCCTTTGTCGGACAATCCTCATAATAATACAGGTGAATAACCGTTCTGAATTTTTCCGGTAATTTTTGCACTGCCCTGTATATTGTGCTATCACCGTCATCCGGTATGTCCGGCTCTTCAATCGCGAACTCGTCATACCGGTCTTCATTTTCAGGTATACCAGTTGTCCGCTCGGTCCATGTATTTTTTAATTCTGTGTTAGCACAGTTGTATGTAACCCGTAAAAGCCATGCTTTCACGTGCTCCTCCGTGTCAAATTCCCGGCAATGCTTCATGTATCTCATAAATACATTCTGCGTTGCATCATCGGCTTTATCCTCTCCCGCGACCTTACGCGCAAGTCTGTAGACCATGTCGAAATATTTTTCGACAATTAATGAAGGAGACTTAACAATTTCTTCAACTGTTCCTTCTCTCATTCCGTCACATCCATTCACATAAAATGTATATAGTACCAGTATAACACACTTTATCTGTAATTTCAATTTCTAAATTAATATCCATAGTCTTTCCGCCCACAAACAGTAATAAAAACTCTTAACTCACTTATCGTGAGCAAACAAGGTGTTAAATGGATATTATGCCTATGTGTGATTTTCGACGCTTTGCGAGAAAATATTCGCACGCGCATTTAAATCTGGTTAATGTGAGCTTTCACATTAAATACTTTTCAAATTTCTGTTTTGTTTCAGAATCTCAAAAAAAAATAAAAAATTTTATTTTTACTGTTTTCATTACAATATATAAATATGAAGTTTTTTAATTTCTCAAAAAATTTTAAAAAGTGAAACATTTATCTTTTTTCAAAAGTATTAAAAGTGAAAAAACAAAATTATACAAGGAGAGATAAACATGAAAAAAATAGTTACATTATTACTCACTACAACGCTTTTTTTATCACTGACCGCGTGTGGTGCGAAAAATTCAGAAAATACAGATTCGCAGAACGGCACATCAGATGATGTATCCACAGCCGAAACAAGAACTCCGGTTGATGACGCGCTTGATCAATATAGCATTGTTCTCAGTCAGGCAGCTTTATATCAATATGATCCCTATGGTGATGTTCCTTCTACCGGAAATTACAGATATGCGCTTGTGCAGATGCAGACAGGCGACACAGTACCCACGCTGCTACTGGAACAGGAATCAACGGATTATATGTATTACATGCGTGTCTTCCAATACGATCCGAATACTCAGACGGTGATTCAGCCTGTGGAAAGTCTGATGGAAGGCATGGCTCAGAGAGGTGGTTATCGCGGCAGTATCGGCATGATGGAAGATGGAAACGGTATTCAATCAGCTGAGGCATCCAGTGGCAGCGGGGATTTATATATCTCACGTTCAACACTGAACGGGAATACTCTCAGCACAGTTTTGCAATGGAGCGGTAAAATTGGCGACACACAACCCGCAGGACTTGGATTTATAGAAATTGAATGGCATGATATCAGCGATTTATCTGCTTTTGGAGCATGGTCGTCAAATCCGAATATCGCAGTATACGCAACAACTGATACTGGCAGCGTCAACACAGAAGCCGCCAATTCAGATATCATAAATTCAGGCGCATCACTCCCGACAGACGGCAACAGAATAGTTCTTACAGGAACAATAAACTCATACACTTACGACGGAGTTCTTGCTCTGCAAGGAATCTCTGATCCGAATCCAGGTTCTTCACCCTCTAAAAATCGAAACTTCCGTTTGATAGTACTGGATATTCCACAGGACATGACGCTTTCCAGTGTTGATGGATTTTTAAGCCACATGGCATCAATCATTGATGTAAGCTATGCCAATGGTCTTGAAGGTTATGACGGACAGCATGTGATATTCAGTATTGATCCTAACACCACGAGCTGGCCGAGTGATACATCGCTTCCTCTCGGAGAACCGGGCACAAGTGATATTCATATATTAGGCTGAATTAGAATTATTCGATATAAAAACAGTCGAAGGGCACAAAAGCCGCTTCGACTGTTTTCTGCTCTGAAAGTCAATACTTTTCATATTCGAACAAATTCAAAAGCAATAGAAAACGTTGAGTCCGGCTCGAACGGACGTCCGTTTGCAACATCAATTCAATTTCGTCGCACTGTCGGCAACTCATTTCATTGTGTTGCGGCACAGCCCTCCGCGCTCCCTTCATCCGCCACCGGCGGCGGTCGCTGCTCGGTTCCCCTTGGCTAACAGCCTATGCCTTCGTCACCCTGTTAACCGCTATGCGTCATCCGTTTTGAACATATTCAAAAGCAATAGAAAACGGCATGCATAAGCATACCGTTTTCTATTGGCTCCTCGAGTCCGGCTCGAACGGACGACCCTGCGGTTAACAGCCGCATGCTCTGCCAACTGAGCTATCGAGG
>JAFLUB010000064.1 GCA_022509025.1 Oscillospiraceae bacterium | reverse complement strand
ACACCTATATGTTGAATGTTCTAAATGTTTTATTTCATTTTTCATGTTAAAAACCTCCTGATATTTTTAGTAATGCGATCGCCAAATCTCATTTCTATTATATCAGGAGGTTTTCTTATACTAAAGTGTTTTTATCTACCACCAGTAAAACTGGTGGTTTAATTTACGCCTATTCGGCACCAATAAAATCCATTACAGTTTAACACTGTAATGGATTTTGTATTTAAAGTTTCAAATATGGATACAGGCTACGAATTACATTAGCAAGGTTTATTCGCTGGGTGTTGTTAAGATTTTTTATTAAGCGGTCAAGGTCGTCATTGTCCTTATCAGAATTTTGAACATTTGACCCTAGCAGTGTATCAATGCTCACATGTAGTTGTTCAGAAATAGCAATAAGTACAGATAAGGACGGAATTTTCAAGCCTTTCTCTATCTCATAGATATAGTGAGGATTTACATCAATAAGCTCCGCTAACTGCTCTTGCGTCAGCTTTAACAGCTTTCTATTCTTTTTTATTTCAATACCCAGATTATCTAATTTCATAAGCAACCTCATTTATATTCGTATTATCAAATATATTATATTGCTTTTAGCTACATATATAAACTATCTTACAAACACAAAATAATTGTTGCTTTTAGATACAATAAATGATATAATATTTTCATAATTTTAACCAAATGGAGGACTTTAACATGAAAAAAGTAGTAACCATAATTTTGACAATAATGTTACTATCACTTATGCCATATATAGCAAGTGCAACAAATACCGATAGCGGTATTTGCGGCGCAAATGGCGATAATCTGACATGGACACTTGATGAAAATGGAACGCTCATAATAAGCGGTGAGGGCGATATGGCAAACTATGATACCCCTAACAGTAGTAATAGTAGACCTTGGGCAAATGCAAAAACCGTTATAATTGAAAATGGGGTTACAAGTATAGGAAGTTATGCGTTTGCTTCATGTGGCGATATAACAAGCGTATCACTTCCAAACAGCGTAACGGAACTTGGCTACTGTGCGTTTGCCTATTGTACTGGCTTGTCAGACTTGCCTATGTCTGACGGCATAATAAAAATTGATGATTCCGCTTTTATGGGGTGTAGTGGGTTATCAAGTGTCACAATTCCTGCAAATGTGGCAAGTTTAGGACGCATGGCATTTTATAATTGCAGTGCTTTAGAGAAAGTGCATATAGAAGAAGGACTTACAAGCATTGGAATGGAAGCATTTTGGAATTGTAGTAATTTATCGGAAATAAATATACCGTCCAGTGTAACATACATCGATGGTGACGCATTTAAAGATACAGCAATATACTATAATAATTTAGATAGTGGAGTTCTATATATTGACGATTGTTTGATATATGCGGATAAAAGCATATCAGGGACATATGCGGTAGATAACGGTACTCGTCTTATTGCTTGTGGAGCGTTTAGTAATTGTAGCGAGTTGACAGAAATAACTCTACCTGACAGTCTAAAGAACATTAACCGTAGCGCATTTAGTGGTTGTAGTGGATTAACAGAAATAATAATACCTGACAATGTTACAACCATAGAAACATCGACTTTTATTCGGTGCAGCAACTTATCAAGTATTAAAATCGGTAAAAGCGTCAATAATATCGATACTTATGCGTTTGACGCTGTTAATGCCGCAGGATTTGCCCCAGAAACATATAACAATTTAACCGACATTTATGTTGACACAGACAATACGTCATACACAAGCATTGATGGAGTTCTGTATAACAAAGACATGACAGAACTGGTTAAATATCCCGCAAGAAAAACATTGACAGAATATAAAATAGCTGACGGAGTTACAAAAATTTGTGACTATGCGTTTGCTGATTGCGACAGTTTGAATAATATAATGATACCCAAAAGCACAACCAATATTGCAGATAGTGCGTTCAATCGCTGTAATGGCTTGAAAGCAGTGTTCTACACAGGCTCATCACGAGAATGGAAAGATATAAGCATAGGTGAGAATAATGAAATACTCTCCAGTGCGTCAATACGTTATAACGCTGTAGGCACAGCTTCACCGATAATTTTAGATACTGTAACAGCAACAGCGAAGTCGGGAACAGTTGAGATTACTATACCGCTTGAAAGTGTAGAATATGACAGCAATATAATTGCGGTTGTATTCAATAATGGAGCGATAGCAGGAGTAAAATTTGAAACAATTTCCGCAGGTGATACGAATAAAACCATAACAGTTAAAGCTGAAACCGCCGACACTGTAAAACCGCTTATTTGGGATAGTCTTAACGGAATGCGTCCATTGTGCGAAGCAAAAACGGTAACAATAGAATAAAATACATACAAAAACCGCCCGAGGTTACAATGCTTCGGGCGGTTATTTTCTTGTTGAGCACGTTCCCTTTATAATTTGGTCGTAAATTGGTCGTAAATATTGGTTTTAAATCTCTGAAATCCTTGATTTTAAGCCAATTACTGCTCAAGTGTTTTCATTGTCGGGAACAGCAAAACATCACGTATAGCCGGTGAATCGGTAAGGAGCATACACATTCTGTCTATGCCGAAGCCTATACCGCCCGTCGGGGGCATACCTATTTCCAGCGCGCGCATGAAATCCTCGTCGGTGGTGTTTGCTTCCTCGTCGCCCTGAGCAAGCATTTCCTCCTGCGCCTTGAAACGCTCGCGCTGGTCTATCGGGTCGTTTAATTCCGAGTACGCGTTCGCCATCTCCCAGCCGTTCATGAAGAACTCGAAACGCTCAACGTATTCGGGGTTGTCCGGCTTTTTCTTCGTGAGCGGCGAAATCTCTATCGGGTGATCCATTACAAATGTCGGCTGAATCATATGCTCCTCCGCAAACTGCTCGAAGAATAAATTCAGTATATCACCCTTCTTATGACGCTTCTCATACTCCACATGATGCTCGTCCGCCGCCGCGCGCGCTTCCTCAAGCGAATGTATCTCGTTAAAGTCAACACCTGCATACTTCTTTACCGCATCAACCATGGTAATGCGCTCGAACGGCTTACCCAAATCCATTTCAATTCCGTTATATACAATCTTCGTTGTACCGAGAACCTCCTGAGCAACATGGCGGTACATATTCTCCGTCAAATCCATCATGCCGTGGTAGTCGGTGTATGCCTGATACAGCTCCATAAGCGTAAATTCAGGGTTGTGGCGCGTGTCAAGACCTTCGTTACGGAACACTCTGCCTATCTCGTAAACCTTCTCCAGACCGCCCACGATAAGACGCTTCAGATATAATTCAAGTGAAATTCTGAGCTTGAAATCCTCGTCAAGCGCGTTAAAATGCGTTTCAAACGGTCTTGCCGCCGCGCCGCCCGCGTTTGATACGAGCATCGGCGTTTCAACCTCCAGAAATCCCTGACCGTTCAGATATGAGCGTATCGACGCAATAATCTTTGAACGCTTTATAAACGTGTCCTTAACGTCCGTATTCATAATAAGGTCAACGTAACGCTGACGATAGCGCAGGTCTGTATCGGTCATGCCGTGGAATTTTTCGGGCAGCGGAAGAAGCGACTTCGATAAAAGAGTAATAGTGTTTACTCTTATTGAAATCTCGCCTGTCTGCGTGGTGAACACCTCACCCTCCGCGCCTATTATATCGCCTATGTCAAGCTTTTTAAAGCGGTTATACTCGTCCTCGCCGAGAATATCCTTTTTAACAAAAAGCTGAATCTGACCGTCTATATCCGCCACATGGACAAAGCCTACCTTACCCATGCCTCTTTTAGACATTATACGTCCGGCAACCGACACAATCTGACCGTCAAGATGAGAAATTTTCGCCTTTATATGCTCTACCTCCTCAGAGCCGCGTTTTGTTAGTTCACGGTCCTCTTCGGTGTAGTTGTCCTTAATCTGACCCGATGTGTGTGTTCGCTGAAACTTCGTGATATGAAACGGGTCACGGTTTTCATTCTGCAATTCCGAAAGCTTATCGCGGCGAACCTGCAAAAGCTCGGATAACTGTTCTGTGTTTTCCATATAATTCTCCTTTATTCGTATGTTTCAGTTAATTATATACCATTTCTCAGTAATTTACAATGATTTTTCAGAAAAAAGTGACTTTTGAGATATAAAAACATACATAAATACGATTTTCCATTGACATTAATACGATTATTTTATAAAATAATTCAATAAACATTGCTTAAGAAAAAACAGAATAATGTATAGGTGGTGTTACTTTTGAAAAAGCTTTTAGCAATAATAACTACGGCTGTTATATTCTGTACCTCTGTCGCTTTCGGCGCGTACAAGGTGGAGATTGACGATGATACATATGTTTCTGACGAGATATATTTCACGCCTGTGTCCACATGGGACGAGGTTCAGGCGCGGACGATAAATCTGAAAGAGGGGCGGTTTATCTTTTATGCGGACAGGGATAACGAGCCAAAAAAGATAGAAGCGGCGGTTATGCCTGTAAATACGACAAATAAAGAGATTACATATACATCCGAAGATATAAGTATCGCGTCTGTTGACAAAGACGGTTTTGTTACCGCGA
Source organism: Oscillospiraceae bacterium (assembly GCA_022509025.1). Lineage (GTDB taxonomy): Bacteria > Bacillota > Clostridia > UBA1381 > UBA1381 > Hominilimicola. The sequence continues at coordinate 4,954 of JAFLUB010000064.1, read as the reverse complement.
ATAACAAGATAGGCGAAACAATGATAGACGTACGCTGCGGTAAAGCAGTGGCTAAGATGAAAATAAGCGTTGTAAAGGGCGTGGAAGGCGTTACAATGTCGCAGGATAAAATGACTCTTTATGCCGATAAGCCTGTGACGGCTCAGCTTAGCGCGTTTGTCTCTCCTGAGGACGCTACGATAAAAGATGTTAAGTGGTCATCATCTGACGAATCGGTTGTATATGTCGATAAAGACGGTCTTATCTCTCCGAACGGAGTCGGTGAGGCAGAGGTTATCGCCGAAACCGTTGACGGCGGATTCATAGCAAAATGCGCGGTAACTGTTTCAACATGGGAAAAGCGCAGTAAGGATATGCCTGTTATATACACGGACTATTCAATGACAATGGATGAAATGGTCGGGATTCAGCTTACTGCATCGCCGACTGTATTCACGACAAACGCGTATAGCGCGGACAGCTCTGACGTGGAACAATATGTAAATCCCGAAAACCTTGTTTCTGGGTATGATAAATATCAGTTTATGTCTTTAGACAAATCGAACGATGTTGACGCGTCCACGCTTGACACTTACCTTAACGGTAAGGGTATTTTAAGCGGCACGGGAGATATATTTAAACGCGCGGCGGAAAAGAATAATATAAGCGAGGTTTATCTTGTGATACACGCGTGTCTTGAAACGGGCAGCGGAACATCGAAGCTTGCAAACGGCATTGACCATAACGGCACAACCGTATACAATATGTTCGGCATTGGCGCGGTGGACATAGCGCCTGAAACAGAGGGCGCGCGCTTTGCTTACGAGCAGGGCTGGACGAGCGTTGAGGACGCAATCATGGGCGGCGCGGAATGGATAAGTGAAAATTATATAAATAATCCGCGCTATCACCAGAATACACTATATAAGATGCGTTGGAATCCCGATTCACCCGCTGTTCATCAGTATGCGACCGATGTCGCATGGGCATCGAAGCAGGCAAACAACATGGGCGCTATGTTTGAGGCATTTCCGACTGCTGAATATCATTTTGAAATTCCGACCTTTGCAGGTCAGGACCGTTTGAAACTGAGTAATGGAGATTAATATGAAAAAAGTCAGAAATATATTGAAAAAAATAATCGATTTTATCTACGCGCTCATGGCGGATAACGCGGGCGTGTACGCGGCGCAGGCGTCTTTTTTCCTTATCATCTCCGTCATACCCTTGTGCATGCTGATATTCTCGATAGTGAATATATTTCTGAGTATTGACCAGAAAACAATTCTGAGCGCGGTAGACTTATACATTCCGGCTCAGATAAGCGAATTTGTGACAACTATACTGAACGAGCTTTTCTATAAATCCTCGTCTGTACCGGTAATATCCATAACAGCCGTGTCTACCTTGTGGCTTGCATCAAGAGGTATAATGGGTCTTTATATGGGACTGAGCAACGTATACCATGCTCCGATGCGAAACTGGTTTGTGAGCCGCTTTATATCTGTAATTTACACGCTTGCGCTTATTGCGACGCTTATAGTTACAATAATATTTTTCGGCTTCGGAAACAAGGTGGAGCAGTTTTTAGTATCCCGCTCGATAATTTTATCAGATATCTTTCAGTTTCTTCTGCGCGGCAAAATCCTGATATTCATGGCATATCTGACGGTACTTTTTGCGCTTTTCTACACATTTCTGCCGCACAGGAAAACGAGCTTTAAGAAACAGCTTCCCGGCGCGGCATTTGCGGCGGCGGGCTGGATGGTATTCTCGTTTATATACTCGATTTATATAAACAACTTCTCGAATTACTCATATGTTTACGGCTCTCTTACAGCGCTTGTATTTCTGATGCTGTGGCTGTATTTCTGTATGAATATATTCCTCTACGGCGCACAGATAAATAAAATGATAGAAAACAGAAATAAAAAATAATTTTCTTTTGCTTGTATGAACGGCAAATTTATGGTACAATTAGTTTAATTACCAACAAAGGAGGAGATGTTGTGGCTTTTGATGTAATTGTGTTTTCTCAGCGCGAGCTTGACAATGCCGTGAATAACGGGGTCACAAACATCTGTATTTGTGACGGCAGCTTCCATCTTCCTCTTGTGCGCGGTATATCCTATACCGCGATAGGTGACGCGCGCGCTGTTATACATACAGATAAGTCCGGCGCGGACAGGCTTAACATAACATTTGACGGCTTTGAGCCTGTATTTCAGCCACAAGATACACCGGAAGCGGATGTCACGGCGGCTTCATCTCCGGGAACATCATTATCAAGCTATGCCGCTTCATACCTTTTATCAAGCTACACAACATCGTATGTATACGGATATCAATACAGTTCGTATACTACATCATTTACTACATCATACACTACATCGTATACCACGTCATATACTACATCATATACTACATCATACACCGCGTCGTTTCTGTCATCATTCATCATGGAAAATGCAGGCGGCAGCGGAGATAATGACATGAGACCTGTGCCCCTGTCACGCGAAGGTAAATGTATTTTAGTAAACGGATACGGAATCAATTTAATCTGAGCGGGATACATGGTATTTCCTCTGTAAAATTTATATCCTCTTCAAATTTTCATTAAAGAATGATAAGATTTTATCAAACATAATTTTATCATATTCAATTTTTCTTTTTAAATCAATTATAAATCTTCGGGCAACTCTAATGCAGTCAGGCATTTGTATCTTAAATGTATCACACCACGCGTTTGCACCATCTATTGCTGAAATAATATACAGCGCAGATGATAATTGCGCTTATCGTTCCTGTCGGCGTGGAGATGCCGACACCGAGCAGTCCCAAATTCAAAGTTCTCACGCAGAATACAGCGACGGGAATACGCGCGATTACCGATGAAAATATTGACGGTATCATTGTAAACAGCGTATGTCCCGAGCCGTTGCATAAGCCGTTCAAAGGGAAAATCAACGCTACAAGCAAATAATCAAATGCCGTAACGCGCAAATACGGGAGTGCTTCGCTGAGAACCTCAGCATCATCAACAAGCAGTCCCATCAGCTGCAGCGGGAATGACTCTACAAATAAAAACAGCAAAGCTCCTATGCAAAGCGAGACCGCAATACCGGTCTTTAATGTGCCGCGCGCACGGTCAAATTTCTCAGCTCCCACATTCTGTCCTACCATAGATGAAACAGCCATACCTATGGAGTTGGCCGGCATCTGAGCAAAGTTATTTATTTTTGCCGCGACAGCCACTCCTGATGCCGCGTTTACTCCGAGGCTGTTCGTGATTGATGATACGATTAAAAATCCGCCCGAAACAATCGCGCTCTGTATCGCGCCGGGGAGACCGAGCTTTAAAATATCAACTGCTTTTTTCGGAATAATTCTGAAGCCGGACAGCTTAAAGTCAAAAATGAAGGAGCGCTTTTTCAGATAAATTATGCAGCCCAAAAGCGCGGAGGCTTGCGAAATTATTGTGGCAAGCGCCGCGCCTGACGCGTTCATATTAAATCCGCCTACCAACAGCAAATCGAGGAAAATGTTAAGAACACACGCTCCAATGCCGAAATACATCGGTGTTTTTGAATCTCCCAATCCCCTGAGCACCGCGCATACGGTGTTGTAACCGAAAATGAATACCGCTCCGAACATACATACGGAAAAATATGATTTAGTCTGTTCAAAAGCCTCCGCAGGCGTGTTCAGCAGCGTCAGAATTTTATCTGATAAAATCAGCGCTGCGGCTGTAAAAACAACCGACAAAATCAGCATTAATCCAAAGGTCGTATTTATTGTTTCCTTTATATCCTTATCGCTTTTCATTCCGGCATACTGTGCCGTCATAATCGCTCCGCCGTTACAAAGTCCGATGATTGTATATGTTGCGGTGTTTAAAATATTTCCTCCTATAGCTGCTCCCGCAACTCCGGCTGTGCCGCAGAAGCGACTAATAACCATAATATCCGCAATGTTGTAAAGTGACTGAATCAGACTTGTCAAAAAGAACGGAAGTGAAAAGCGGAGCATAGCCTTCGGAATGCTTCCTGTTGTGAAATCATTTATCGTTTTATCCAATATATAAATCCCCTTTATATATACCTGTCATTTCTTTAATCCCAAATTTTGTAATTGCGCTGCGCTCACAATGCTTAGATATAGCGCAGTAATTCCTCAACACTCTTTCGCTTCGGACAAACCGGATTATTTGCGGCATAACCAAGAGCGATAAGCGCCGTTAGAATCTGGTCGTCTTTTAATCCCAGAAATGCGGGCAGCTTTTCCTCATCATAGATACCCATAATGACGGTGGACAGCCCCAATTCATGAGCGGCTAAGCAGAAAGTTTGACACGCAATACCCGCATCAACATATTGCCAACGGTCTTCTTTCTTCGTCGTAAACGAACCGTCACGCTCATAACCACAGCGGCCTGTTTTCGTAACCATAGCAATCAGAACAGGCGCGGAACGCACATTATCGGAGTTAAAACTCGGCAGCATCTTGGCTGCGATAGTCTCTTTTGCCTCCGGATTGGTGATGGCAATGTATCGTACTGTCTGTGTATTTTTCCACGATGGAGAAAACGATGCGGCAGAAACAATAGCCTCAATCTGCGCATTGTCCACCGGCTTATCTGAAAACTGCCGGACACTCCGGCGGGTAGTAATTGCTTCAATCGTGTTCATAGTCCTCTTACTCCTTTATTATCTGTTTTTTATAATGTTAATAATTTATTGATTATTTTATGAGCATCTTATGGGTATATTCTAACAGATATATATTCTTATGTCAACACAAAATGAGTATGTTATGATGATTTTATGATTGATTTTTGCTGTTTTTACTTTACATTTTTCTTATAATATTATATAATAACCTCACGGCGTAAGCAAAATCAAAGATTTTGACGCCTGAGAGAACATTGTATCACAACGCTACGACGACGTTGCCGCCTTCGCAGTTATGTTATAAT
>JAFLUB010000063.1 GCA_022509025.1 Oscillospiraceae bacterium | reverse complement strand
CCATATTGTTACCAAGCAAGCAAAACTAATATGGAGGATGGTGTACTACTATACCATCTGCACTTATATTTTTATCAACAAATTTTCGTGCATATTTAAGATACTTACTATTTTTTTTTTATACACGGGTTAATTCCTTCTCGAAAACAGAGTAAGTTGTTAAGGATTGTTTCGAATTTGGAAGATACAGAAAAGGGAAATTGTTTACAATGCTATTATCATTTTCGTATTTTTCAATCAAAACCAATCCATTAATATAACCCTCATAATATACTTCTTCCAAGTAGTTACCAGCGGCATGGTATTTTCTAACCCACTCATTGTATTCTTGAGCAATTTTTCCTGATCGACCTAGCTGATTGTATTCCCCAGTTTGATAATTTTGTAAAAAACGTTCAAGTGCATGAATAACTCCGTCCTGATATGAGAGAGTATATATTACACATGGGTATTCAATGTGACTTATGTTTGAAACTTTTCCATGAAGTTCTTCAAGTTCGTTAAGAACTGTATAAATTATATTATAAATGTTGCAATTTTTGATTATGCCTTTATCTACAAGCGCCATTTTCAACTTGTGTATAAAAAAAGTACCAGACGTTAAGATAGAAGTTGAATTTTTATAATTTAAACACTTATGTATATTTTATTATATCACAATTATTAGTAATATTCAATTCGCATATATAACAAAGTTGTACATGAAAAGACACTCCAAAAGTGCATCACTTTTGGAGTGTCTTTTCTATTCTGTATGAATTGTATCAATAATTGACATCCCGCGTATGCGCTTTGACGGGGCATATACCGCCGCGATACACGATACCGCTACCAATACAAGGATTATTACTATCGCACCAACAGGGAATGTCCACGTATTACCGAAGTGCGATGTTACCATTGTTTCAAAAAACCATTTATTAAGCGGGATACCTGTAAAAGTAATATCTTTTTCATTACCGTTTCTCCGTAAATATATTTTAATTTGTAAGCATTTCATAAGTGACACCATATTTTTCAGCGATATCCTTTGCATATGATAAGCCTTCGGGTGAGGCTATCTCCAACTTGAACGAACGTTTTCCGTTATCGCTTTTCATAATAAGTGAGGAAACCTTGACTCCGCTGTTTTTCATATTCATTTCATCAACATCCGCCGCAAGCTTATGCATATGGGTATTGTAGATAGTTTTTACCTGTTTTTTCAAAAGCGCTCTTACAGAATCCTTCGCAATATAGAAGCCTTCCTCAAAAGAAGTAGTTGAGAATGTTTCGTTAAGGAGAAGCAGACTATCCTTTGTACACTCAGAATAAATAGCTTTAAATCTTACACATTCTTCTCCAAGTCTTCCCAGATCCATGGTCTTATCTTCATCTGCGGGAAAATGCGTATATATACAATCCACAGGTTTATATTCAAAAGACGACGCGGGTACAAATATCCCTCCCTGTGCGAGTATAAACATAAGTCCTACGGCTTGTGTGATAGTAGTTTTTCCGCCACGATTTGCACCTGTAAGGATATAAATAGTGTGTTCGGTATCGAATTTCAAGTCGTTATAGATTAACTCATCAGCACTTTGCAAATTCATGGCAAGCTTGAGGTTGTAAATATCCTTAGCATCCATAGAGACATTTTCACTGTCTATAAGCTGAGCCTCACAGAATTTGAAACCTCTTTCTATGTTTCTGCTTATAAACTCTGCAAATCTGATATAATACATAAACTCAGGCATTATCTGAGAAATATTGACAATGGCAATATCTGCGTATTTATTAAGGGTATCCCGAAGCTTCTTTATCAAGGAATCCAGCATTTTATTCAACACCGTATCAAGATAAAATGTCGAATTGGTCGCCCCATCACCATCAGGAATATTGAAAACAGTTGCCCTTATGTTTTTATCTGCAAAAGGAGCGTTTTTCAAAGTCATGTATCTACCGGCTGTCTCTAAGGGAGATAATTTTTCACTATTGTATTTATCTATATGATGATAGTGCATATCACCGTCCCACTCAGTACCGTCATGAAGCTTATTTTTCGAGGATATTGCGTCGGCAAAATTACTGACGATGCTCGATTTCTTAAATGGCTTGTTATTTACAGATATAAGCCCCATACTAACAGCTTCAAATCTCTCATTGACATTTATACCAAGTGTAACACTCTGTATATTTGAAGACCTCGCTTTCAGCTCTGCAATGTCCTTTTTCATTTCCCCAAAACAGGAATCTTCATATAAATCGTCAATATATTTCTTGACATTCAGAAGTCCTTCCGACTTTATTTTAGCGTCTGAAAGGCATTCTCTCATTGCTTCAACACAGCTAATATAATCGTCAAGCTCATCAAGTCTGTGAATAAGATGCCAAAAGCCCAATTTCTCATCAGAGTCAATATGTGAAGTGCTGAAATTTCTTATGAATTCTATCTTATCAAAAAGCTCTAACATCTGCTTTCTTAGGTCAGGAAGATTAAGAATATCTACAAATACCTTCTGCCTGTAAAGTGCAACATGGGTGTCTGATGTCATATTTGATATGACACTCATTATAAGATTTTGTTCATTGTTATCGTTTGTAAGCTCGCGGCATAATGTATCAATTCCTAAATCATGACAGGCTAATTCCGAAAGCTGTTTATATTTGATACCCTCATAAAATGGGAAAAGAATACTGATTTGTTTGTTTTCTTTCATACGATAATACTCCTATCGATTCCGATTTTTTAATTGCCCCCATTATACCACTAAGACAGAAACATTTCAACCGTTTACAACGATAAGACGGCATGAAATAATGCCGTATTATTTATATATCCCGCCGCGCCGCAATGACGCTTCCGATAATAGTAAATGCAATGATATACACAACACATACCGATATAAATTGTCCGTAGCCACTCTGCGTAAGCTCCTGCGGAGCATTGTACGCCATGAGCGAGTACGGCCATACGTGACCTAAATCTTTCGCCAGAAATACGAGTCCCGCCAGACCTACAGCAAAGGACTGAAAATACAAATAGAATTGCCGCTGGTATAAATTCTGTCGAATACTGCGATGAAAAGTTAGAATAGATTTATATTTCAGTATTGCAATAATGAGTCTATTGGTGTATAATTTAGTTATAAAAAATGGTTATGTTAAACGGTTATGAGTAAAAATTATCCCTAGGGATAGTGCGCCCATAACCGTTATTTTTATTTAGGAAACACAGTTTATTTAAGTCTTAAGTTGTCAATCGAGATGTCGCGATTGACACAAAATCTATTTCAGGAGCTAAATCTATATACGGAAACCAAACTACAGATTTATCAGTAATAGTCTATATTTTTTGGTTTCTTTTTTTATCTATTTTTGTTTCATAAATCAAAAATCAATTTAAGCACCAAACTGTTCTATCGGTACTGTTTACACCGCTTTGTAAGCAGGTACACGGACACATAGTGTATTAACTACGATACAAAAACCAAATCTATTACGTTCCAGATTTTGCGGATTTTTCCTATAAAATCCTCAGGGTTAGGGCGGTAATCCGAACACAGTAGCGGCTGTGTATAAATATTACATACATATATCTCCGCTAAGATATATTTCAGCATCGGCGCAATGCACCTGAGTTTAGCAGATATGATGCTGTCGCAGGATTTTCATATCCGATAAACCGTTGCGGCAATATTACTAACCAGGCAATATGCCTTTTGTATTTTATGGAGACAGAGACTGAAAAGTGTGTACAGGGATAGTATTTACGTGGTTTCCAGTCAGTTTATACAGGGAAATACAGAGGTAACAGATATATTACCTCTATACAGCTGTGCCGATTTTGAAGAAAGAGGGTTAAGTGCAAAAAATATATTAAATTTTTTTGGAAGTACTACAAAATAAATAATCGTTGACTACCCTATCACATGATTGATATAATTGAAGTTCAGAGGATATGTCACAGATGAATAAAAAGAGGGTTCATTAATGGCAACCATTAGAAAACGAGGCGACAGCTATCAGATACGCGTTAGCTGTGGCTATGATATGAATGGCAGACAGGTTATCCGTACAAAGTCATGGAAACCTACTGCGAGTATGACAGCAAAACAGATTGAGAAAGAATTAAACCGTCAAGCAGTGATGTTCGAGAACGCTTGCATGAACGGCTTTATGACATCAGCGACAAAGTTTGCAGAGTTTGCGGAGCGTTGGAAATCAGAATACGCTAAAAACAATTTGAAGCAAACAAGCATTGACAATATGAGCCACACAATAAAGCGTATCAATGAGGAAATCGGGCATTTTCGGCTTGACAAAATCAATACACAAATTATTCAAAATCTGATTATATCACTTTTGAACGGAAACGAAAAGCAAGGTAAAAAACCGCTTTGTGCGCAAACTGTTAAGAACTACATATCTTATGTATCTTCTGTGTTTAATTATGCAATACGGCTTGAGATGATTTTGAAAAACCCATGCCGAAACGCTGTTATTCCTACGGTAAAAAATAATAAGCGCGATATGTATAGCTTAGATGAAGCACAGACTTTCATTGATACGCTTATAAAGAAAGCGCCGCTTGTGTATCAATGCTATTTCATTTTAGCGATTTACAGCGGTTTCCGCAGGGGTGAGTTAGGCGGTCTGACATGGGATAATATTGACTTTACAAATCATATTATCACCGTAGAAAAGGCATTGTACCATATTAAAGATAAAGGCAATGTGCTTGACGCCACAAAACATCCGCGTCAAACAGAAGTCTTAAACTTCCCGATATAATCTTTACTTATCTGAAGCGCTTACAGGCTTTTTATGAGCATGAAAGCATATCACTAGGAAGTAAATGGGAAGAAAATAATTTTGTTTTCAAACGAAGTGAAGGACAGGTACTTTCACCGTCAGCACCGAGCAAATGGCTTCGCAAATTCTGTGAAGCAGAAGGCTTGCGATATGTTGTACCACACTCGTTTAGACACCTTGCAGCAAGTCTTATGATTGATAGCGGTGCAAGCGTTAAAACAGTTCAATCGTGTTTAGGACACAGCGACGCAAGTACAACATTAAATATTTATGCCCATTCCTTTGCTAAAGCACAGGCAAAGGCAAGCGAAGCTGTGGCAAGTAATTTCAAGTTAGAATAAAGGACAAACAAAGGACAAAATGAGATTTAAGCGAAAAGAAAAGTCCTGAGAATGGCTTAAAATCCAACTTCTCAAGACTTTTATCTGGCAGGGGTACAAGGACTCGAACCTTGGGCACGCGGTTTTGGAGACCGCTGCTCTACCAACTGAGCTACACCCCTATAACCAAACTGCCCTATTATTCTACTACAAAATCAATTAAAAGTCAAGGGGTTCGCTCATAAATTTATAAAATCGTTTTAATAATCCATCTCGCCGTAGTCCATCATATATCGGAGCAGGTCGGCAAGATGCAGAAACTCCGTTCTGAATCCGAAGCTGTCCTCACCTATGCCCTCTCTCGCAAGGCTCAGGACGCTGTTCATATCCGCGCTGCCCTTATATTCCGAATCATTAAGTATCATTCCAAGCTCCGCCAGAGCCGCGGCGAATGTGAAGTTCCCGCTCGGATTTTCCGTCAAATTATTGTCCACGCTCTGTTCTATCAGCTCGCTTTCATCCCCGTCCGGCTCCTTATATCTCACTTTAACTGTCATAAGCTCATCGGAATCATTTAATTGCGCCGTCTGATATTTCAGCTCCGCCGTTTCACTGCCGTCAGCCGGAACTATCTCATAGAACGCGGTTACTGCCGCGCCGCTGCCGAGTTCACCGGCATCTTTTTTATCGTTATCAAAATCCTCGTTGTTAAGCACTCTGTTTTCATATCCCACAAGACGATACTCCTTAACGGCCACCGGATTAAACTCAACCTGAATTTTGACATCCTTCGCAATGGTGTATAGTGTTTTCGGCATCTCGTCCACAAACACCTTTTTCGCCTCACGCTCGCTGTCGATATACGCATAATTTCCGTTACCCTTATCCGCAAGAGTTTCCATACGGTTGTCCTTATAATTTCCCATACCGAAACCAAGCACCGTCAGGAAAATACCTTTATCGCGCTTTTCTGTGATAAGCTTTTCTAAGTCGCCCGTAGATGACGCGCCTATATTAAAATCACCGTCCGTGCAAAGAATTATGCGGTTGTTTCCGTCAATGAGATTGCTTTGAGCCTGTTCATACGCAAGATTTATGCCTGCGGCGCCGCTCGTGCCTCCGCCCGCCTGTAGACGGTCAAGCGCTTCAATTATCTTATCCTTTTCCGAAACCGGCGTACTTTCCAGCGCGACCCCGGTACCTGACGCGTACGTTACTATAGATATGGTATCGTTTTCGTCAAGCTCGTCAAGCAAAAGCTTCAGGGATTTCTTAACAAGCGGAAGCTTATCGCTTGTGTACATAGAACCCGAAACATCAACAAGGAAAACAAGGTTTGACGGCTTTCTCTCCGTCATTTCCTCACCCTGTATACTTATCATTGCAAGATTATTGCCGCTGTTCCACGGGCACTCGGCCACCTCTGTTGCAATGGCAAACGGGCGTCCGTCAGTCGGCGCAGGATTGTCATAATCAAAGTAATTGATAAGCTCCTCCGTTCTTATTGAGCCGTTCGGAGGAAGAGCATTGCTCAAAATATATCTTCTCATATTACTGTATGAGGCTGTGTCCGTGTCAATCGAGAATGTTGACAGAGGGGATATGAGCGCATTTTTGAACACGTTTTCATCGTTCGCGTCATACTCCTCTGTATTGAAAACCGGATATTCATAAGACACGGGCGCATAATAGCCACTGTCGCTATCACTATAGCTGTATAATGCGCTCTCCGCTATCATTGGCGCTGACGCCGTATTCATCATCGCATCTATCGCGCCGCCCGAGCCACTCGCGTTGCTTGCGCCGCCGCTGCCTTTTGAACCCGGTGCGGCGTATGATAATGTATAATATGAATACTCATAATCCGGCTCTTTATTATCCTCCATATATTGCATTGCGTTTGTAATAATATTCACAACGTCGCCGCGTGTTATTTCCTCGCCGATAACAGCTTTAACTCCGTCCGTTATGCCGCTTTCCAGCGCCGCAGCTATATATCCCTGCGGATATACCATATTTCTGTTTTTGCAATACTGCATTATCATTTTCATAGCCTGTTCATATGTCACTGTTTCTTCAGGATGAAATGTTCCGTCATCGAAACCGCGTATAACACCTGCGTCATATGCGCGCGCGATATAATATTTAGCCCAGTGATTGTCAGGCACATCAGAGAAAATATCCGTATCAATAGTATCCGTGTCATCAGAGGCGTCATTCAAAAACGCGTCAGTGAAAATCTTCGTAAATTCCGCGCGTGTCAGCGTTCTTTCGAGATGAAGCTGACCGTCCTCATAGCCTTCTAAAATATTCTTTTCAACTAATTCATCTGCGGGCGTCTGCGCGTACGCAAAAATCATTGTGCCAAGCGTAACCGCGGTCACCGCTGCTATCATGAATTTATTTTTCACGTTAATCTCCCTTTCCTTTATCATATAGCGGAATAAATCGCGTCGACTACTTCCTCAACACTGCTCATATCCGCCCCTACAGCGTATATACTTATTCTCATACCGTCTACCGTCATTGACACTGAGATACTGTCACCGCTGTCGCTATATGACGGAGAAGAATCCGCCGCACCGGAATAGGATATATCAACTGTGATTTGTGCCCCGCTGTCATTCACAAATGACGCGGAACTGTCCGAACGGTATTCACACCAATATCCTGACGGTGCAGGGATATATATGCTGCCCGCCGAAGCGTCCGGAGCGGACGGAAAACTGTCACTGCTGTCAGGCGCGCCGGGAGACGGAAAACTGTCACTGCTGTCAGGCACGCCGGGTGACGGAAAACTGTCACTGCTGTCAGGCGCGCCGGGGGACGGTGAAGTGTTATCATCATCCGGAGCGCTTTGACCCGGTGAGTCATCATTGCCGCTGCCCTCTGAATTGTCCGGAGCGGACGGGGAATTGCCGCTGCTATGACTTCCGCCATGACTTCCGTTTACGCTGCCTTGCGTACCGCTTGAACCTGGTTTTTTGTCAGGCTTTGAATGGGCACTGTCAGAATCTTCATAATGTCCGCCGCCAGCGCTTCCCAAACTACTGTTTGCGCCGCTTGATGAAGATGAAGCGCTGCCGATATGACCTGAATTATCCTGCGAATCAGTCGCGGTTTCACTGTCATTGTAAGTATGAGACGAGTCGTGAAATTTGTTATATATATCCATATACAGCGCGAACTGAGCAGGATCAAACGTTGGTTTTGGCGCATGAGAAGTTAATTCTTCAGTTTGTTCCGGCGAATTACCGTTTTCCTTTCCTGCCGATACTCCTTCCGGATTTTTGCTCAGCGCCGTGTTCCATATATCCGGCAATATAGAAGCGAATATATTCTCTCTCTTTTCTTCCTTTTCTTTTCTTTCTTCCTGTTTTTTTGCTTCTTCTTTTCCTGTCGGAGCTGACGCTCCCGATAAAGCCGGAAAAGCTGCGCGTACGCTTCCGGCGAATGCGCGATCAATATCCTTGCTGTCATTATATGAATGTTTACTTGTATCAGACGAGTCGCGTGTCGGATTCACATTGGGAGTAGTTACTGCTCCTTCAACCACGTTTTTATCCGCCGGTACGGGAGGGGTTGCGGCGGTATTGGGAGGCGTGGATTTGTTTATTGTAAATTCCTCAACAATTACTCCATCGTCCTTATTCTCTACGCTCTGCCATACAGGCATAGATATAACAGCAGCGGATACGATTACCAGCGCGGCGGCAATCGAAGCCGCGTATTTCGTATAACGGCGCATCATAGGAGGACGATTAACGTGAACGTTAATCTGATTTGACTGCTCGTGCGAGTATTTTCTCGCAAGCTTCGAAAATCGCACATGGGCAAAATATCTATTTGACGCCTTGTCTGCCTGCGGTATGAGCGTTGAAGATTTTTCATCATTAACTTCGCTGGCAGAAAGGCTATGGATATTTTTATGATGCGCGTTTTCAATGACACTGTTTATAAATTCTTCACTTGGTTTTATATCGTTATTAGCGTCTTTGTAGTATTTTCTAAACAAAGTCATAACCTCCTTTCAGCTTATTGCGAAGCAGCTCTCTGCCGCGGAAGAGATGGGATTTTACAGTGGATTGCTTTAATCCGAGACAGTCGGCAATTTCTTTAATACTCATATCCTCATAATAGAAGAGATGTATTGCGGCGCGGTATTTTGAAGGAAGGTTCTGCACCGCAAAATAAACCTCGCTCTTTTCGGGCGTGTCAAATGATATTTCCTCTGTGAGCGGAACAGTCTTTCTGTTCCAGGCACCCATGAAAATACTTTTTGAGCAATTTACCGTAACGCGTATCAGCCACGCTTTTATATGCTCGTCCGATTTGAAGATATCGTATTTTTGTATAAATCTGAGAAATACCTCCTGTGTCACATCTTCCGCGTTTGTCACACTTCGCGTTTGCGCCAAAGCAAGATGATACACCATGTCGAAATACCTGCGAATGGTTTCGTCAGATGAAACGTCCGTACGCGACCTTTCCTCTGTCATAAATCCCCCTCCCTTCATATATAATACTTTTCATAACCCCAAAAGGTTGCAAAATATTTTATTTTTTGAAAATCTTTCTGCTGAGGTTAAAAATTAAATTTTGTTGGTGAGTGTGCGCGTTCGCAATACGTCTCACTTATTTTCCGGCACTCCGTGCCGGTATGCTTCGTCACAATGCTTCGCATTGTCGCAAACCGGAAAATATTTTGCTGCGTGATAAGTATACTTCGATATTCTGTATTCTTTTGGCTGACCTCCGGTCAGACTATACATCGCCTATGCGCCTCCTTGTTGCGGCAACTTCGTTGCCTTGTCACTCCGCTTCGCTTCATGACGTCACACCGG